>CAYVTV010000007.1:26727-38653 GCA_964454295.1 uncultured Bacteroidaceae bacterium
TTAAAGAAAATTCTACAATGGGATGGTGAAGAAATGAGAATGACAAATATTTCCGATAATGAAAATATAAGAGTGGTTGCATCTAATTCCTTCGAAATGAAAGACGGCAAGCCACGCTTTAATACTCAATATGTTACTCTGCCTGCCAGGGCTTCTGCAGAGGAATGGGTCAGGAGAACATACAGGGAAGGATGGGTATTGTAAAATTATTTTAAGCAGAATATATGATAATTTGTTCGTCATTGTATTAAGTTTATATCTCAATGAATATGTTTAAACTGATTTTTTCCATATTCTTCATTATTGGTAATGTTTTTTTCATTAAAGCATATGATCCGGCTACGCATAAGCTTGGGGAAAATGAAGCCATACGAACTTATATTGAATTTACAGATGGGAAAGACAGGGGAATGTATGATCCTGAAACAAATAGTAAAGGATTTCCTGATGAGGACTATGATGCCACCACGGCAATGGTTATTAACTGGCACAGGATGCCGGAAAAGGATTCTTTACTAAATACCCGGCTTAAATATCGTATGATATACCCTGATACTTTGTCATGGGCTTTTGTTAATGGGGAGTCATTTGGATTCTGGTATCGCAGCGAGTTGATCAATAGGGTAAAATTAAGAGATCTGCGCCCTAATTCCATATACGAATATCAGGTAAAAGAACATGGGATCAGTTTCCGATTCAGAACAATGCCGGAGAGCCTCGATGAACGGACTGTTAAAATAGTAACAGCCGGAGACCATCAAAAATATCCATGGACACCAACAGCACATGCAAACGCAAAACTTATTGCATTGCAACAGCCCGATATGTTTCTTTCTTCGGGTGATTTGGTAAGTTGCGGTGGCAGGATGAATTCTGAAAATGCAGAGCGGTGGGCAACTTACCTTGACATTCTTTATAATGCTGATAGTGGGTATTTCATCTATGATATGGAGATTGACGGATGTGTTTACCGGAATTTTATCATACCTCATGTAAGTATATTGGGAAATCATGAGTTAACAAACCTGCCGCCTATTCAGGAACCAAATAATCCCCGGAAAAATTTACAGAAGTATCCGTTATTTGTATCTGCTAACTGGATGGAACTATTATTTTACTGGCCTTTCCGGAGTGAAGGTTTCAGAAATGAACTCAATTTCAATCATCCGAATATGGATCCGGAACATGTCAGAGCAGGATTCGGTCATGGCGGTTTCGGTGCCCTGTCTTTCTCTGATTATCTGCTTGTTGTAGGGTTGGACAATGTCCTTAATTGGGAGGGAGAACCTTTGAAAGGATTCAGAGACTGGACAGACGGAAATAAAGTTACTGATGTATGGTCATGGTTTGAAGAGCTTCATAGTGAGGTAAGACAGGACCTCTGGCTCTCCGATCTAATGGAACCTGAAGGAAAGAAAAAGGCAGGGGAGTCATACAAATTTATTCTTCCGGTCTGGCACCGGGCATTCTTCGGTACGGTCAGACCTAACCTGGAATTAAGGAACAGGGATATCCTGAAATATTGGCTTCCTGTTTTGCACAATAATGGAATTAAATTGATTATTGAAGGTCATGATCATTGTTATACAAGGACAGTGCCGATATCCATTTCCTTCTTAAAACCTGATGGAACATTCATGGACAGGGCATATCTGGAAGTATCAAAACATACACCATCTTACTCATTTGATGCGGAGTATCTAACTGATTTTTATTCGGTAAATTGCCTTAGAGATAGCATCTCATCGGAAATAACCGGATGGGAGTACTCAGGTAAATACGTGTATCATGATCCGGAGGGAATGATAGCTGTCGGTCATGGCGGGTGGGCAGCAAACCGAAGAGAGATCGGAAAGTTCAGCGAAGGAAATACGGGAACCTGGTTTGTGGACCAGGAAAAAGGAGGAGATACTTTTACAGGGAGGGAAGCATTTCATATTACAACAATAGAACTGAGAAATGATGGTTTTATAGTTGATGCTTATTGCCCGGATCAATCACCTGATATGGATAAAGGCATAATCTCTTCGCCTTTTTTCAGATTCAGGTGGGACAGAGAGGAAACACAATGGTTCAAATATGATTTTAATATTGGACAATGGGTAAATTATGATCAAAAATAAATCAATCTCGTATTTAAATTAATAGTTAATTAAATTAAAATAAACGCGAAGGCGCAAAGGCGCAATAATTTGTATGTCAACAATATAGTTAATTTATGCCTGAATTGTTAAAATATTCATTATCAACGCAATATAAAAATGTAATGAACTTACATACATAGGATAACTAGTTAAACTAATATAAAATTCAAAACAATAGTGAATAATTGTTGATTATTATCAATATAGGTAATATTTATATTAATAAACAAAGTACTCATGATTAGCTTTTTAAAACACATAATAAAGTCTTAATATTAATTTATAATTATAGAAATGAATATGATGCGTTATTTAATTCCAATTTTCTTTGTCACATTCTTTTCATGCCGTACTCAGGAGGATGCAGTGAACAGTGAACAGACAGGTACGGTTTCCGGCAGTTATCCCGATCGTATTATGCTTACCATACCTGGTGATCCAGCAAGAAGCAGAGCGGTATCCTGGCGTACGGCTTTTGAGATCAGTAATCCTGTGGGACAAATAGTTGTTCAGCATCCATCTCCATACCTTGATAAAGATGCTGTAACTGTTAAAGGGCATTCAGCCCCCTGGGACAAGGAAAGTAAAGATGCTATGGGACATAAGGTTGCATTTGATAATCTTCAGCCAGGCACCAGATATGCCTACCGGGTGGGTGATGGCAAGCACTGGAGTGAGTGGGTTCAATTTACTACCTCTTATGACAAACCTGAAAGATTTGGATTTCTGTATTTTGGCGACTTGCAGAATGAAATTAAGAATTATTGTTCCAGGGTGTTGCGGCAGGCGTATACTCACTTTCCTGATGCGGAATTTATGATTTTAGCCGGTGACCTGGTAGGAAGAAGCTATGATCATCTGTGGCATGATTTCTTCTATGCCGGTGGATGGATCTTTGGCATGCTCCCCTCTGTGCCTACCCCGGGAAATCATGAATATTTCAAGGACGAATCTGGAAAGCGCTATTTAGGGAACCAGTGGCAGCAAATTTTTACCCTGCCTGGAAATGGTCCTTCTGAAAAATTTACGAACCGGGTTTATTACATGGATTACCAGGGAGTAAGATTCATTTCAATAGATTCTCCCGCCATGGAGCAAAATCCGGAGGACGCGGTATTAATATTAAGCTGGCTGGATCAAACCCTCGAAGAAAATCCATATAAGTGGGCGGTTGTGTTTACCCATTACCCCGTGTATTCATGTTCTCAGGGTAGGGATAAGGATAGTTACCGGGATGGATTAAAACCTGTACTTGAAAAGCATGGGGTTGACCTGGTGTTGCAGGGACATGATCACACCTATTGCCGGGGGCGGAACCTGCCTATGGTGGGAAGCGGTTGTGTTAATCCTCCTGTATATGTTGTTTCCGTAGCCGGAGCAAAAATGTACGGACTGAGCACAAGCTTGTGGAGCGACAGATTTGGATCTGAACTTCAGTTATATCAATACATTACTATTGATAATAATAAGTTGAATTTTGAGTGCTATACTGTAACCGGTGAACTATATGATGCATTCTCATTAACGAAAGATGATTCAGGTATTAATGATTATCAGGAGGCAGCGATAGTTAAAAGCATCCCTGTGAGTGTCAGTATCCCTGAAGCACGCAAAAATGCATATTCAGAAGAAGACCTTAAAACTTATGAACAGAAAGTTAAGTAATAATAAATTCTGAAAGATGAAAAATCATTTCACCCGTCGCAGGTTTATCGAAAAAAGTCTGATCGGTTCAGCAGGTCTGGCAACAATGAGTTTTTACTCTCCTTTGGAAGAAAATCGGAAATATTCCTTGAAATTAGGTCTTGTTACCTATCAATGGGGAAGAGACTGGGATTTACCCACCCTGATAAAAAATTGTGAAATTGCCGGGTATGGAGCAGTAGAATTGCGCACAACACATTCACATGGCGTTGAGACAACGCTGAATGCTGCACAGCGGGCTGAAGTTAAAAAAAGATTTGCCAACAGCCCTGTTACCTGCGTGGGATATGGATCAAACTTTGAATATCATAATCCGGATCAGAGTGTTTTACGTGAGCATATTGAGCAGACGAAAGAATATGTTAAACTGTGCAAAGATATTGGTGCCACCGGAATAAAGGTAAAACCAAATGCTTTGCCTCCTGAAGTGCCTGAAGAAAAAACCATCGCGCAAATTGCAGCAGCCCTGAATGAGGTTGGAAGATTTGCAGGGGATTATGGACAGCTGATAAGACTGGAACCTCATGGCAAAGGAACAAGTGAACTTCCTGTTATCAGAGCTATTTATGATCAGGTGACCGAACCGAATGTGAAAATTTGCTGGAATTGTAACACAGTTGATATGAATCCCCCCGGGATTGAGGGAAACTTCCGGCTGGTAAGTAAATGGATCGGGGATACTGTTCATGTGCGTGAAATGAATACCGGAGATTACCCATACCAGCAACTTTTCAATCTCCTGGCAGGGAATAGTTTTAAAGGATGGATTCTTCTGGAAGGAAGGGTTATACCGGGGGACAGAATTGCCGCTATGAAAGAACAACTATCCGTATTTAATGAATTAGTAGCTAATGTAAAAAAATTAAAGTAGCCTTTAATTGTAACAATATTTTGTTAAAATTTTATATTACACTGATAATGAACACATTGCCTATTCATACGCCCATTAATTATGTCATTAATAATTAACACATCGCGCCTAAAGGTCTTTGCGTTTATTTTAATCTAACGAACGATGGGTGTTAAGTATTCAGTTTAGGAATATATAATAATTAATGCATAAAAAGAAAATGTCATGGTTAAAAGAAGAGATTTTATCAAAAAGAGTGTTACAGGTACTGCCGGTATTGCTATTGGAGCAATGGGTTTCAGTGCCCGTTCCTATGCATCCATTTTAGGGGCAAATGATCGTGTTAATGGTGCGGTAATTGGCATAAGCGGCAGGGGGAAAGGACTTATCAGCGATGTCTGCAGCCTGAAAGAAGACAATGTCAATCTGATCACCTTATGTGATGTGGATGAAAAGTTTTATGCTGATGGTAATAAGCAGGTATTTGACGCAACAGGTATAAAGCCGAAAAATGAGTGGGATATGCGGCGTGTTTTTGATGATAAAAATATTGATGCGGTATGGTTTGCCACGCCAAATCACTGGCATGCATTGGGAACTATCTGGGCATGCCAGGCAGGAAAACATGTGTACGTGGAAAAACCCTGCAGTCACAATATCTTTGAAGGCCGCAAGATGATTGAGGCTGCCCGTAAATATAATGTATGTGTGCAGGTCGGTTTTCAGAGGCGGGCAGATGCGGGCATACAGGCAGCCATGAAGTTTCTGCATGAGGGAGGTATCGGTGAAGTATATATGGCCAGGGGCTTATGCTTAAAACCCAGACCATCTTTTGGGATTGCACCCGACAGTACACCTCCTTCCACCCTGCATTATGATATGTGGCTGGGACCCGCTGCCTGGCAAAATTACAATGAAAGAAAGGTGCATTATAACTGGCATTGGCACTGGAATACCGGTAATGGTGATACGGGTAACCAGGGCCCGCACCAGTTTGATGTGGCGCGCTGGGGATTAAACAAGAATGTTCATCCGGTAACTGTGTATTCTACCGGGGGTATTTTTGGATGGAAGCCGGATGAGTGTTCCCAGGAAACTCCGGATACCCAATCCTCACTCTTTAAATATGATGACGGGAAGGTCCTTGAATTTGAAACCCGTGGACATATCACAAACAGGGAAGGAACTTTACAAATTCGTGTTGGCAACTTTTTTTATGGAACAAAGGGTTATCTTGAACTGGACAACAGGGAATGGAAAGCTTTCCGTGAGGATGAGAGCGAACCTTTTGCAGGATCAAAACAGATGATGGCAGCCGTAAAAGCTGATCCTACATTCCGGGAATCTCAGAAGAGTGCCTTACATTCTGCGAATTTTGTGGATGCAATACGTGCAGGTGATAGCAGCAAACTGTTTTGTGATATCAGGGAAGGGCATTATTCATCAGCCCTGGCTCACCTTGCAAATGTCTCATTCCGTCTGGGAAGGGAACTGAAATTTATGTGTGAATATGAAAAATTTGCCAATGATGATGCAGCTAACCTAATGCTTACACGCAGGTACAGAAAACCGTATGTAATTACAAAGGATGTTTAGATGGGAAATAAATTCTATAATACATAATATAACTATTCTTTAGCTTATGAAGAATGATTTGGTAAAATATTTATTTCTCAGTGGTTTGGTGACTAATTCATATGTTATGGACGCAAAGTCTCCTCCTAACATAGTTTTGATAATTGCTGATGACGTTAGCTGGAATGATTTCGGATGTTATGGGAATGAGGTTGTAAAAACTCCAAATATTGACCGGCTGGCCCGTGAAGGTTTACGATTTGACAATGTATATGTAACTGCAAGCTCATGCAGTCCAAGTCGTTGTAGTATTATTTCCGGTAAATATCCTCACTCTAACGGTGCTGCGGAACTGCATACCCCCTTACCGGGAACCGAAATTCCTTTTCCTTTGCTGCTGAGGCAGAATAATTATTACACTGCACAAGCCGGTAAGTGGCATATGGGAGAGGATACCTACAGGGCTTTTGACAGGAATACTGACAAAAAATTCGGGTTTGACAATGGAGACGGTGGGCAGAATTACTGGGTCAGTTGTTTGAAAGAAAGGCCGAAAAATAAACCTTTCTTTTTTTGGCTGGCTTCATATGATGCTCATCGCTCCTGGGGTGCAGATACATTTCATATAACACATAACCCGCAGGAAGTAACTGTTCCTGTTTATTATGCCGACACTCCTGAAACCAGAGAGGATATCGCTTCCTATTATAATGAAATTGCACGATTCGATTATTATGTTGGTAAGGTAAGAAATGAACTGGAAGAACAGGGAGTAATTGATAACACTGTGATAATAGTAATGGCAGACAATGGCCGGCCATTCCCGCGGGATAAAACCAGGGTGTATGACAGCGGGATGAAAACTCCGTTTATTGTCTTTTGGCCTGAGGGTATTACGCACAGAGGAGCCTCTTCCTCCAGCCTTATAAGTGCCGTTGATATTGCACCTGCCATTCTGGATATAGCAGGAATAAAACCTCCTGAAGAATATCAGGGTATTAGTTTTCTGCCGGTAATTAAGAATCCTTTGGCAGAAATGCGGAATGTGGTTTTTTCTGAGCACAACTGGCATGATTATGAGGCTCATGAACGTATGGCCCGCACAAAAGATTTCCTGTATGTTTACAATGCACGTCCTAAACTGGCAAACTGCGGACCTGCTGATGTAAAGAGATCTCCATCACAGGCAGCTTTGGAACAGGTAAGAGACCAGGGTAAACTGACACATGCCCAGACCGATATCTTTATAACTCCAAGGCCTTGTGAAGAGCTTTTCGATGTAAGAACAGATCCATTACAGCTGCTTAACCTGGCATCCATTCCGGAATACCAGGAGGAATTAAAAAAGATGAGAGTCTTATTGAAAAACTGGCAGTTTAACACCGGGGACACCACACCTGAAAACCTTACTCCTGACTGGTACGATCGGAATACTAATGAGAAGATTGTGTTTGACAGGAAAAGAGGAACAATGCCGGGAAGATAAAATGAGAAACTTTAAAAATTAAAATTTAATATTCATTTCAATGAAGTACCTTTCTTTCAGATCACTATCATGGCCATTAGTAGGAGCAGTTAATTTGTTTACTGCGTGCACTTCTAAAGTGCCTGATAAAAGCAAATCTCCTAATTTTATTGTGATACTTACCGATGACCAGAATTGGGTAGGAACTTCATTTTTAATGGATCCCGATGAGCCTCGTTCAAAAAGCGACTATTATCAGACGCCTAACATGGAGCGCCTGGCCCGCATGGGTATGCGCTTTACAGATGGCTATGCCTCATCACCCCAGTGTTATGCTACACGCAGATGTATTCTCACAGGAATGTCGCCGCCACGGCATATTATGCAAAAGGACACTGAAGTGTGGACTGCTGAGTACAGGAAACAACTCTCTATCCCACAGATGCTTAAGCAAACAGATCCGGCGTATAAAACCGCTCATTTCGGGAAATGGGACACACGCTATGACCAGGTGCCGCCTGATGTTATGGGATATGACTATAGTGACGGATATACAAACAATGATACGGGAGGAAGTAACAGCAGTATAGAATGGCCTGCGGCCCTGGATGATCCCAAACTTATTTTCAGCATCACCGACCGCTCCGTTAAATTTATGGAAGAACAGGTAAAACTGGGAAATCCCTTTTATCTCCAGGTATCCCATTATGCTGTACATCTTGGAATTACCTATACACAAAAATCTATTGAAAAATACAGAAATATCAGCCCGGGAACCAAACATCAGATCCCTGAATTTGCTGCTATGACAGAAGATATGGATACAGGGATCGGAATACTGATAGATAAAGCTGAGGAACTCGAATTACTTGATAATACATACATAATTTTTCTTTCTGACAATGGTGGACGAACGAGCCTGCCACTGAACAGGGATCAAAAGATATCACGTAATTTTCCTTTGCGCGGAGGAAAGGGTAATTTATATGAAGGAGGTATTCGTGTTCCGTTCATTGTTACAGGCCCGGGAATAAAACCTAACAGTATCAGCAGGGTTCCTGTTACGGCAACAGACATCTTTCCGACCCTTGCAGATATTGCAGGATATGAGAAGATACTGCCTGATGTTATTGACGGGGGAAGCTTTAAAGATGTGATTCATAACAATGGCGCAGGAGAAATAAAAAGGAATCTGCCATATCTGATCTTTCATCATAATACGAATATGTCAGCTATCAGGGAAGGAAATTATAAACTGACAATTAACTGGAGGGATGACCTTCAGCATAAAATAGAGCTTTTCAATCTTGCTGAAGATATCAGTGAAGCAAATGATCTGTCAAAGGAAATGCCTGAACTTGCTGAAGATTTGCATAATAAGCTGGTGGGGTACCTGAAGGACACAAATGCTGTATTGTGGTTTAAAGAATGAATAGTGTGAGATGCTACTTGAAAAGATTATAATTTTAAAATAATTATTGTTAATTAAATACATCATTAATCATGAAAATAATCAGAAAAGTAAGATTTGGTTTCCTTATCCTGTATATCATTTTCCCGGTAAACATTTTGTTTTCTCAGCAGGCACAGGTGGGAAATGTTATTCCTTCATGGTCAGAGGGGTATCTCGATATTCATCATATAAACACAGGGAAAGGAGAATCAGCATTCTTCATCCTGCCTGACGGCACCACCATGCTGGTGGACGCAGGCAATTCACAACGGGTAAAACCTCGGGTTACTGATCAAAAACCTAACGACAGTCGTACACCCGGTGGATGGATCGCAAGGTATATCTTAAATATGATGGATGGACAAAAGAATAAAAAACTGGATTATATTCTCATTACCCATTTTCATGATGACCATATGGGGAGGCCTTTCCCTGGAGTGAAAACAGCAGCAAACGGAGCATTTACACTGACAGGAATTACCGAAGTGGGAGATATCGTTCCTTTTACCAGAATAATTGATCGCAACTGGCCTGACTACAACTGGCCTGTTCCCCTGATGGGTGAAAACATGAAAAATTACAGGCTGTTCCTGGATTGGCATATAAGGAATAATAAGATTATAGTAGAAAAATTTGATGTTGGGAAAAACAATCAGTTTGTATTATTGAATGATCCGGGAAAGTATAAAAATTTCGAGATCCGGAATCTTGCAGCAAACGGACATGTATGGACGGGTGTTGGAGACAACTCCCGTAATCATTTTCCTCCCCTGGAGAGTTTATCGAGGGAAGAATACCCGAATGAAAACAAGAACAGCATTGCCTTCCGGCTTTCCTACGGTAAGTTTGATTATTTCAACGGGGGAGATATTACTTCAGACTCTCCGGGCACCTGGCAGGATATTGAAACTCCTGTTGGTCTGGTAACAGGTCCTGTGGAAGTATGTCTCGCAAACCATCATGCTTTTTATGGAACGATGAGTGAAGCTTTTCTTAAAGCGGTGCGTCCAAGGGTGCATATAATTCAGGCCTGGGCACCGAGTCATCCCTCCTCCTGTGTTCTTTCCCGAATGATGTCGGAAAAAATATATCCCGGCCCGCGTGATGTGTTTTCAACTAATATAATGGAGGCAACACATGTGGTTATCGGCTCCCGGATTGATAATATGAAAAGCAGACAAGGTCATATTGTTATTCGCGTTAAACCGGGAGGTGAAAGTTTTATGATCTATATCCTTGACGATTCAGAGGAAAATTTCAAAATTACTGCTGTACACGGACCTTATATATGTGATTGAGAAAATATAATGGTTGAATGCGATAAAATATAAGTATTAAAGCAAAACAACAGTTTGTTAAATTTAAAAAAAACGCAAAGGCGCGAAGGCGCAAAGTGTTGATTATCAAGAGAATAAAAAATATTCAAATAAAATTATAAAGCACTCATTATCAACATGATGTAAAAGCATAACGAACAATCATAAAAAATATACAAATGGCAAAACATTTTTCACGACGTGATTTTATCCGCTCTACTTCGGCAATGTCTGCTGGTGTGATGGCTTCAGGTTGCAATCTGTTTAATACATCCCGTAAGAAACCGAATTTATTGTTTATATGGACAGATCAGCAAAGGGCAGACACCATGGCTGTTTATGGTAACCGGAAGATCAAGACTCCTAATCTCAATCGTCTGGCTGAACAGTGTTTCGTATTTCAAAAGGCATATGTTACCCAGCCTGTTTCAACTCCATCCCGTTCAAGTGTAATGACGGGATTGTATCCTCATACTTCAGGTTTAACCTCTAATGGTATTCCGCTGCCTGAAGATTTGCTCTGTTTTCCTGAATTATTGAACGATTCATCTTACAGGACAGGTTATATGGGAAAATGGCATCTGGGTGATGAGATTTTTGCACAGCATGGCTTTGAGACATGGGTGTCAATTGAAGATCAGTATATTCATCAGTATTCACCAGGCAGGGACAGGAATGCACGAAGTGATTATTTCCATTTTCTGATTGAAAATGGATATGAACCTGTTGGAAATGGAAATACTTTCAGAAGGAGAGTCGCTGCATCCATGCCTATTGAGCATTGCAAGCCCAGATTCCTGGAAGAGAAAGCCTGTGAATTTCTTGAAGCTCACCAGGATGATCCGTTCATCCTGTATGTTAACTTTCTTGAACCACACGGTCCCTATACCGGCCCTTTAAATGATCTGCATCATCCTGACGATATTGATATTCCGGAAAATCTGAATGATCCCCTGGATGAGAATGACCCTTTGCGGTATCGGATAAAAAGGGAGGAAGCCATTGATAAGCACGGGCCGGATGAACCACAGTTCAGGAACCTTATCGGAAGATACTGGGGACTTGTCAGTCAGGTTGACCGCAGTGTGGGAGCTATTCTTGATAAACTGGAAAAAATGGGACTGGCAGATAATACTATCGTTGTTTACACCAGCGATCACGGAGATATGATGGGCTCTCACAAGATGACAGGTAAAGGAGTTATGTTCGAAGAGTCGGTACGTGTTCCTTTTATGATGAGGATACCCTTTATCAAAAGGCAACAGACAATTATTAAACAACGTGTAAGCCAGATAGACATAGTTCCCACACTACTTGACCTGATGGGAAAGAAAATACCGGATTCACCGGAAGGTAAAAGTCTTGCTCCCTTGCTCAGAGGTCATGGCATGCCTGAAGATCATATTTTTATTGAGTGGA
>CAYVTV010000008.1:0-37992 GCA_964454295.1 uncultured Bacteroidaceae bacterium
TCATCGATAGATTCAAGAACTTCACGAACAGCCTGGTGGTATTCCATTTCACCGGGGGTGCGCCGTACAAGTTCATTCATTAGTGTGTCTACGTTCATGATGATGGTTTTTAATTATACAAATTCAATGGTGTCCGGTAAAAATGATGAAATTCTTCGCTATCGCTCAGAATGACAGTAATTGCTTATGACTAACAAGGTTGGGGCTTGGTTGCGGCTTCGCCGCAACCAAGCCCCAACCTTCAAACTATAAGTGTCTGTCATTCTGAGCGAAACGAAGTGAAGCGAAGAATCTCATCTCTAAAATATTTTTTTACCGAACAACAGTGATACAAATATATAAATTTAATACTTTGTAATAGTTTTTCAAACCCCCTCCTTAAACACCACCCCCGTATTCGTCCTGCCGTCGATCATGATCTTCAGCGGGCGGTCAAAATGTACATGACGGATAAACTCATCTTCGGAGACCGGTTGCATCTCATTCAGGTAGTTTAAATCATATATTCCGTCATTAATGAAGGGATTGATGGTCATATACCCGACACCGAAGGAGGTGAGATTCTGAAAGAAGTGTGTTCCCTGGCTCGGGTCAATACGGTAATTTTCAAGTCCTGATTCGATAATGATCTTTGCTTCCGATATCTGTGGCCATTTAATAGGTATCCCCAGCCACGGGTCTGAAGAACCCCATCTCCCCGGCCCCACAAGTATATAATTACGTTTTTCTTCCTTCATCATTTTATTGAGGCTTTCCAGTCTTCTGCCTGTCTCTGCGGTTTTCGAAGGATTAAAAGACTCCGGTCTGATATAAATAAAATCATGTATATTTTTAAATATGCCATTCCCAAGGGCTGAATGGGAAAGGATGATAACTTCCTCATTTTTTATATTGCCAATTTTAACCATCATACCCTGTTCACTGGTTACAATAGGCCTGATCTGGAGGAAACTGAAAATATTGGGACTTCCCTCCGGCACATTCAGATTCACTGCAAATTCAATTTCAATCGGGACATTCATCTCTTTTTGCCCTATTTCCAGCAGTTCCTTAAGAATGTCAGCCAGAGGAAAAACATTGTGATTAAGAATGGGAGAGAATGTAACAACTTTTTTGCCACTATAGGTATTACCGTCACGGATAAGGTTATTTTCGTAATCATATACAGAAACAATATTTCTGAGAGAATTGTCCTTTTCAGCATCGCTGATCTTTAAACGAAAAAGATTCATACTGTCATCCGTTGAAGTAACAAAACTTTCGCTCGACAGGTCGAGTGAGTAGAAATATTTCTGGGTGTCTCTCAGGATCATGTCGGTAGACGACAGTTGCAATACTTTTTTAGGAAAGGCGGGGGAAAAACGAAGGGAAAGTCCGCCATCAACAATATATTTACCCAGACCAAAGGCTACATTAGCAATTCCGTCCTCAGGTTTTTCAGGTTTAATGGGATAGAAATTTATACTTCTTGCCACACCACTAAATGTTGGATAGTAGCGGTCTCCGTATTTCGACCCACATACCTCCTGTAAAATAACCCCCATTTTTTCCTCGTCCAGAATATTTGAAGTAGCGGCCATATATGCTTTACTTGATTTGTAAAACACCGAAGCATAAACACTTTTAATGGCATTGGTCAGCATTCGCATGGTAAGCGCATGATCCGATTCTGCCAACGGTATCATATAGGTTGAATATATCCCGGCAAATGGCTGAAAATAAGAATCTTCCAGTTTAGAAGAAGAGCGTATGGCGATCGGGTTTTTAACAATGGAAATAAAAGTGTAAAGATTCTGGTGGAGCCAGCCGGGTAATTCAGCATTTACAAAATGATTCAGTATTTCGTCGTCGCTCAGATCAGAAAATCCAATTCTATACAGATCATTCATCTCGAGAAATTCATCAAAGATATCAGTGCTTAGAACTACTGTTCTGGGCACAGTAATAACTACATCCTTATATTTACTGAATAAGGAATAATTCTTGATCATCATATTTATAAAAGCCAGACCTCTTGCCTTTCCGCCAATGGAACCTTCTCCTATTCTCGTAAATTTAAAATATTCATCGAAATTGTTCTTATCAAATTTGGCAATGATTCCTCTTCTTTTACTTATACGGAAGCTTGCAATGGCTTCAAAAATATATGATCTGACCTCATCAATATTATTAAAATCCTCATTCCTGATATATTTAATAAGATTTGCTACAGGAAACAAGGCTCTTGCATTCAGCCATTTACTAAAATCATTACGGGAAGAATGGTACGCTAATACCTGTTCGGGGATCTTTAGAATAATTTGCTGTAATGCTGGCAGGTCAGGAGCTCTGGCAACTTCTTCCCCGGTTTGCGGATCTTTAAAGATAAATTCCCCGAAACCAAAATGCTGAAATATATATCTCTGTACATCCTGGGAAAGAGTTTTAGAATATTTATAAACAAATCCGGCTCCAAATTGCCGGGCATACTTTTCATTATTGATATCACAGGATTGTAAAAGAAACGGCATATTAGGATCTTCTTCCTTAACGAGCCTGCAGAACTTTATTCCTGCCTGGGATTTTTGATCATATGTTTCATTTATTTTAAAACTGATATCAGAAATTATTCCTAATAAATTATGTTTATACCGGTTATACAAAGTCAAGGCTTCATCATAAGTATTTGCCAGAAGAATTTTTGGCCTGCCCCTCATTCTGAGGTTTTGCTGATGCTGATTCAAAGCTTCCTTTGCGAAATCCCTGGATTGTTTTAGAATGATATTGTATAATAAAGGAAGATAAACAGATGTGTACCTTATTGAATCTTCAATAAGTAAAACTACCTGAACGCCCACTTTTTCCACATCATTTTCAGCATTCATCCTGTCTTCAATAAGTTTTATAATGGCTAGCAATAAATTAGTGTTCCCAAGCCAGCAAAAAACGTGATCAATAGCGCTCATATCTTCATTTTGAAGACGCATTGATACTTCCCTGTTAAAGTGGGTAAGTACAACAATAGGTATTTCTTTATATTTATCCTTAATTTGATTTGCCAGTTGAAAGGTGTCAGCATCTCCAATATTCAGCATTTCAATGATAAGATCTATATTTTCTGTTTCCAGGGCTTCAAATGCTTCTTTTGAAGTGCCGGCTTTAATAAAACGGGGAGGGTTACTAAGGTTTAGTGAAAAATACTCGTTAAATATCTGCTCATCAATTCTGCCGTCTTCTTCCAGCATAAAGAAATCGTAATTGCTGCTGATGATAAGGACCTGTCTGATCCTTTTCTGCATCAGCAATTCAAATTCCGTCATGCTGAAATCAATGACAGGATTGTCAAGTCTGCCGGTTTTCTGTTTGTAATTCTCCATAAGCCCTTGTTAGTTCTCTGTATTTCTCTGTGTTCCTCTGTATTTCTCTGTGTATCTCTGTGTTACTCTGTGTCTCTCTGTGTTATATTTTTATTTCACAGAGAAGCACTGAGATACACAGAGAGGCACAGAGTGTGTGTTTATGCGATATATACCAGTGAATATTGTTTTTTCCCTTCCATGACCACATTCAGCGGTTTGGTAAAACGCACATGTTTAAAATACTTACCTTCCGATATTGCCTGTTGCTGCTCCAGCAAATTCCAGTCAATGAACTCTTTTTTCGAACTATACTGAATGGAAAAATATCCTATATTCATAGATGTCACATTATGGAAAAAGTGGGACCCCAGGGATGCATCCAGCGGAAAGTCGGCCAGGCTGACCTCAATGATCACCCGTGCAGCGGAGATATTGATCCAGTTGACGGGTATCCCGATAAACGGGTCTCTGGTACCCCACCGTCCTGGTCCGATAAGTATGTAATTCCCTCCTTCGGATAATATGCGTTTATTCATTTCATCAATTTCCTTCACCATTTCTTTAGTTTTCGTTTTATCAAACGCATCTCTTTTCACAAAGATAATATCGGTCACATTTTCAATGATACCGTTACCCATACTTTTTTCAGAGAATATGATAATTTTCTGTTTATCTATCTCATCCAGGTTGAATGCAACTTCCCCGGCGTTTCCTACCAGGGGTTTTATTTGTAAAAGGTAGAAGGAAGGAGGCACAGCAGGATCATTGCTAAGTGTGAGGGCATATTCAATTTCAATGGGAGTTCCCATCGCTTCTTTTCCTACATCGAGAATAAATTCCAGGGTTTTTGCAAGCGGTAAATAATTATATTTCAAGATATTGGAAAAGTTGATAATTCTGGGTCCGTTCACTGACAACCCGGGTTCCAGCCGGTCGTTCTCCGGATCATAAACCGATGCCAGATGAGTGAGCGTTCCGTGTTTTTCAGCTTCAGCGATATTTACTCTTACCAGGCTTGCTTCTGCTCCTCCCTCTTTGAAATTGATTTCAGATTTATGCAGATCAAGGGCAATGAATTCAAGCTGTGATTCTTTAATCAGTGTTTTTGGGGCACTTACTTCAAGGTCGGGATACCTTGGAGAGAACCTGTAGGACCGCTCTCCATGTACAACATAATGCCCTAATCCCAGGGCAGCCAGCGCGAATCCATCCTCAGGTTTCATGTGGGCTACAGGATAATAATTATGTGACTGCGCCGTGCCGCTGATATGAGGATACAGATAACCGTCATACTCGTACCCGACGACCTCCTGGATGATCACTGCCATTTTTTCATCCTCGATGTTATAATTAATCATATCAAAATAGGCACGCGCCTCAGGAGTGTAAATGGAAGCATACACCAGCCTGATAGCATCGGCCAGTTGCTGATACCTTACTTTACTGTCAGGATGATTATTCGGAAGAAGGAATGTTTCAAAGACCCCGGAAAAAGGCTGGTTGGTACTGTCTTCAAGCAGACTGGAAGATCTTACGGCCAGAGGACATTTCAAAACATTAAGTAATGTTTTAAGCTTTTTTTCCACATGGAAGGAAAGTTCACTGCGGAGGAATATTTCGCAGATCTCGGTATAATCATAATTACCATGGATAATTTCAATAAGGTTATTTCTTTCAATAAAATGATCGAACTCATCCGTTCCGATAATCGAGGTTTTTGGATTCCTTATGTTTATTCCCGTTAAACGCTCAGAAAAGTTGAGGTTATAGATAAGGGTATTAATGAATGCGAGGCCTCTTCCTTTTCCTCCGAGAGCACCTGTACCCAGACTTACTATATTGGATTCATCCAACAGGGCCGATTCCTCAAAGTTCACAATTTTACCGGAGTTGGACTCATTACGGTATTTGTTTATCACATACTTCAGATAATCCCGGAATTCCTGAGGTGTTTTAAAATCCGTAACCTTCACGGGAAAAATCATTTTCGCAATTTTGATTTCACCACGTGCCATCAGCCATAGCGAAAAATGATTTCTTTTCCCATGATATATGAGCGATTCAATGGGTATTGTTTCGATGTGCTTTTCAAATTCCTTAAGAGATTTGGCTTCGGCGATTTTTCTTCCCCCCGGATCACGGTATTCGAAATTGCCAAAGCCCAGATGGTGACTAATGAAACTTTTGATATCCTGAAGAAGGGTTTCTGAATTTTTATTAATAAATATGGATTTTAATTCAAAAGCCATCCTTGAATTTTGCGTGTCAGACGACTGGATGATGGTTGGCAGGGTTTTGAAATTATCCCGTGCATATTTCACCAGTCTGAATCCGGCCTGGTCATCATATCTGCCTTCCCGCTGAAATATTACATCGGTGATCAGGCAAAGCAGAAAGTCGCCATGTTTTTCGAGTATTTCAATAGCCTCCTCATAATTTGAAGCCAGTAACACTTTAGGCCGGGCACGTAATCTCAGGATTTTATATAATTCATCGGTCGACTGATCGAGCATTATTCTTCTTGTCTGTTCAAAAACACTCGAATAGAGAAGCGGAAGGTAGCGGGAATAATACAGTTCGGAATCTTCAACAAGCAGGATAGCCTTCACCAGGCCTATTTCAGTATCGTTTTCAACATTTACCTTATCTTCCAGAAGTTTCACCATGGTGAAAAAGATCCTTGAGTCACCATTCCAGACAAACAACTTGTCAAATAAACCCAGATCAGCAGTTTTTTCCCTGAAAGAAGCGAGCTCCTGTTTGTTATTTAATAGAACATTGATTTTTATGTAGGGATAATTATCCTTAACGTATCTTGCAATGGCCAGGGGAGTTTCTTTATCTGCCCCGATCATCAGTATCACCAGGTCGAAATGCCTTGAACTCATTTGTTCCATGGCCTCGTCGTAGGTAGATACCCCTGTAACCCTGGGCATGGAAGTAAGGTTTGCCTGGTAATGTTCTCCCAGGATATGTTCAGAGAACCGGCCTTCTTTTTCCACGGTATACGCGTCATAAAGGGTGGCTACCAGCAACACTTCGCGCACCTTAAAAGGCATCATATCATGATATATATCTCTGTTGACATTCTGGTTGTTCAGAAAGGTCTGAAGTAACTTCCGGCTGCTTATTTCTTTTACATGGTGAAATTCCGATATTTCTGACCTGAGTTTATCGAGCTCCATTGATTTCCTTAGAATCCGTCTGGCCTCCATGGCATTGAGATAGTTAGCTATCATGCCGGCAAGGTTATTTATAAGGTCGCGTTCCTCCTTAAGAAAAGGGCCTTCATATGCCTCTTCAAACTCTCTGAGGTAAAATATCTCTATAGATCCACCCCTGTCGTCTATGGTTCTGAAAGTCTGTGCCTGTTTCCACTGGGTTTCCCTGAAGTTGGGAGTAATATAACCCACCTTGGCAAACTTAAGTCTGGCAACCGTATCATCCGGATATTGCCATGCTTTTGGCAGTATAAGCACTATCTGCCTGAGTGTTTCCTCAACAGACCTGCATTCCTTCAGGATTTCGGTAGTGCGGTTGATGCATGCCAGTTCTTTAAGCCTTTCCTTTTTCTCTGCAAGAAGTCTCTGAATTTCAATTTTCGATTTTGGGATATCTGACATAAGCAGGGATAATATTTTTAGGCGAAGGTAGTGAAAAAAGTGGTTACGTGGTTGAGGGATCACGTAACCACGGGACCACGGGACCACGGGACCACGGGATCAGGAAAAGGGACAAAGGGACAAAGGGGACGAAGGACAAATCCTTTGTGTTTACTTTTGTGTGTATCGTCCTGAAAAAAGTTTACATTTTTTTGGTTAATACTATATTGTTTTGTTCACACTATTATTTCCAAAATCAACTTTATCTTTTCCGCCTCAATTAGCCGAATGATATAAAGAGCATGTTTCTGTTCGGCGGATTATCATTCCGTCATTTTTCCAGGGGTTGTCACCCCTGGCTATTTTATTGAAACCCCTGCCTTTGCTTCGCTGAAGCTACGCGAAAGCGAGGCGGGGTTTTCTTGCAAAGACGCACAGCCGTGCGTAGACGCACAGCCGTGCGTCTCTACAGTGCATTCCGTCCCCTTCGTCCCCTTTGTCTGTCCCCTTCGTCCCCTTCGTCCCCTTCGTCCCCTTCGTCCCCTTTGTCTGTCCCCTTTGTCCCCTTTGTCTGTCCCCTTCGTCCCCTTTGTCTGTCCCCTTCGTCCCTTCAAGTTCCGTTGATATGAAAAACATTCCCGCTTTTCAGCAAATCATCCATATTTTTCACGGGGGAACTTTCCCTCGCTGTATTTATCTGTTCATACAGGAGATCTTCGTAAACGGTAGACCGGACAGATCTGATGATTCCCATAGCCACGGGAAAATGAGGAAGGGTCATTCGTACAAGGTTATAGTGTGTGGAATTACGCGGATCAAGTGCATCATGGATGAGCAGGTCTTTTTCGGTGATACCATTCTCTCCGATTTTCACAACTACCAGGTGATTATTACGCATAATCAGTCCTTTATCCCTGTTTTTGCCAAATATCATCGGTTTTCCGTGAATAAGATAGATCTGGTTATCATCCCTGACATCTTTGCCTGTTATTTCCGAGTGCACCTGGTTATTAAAGATCACACAGTTTGACAGCACTTCAACCACTGATGTGCCTTTATGCCGGGCTGCCTGGATGAATACTTCCTTCATCATTTTAGGTTCGGTATCAACCACGCGTGCGAAGAAGGTTCCCTGTGATCCCATGACCAGTTCACCCGGTCGGAAAGGATTCTCGATGGTGCCTTCGGGCGATGTTTTTGTTATGCTCCCTTTGGGTGTTGTGGGAGAATATTGCCCTTTGGTAAGTCCGTATATTTTATTGTTAAAGAGAAGTAATGTAACATCGATATTACGCCGTATGATGTGTATAAAGTGATTTCCGCCTATAGCCATTGAGTCTCCGTCACCTGTAACGATCCAGACGCTCAGGTTCGGGTTGGCTATCTTGATTCCTGCGGCAAGGGGTGCTGCACGCCCGTGAAGGCTGTGAAATCCGTATGTATTAATATAATAGGGAAAGCGGGATGAACAGCCGATGCCGGAAACAAAAACCACATTCTCCTTCTTTACCCCTGTTTCAGGAAGAGCATTTCTCACCGTAGTCAACACAGCATGAGATCCACAGCCTGCACACCATTTTACCGGTTCTTCAACCTTATAATCTTCGGGTGACAATTTGAATTGATTTTCAGCGGAGATCGTCATAACATTATTTTTCAAGAATTTCTCTGAATTTATATTTTAACTCTGATATCATAAAAGGCAGTCCCTGGACTTTGTTATACTGTAACAATTCATGCTGAGGGAATTTTGACCTGAGGTATGCAGCAAATTGTCCGAGATTAAGCTCACATACAATCCTGTATTTAAAGCTTTTCAATATTTCACCGGTATTTGAAGGCAGCGGATTAATAAAATTAAACTGAGCGAGGCTAATGGATATTCCCTCTTCCTGGAGGTCTTTTACGGCTGAATAGAGTGCGCCCCATGTCCCCCCCCATCCAATGACCAGAATATCTCCCGATTCTTCACCAAGGATTTCCTGTTTGGGGATAAAGTTTGCCACTCTGTCCACTTTCTCCTGTCGTATCTCTACCATAACCTGGTGGTTAAAGGGGTCCTGGGATACTTCACCCGTTACATCGGCTTTTTCGAGCCCTCCGATACGATGTCTGAGACCTTCCTGTCCCGGCAAAGCCCAATATCTGGCTAGTTTTTCCGTATCCCTGAAATATGGATAATAATTAGGGTGGTTATCCTTCACCAGGGGAGGTTTGATTTCAGGAAGATCTGACATCTCCGGGATTGGCCATAACTCAGAACCATTGGCAAGATACCCGTCAGAGAGCATTATTACCGGTGTCATATGTTCGAGTGCCAGTTTTGCTGCAGTAAAAGCGTAGTTGAAACAATTTGCCGGGGTGCTGGCAGCAATGACAATGCATGGGCTTTCACCGTTTCTTCCATATAAAGCCTGCAGCAGGTCTGCCTGTTCGGTTTTTGTGGGAAGACCTGTTGCCGGACCTCCACGCTGTACATCAATAATAACCAGGGGTACTTCGGTTATTACGGCAAGACCTATTGCCTCTCCCTTTAAAGAAAGTCCGGGTCCGGATGTAGAAGTAGCTGCAAGACAACCGGCATAAGCTGCTCCAATGGCAGAAATTACACCTGCAATTTCATCTTCAGCCTGAAAAGTAATAGCACCCAGATTTTTTCTTGATGCCATTTCCTGAAGAATTTCAGAAGCAGGAGTAATAGGATAGGAACCAAGAAACAATTTCCGCCCGGATTTTTCAGCAGCAGCAAGAAGTCCCCAGGCTGTAGCAACATTTCCCGTGATATTTCTGAATAAACCCTTCCTGTCTTCTGCAGGACTGACAAGAAAAGTGGTAGTCACGGCCTCAATGGTTTCTGCATAATTATACCCTGCCCTTAAGACCATTTTATTTGCTTTTACTAAATCAGGAGTTTTCCTGAACCTGGATTCAATAAAGGTCTCTCCAATTTTAATGTCGCGGTTAAAAAGCCAGAAAAGCATACCTGCAACAAATTGATTTTTAGTCTTTTCCGCTGTTCGGAGATCATACTTCGATTCCTGCAAGGTGGATCTGGTAAGATGTGAGATAGGAGCCTTAATTACAACGTATCCTTCCAGACTACCGTCACTTAACGGGTCTTCAATATATCCGGCTTTTTTATAACTTTTATTATCGAAATTATCAATATCAATAATAATGCAGGCCCCTTTCCTGACCCATTTCATATTTGCCTTTAGGGCAGCAGGGTTCATTGCTACAAGTACATCAGCGAGATCGCCCGGGGTGGTAACTTCTTTATGACCAATGTGAACCTGGAAACCAGATACACCGGCGATAGTGCCCTGTGGTGCTCTTATTTCGGACGGGTAATCCGGAAAGGTGGCCAGATCATTCCCAACAAAAGCAGAGGTATCTGAAAACTGTGATCCGGTTAATTGCATTCCGTCGCCGGAATCACCGGCAAATTTAATAACTACCTCATCCAGCTCAACTACCATTGGCTTTTTTGCCATAACATACCTGTTATTTAAGTTTTATAAAAATAGCAAATGCATATGAAAAGTCCTTACTTTCCATATGCATCATTATCGAAAGAAAATCTATCCTCAAAATAAAAAATTCTTCTTAATCTAATAATTTCAAAGTTAGATATTAATTAAAAGATAAAGAAAATACAAAACCTATTATAAAACATATCTTAAATCAGATATATTGTATCTTTATTTACCTTCCTTATAAAAATATTATTATTTATCCCTTTGTGTTACTTTGTGTTATCCTTTGTGTCCTTTGTGGTTAAATACGTTATGAGGTTAACCACAAAGGACACAAAGGATTTCACGAAGGTACACAAAGTTATTCCAGACTTATTTTCTTTAGATTTATCTTCTCGCCAAAAAACATTTTTGCTATGATCCCGAAGTATTCCGTATGATCAGAAACAAAAAATTCGTGTTCCTGTTTTTCCCCGGAATTATTCAGCAGTTTTTTTTCTAAAAGAATTTCGTGTAGTTTTTCAGCCACAATTTTTGCAGAATCAATCACATTAACTTCAAAGTTAAAGAATTTGCTTATCTGGTTTTTAATAATAGGATAATGTGTGCAGCCAAGTATGAGGGTGTCAATCCCTTCAAGTTCTTTTCTCGATAAGTATGACTTTATTACGGCATTGGAGATATCATCAAAAATAAATCCTTCTTCAATCATAGCGACAAGAAGCGGGGTTGCCAGCGGGGAAACTTCTATTGATCTGTTCTTTGCATAAATATCCCGGGAATATTTTCCAGAGCTGATTGTAGCTTTTGTACCAATTACTCCCACGTTTTTTGCATCGGTATTTCCCGCCACATATGAAGTAACAGGGTCAATAACATTCATCACCATAGCCCTGTTGCCAACAAATTCCCTTACCTCCTCGAAAGCATTGGATGATGCAGAATTACATGCAATAAGAATTACCTTACAATTTTTGGATAACAGAAAAGCGGCAATTTTCAGTGAATACTGAATAATAGTTTCTTTTGATTTATCACCATAAGGCAAATGTGCTGTATCACCGAAATAAATCATTTTTTCGAAAGGGAGAATATTCCGTATGGCACCAGCCACGGTAAGACCTCCGACACCCGAATCAAACAGCCCGATCGGCGAGTCCGGCTTTATCATAATAGATATTTCTTACTTTAACCCCAGTTTGTCCCTCACCATAGGGGCAACATTTATACTCTTCTCTGATGCATAAATCGGGTTTCCTGCTGACATATCAAAAACATATAACAGATCAAGCTCAACGGCTACCCGGTTTACTGCATCCTCAAGCTTGTCCATAATTCTTGTGGTAAGGGTTCCCTCAAGTGTGCGAAGTCTCTGACCTGCCGTAACCTGAAATTCCTGTAACCTGTTCTGAAGATCCTGCAGTTCTGAGAATCTTATCTGAAGTATTAATGAATCCAGTACATTTTGCTGTTCTACCAGGTCATTATATTTCCTGTTTATTTCTACCTGCAGTTTTTCTTCCTGACTTGCATACCGCTCCCTGACTTTTGTCAGACTGTCAATAGCTTCTTTGTATTCGGGCATCTGAACCAGAATTTCCTGTGAATTAACATGGCCAAATTTCAGTGTTTGAGTCTGGGCATTCAGGACAAAACTGTAGCTTATTATTCCTGTAAGAATAAGAGTGTAAAATAGTTTCTTCATTTTAAATAGTTGAAAATTTGTACAAATGTATATAATTAATTTTGTTTATTATTGAGGACTATAAAAAGTAACCCTAACTTTTTAAAAATGGTTCATCATATTTATTATTTATAGCCCAACTTTTGTAACACCTCATCGCTTTTATTAAAGCGTGGATTTTCGTAAAGGATTCCGGAGCCTGAGGCCGTATCGAAAATAACAGCATAGGCTCCTTCAACGGCCATTTCCTTAACTGCTCTATAAATCTCATCCTGTATGGGTTTAACAAGTTCCTGCCGTTTCTGGAAAACAGCTCCTTCAGGTCCGAAATATTTCTTTTGGAGTTCTTTCACGGAGTTTTCCTTTGCCATGATCTCCTCTTCTTTTTTAAGTTTTTGCTCTTCCGTAAGCAGAACCCTTTCATTCTGGAATGTTCTGAAGAGTTTTTCAACTTCACCGATCATTTCTTCAATTTCTTTCTGATATTCCTGCGACAAATTATCAATTTGTTCCTGAGCAGCCTTATAGGCGGGTATTCTATCCAGGATATACTCTGTATCCACAAAAGCGAATTTCTGTGCCATAACTGAGCTGGCAAACAGAAAAACCATTATTGGTAAAAAAAACAACTTCTTCATATATCAAGCATTTAAGTTAACACTTATTTAAAATTGCTGCCCTATGGTAAAGTGGAACTGGCTTTTATTTACACCCGGTTTACCGGGGATCTCATCAAATCCGTACCCCCAGTCAATTCCAAGTAATCCAAACATGGGAAGGAAAGCTCTTAATCCTATGCCTGCAGAACGTTTAACCAGGAAAGGATTAAAATCTTCAATGGCAAACCATGCATTACCTGCCTCCATGAAAGCAAGTCCAAAGACAGTTGCAGAAGGATTCAGGGTAAACGGATAACGAATTTCCAAGGTATATTTGGTATAAACATTACCCGATTTATTTCCATTTATCAAAGGTGTCAAGGAACCATTTTCATAACCCCTGAGGGCTATAGTTTCACGGCCGTAAAGGTTATAACCGGTTAGTCCGTCACCTCCCAGATCAAAACCTTCGAAAGGTGAAGGGCCGATAGTTTTATTATAAAATCCGAGATAACCAAAATGAGCTCTTGTATATAATACCAAATTTCCTGCCAAACTTGTATAATAATCTGTTTTGAACTTCCATTTATGGTATTCAATCCACCTGTATTTATCTTCATCAATGGCATTGGTGAAATCCTGATTTCTAATTATTGAGTAGGGAGGAGTGACCTGGAGGCTAAGACTAAAATTGGAACCTCTGCGGGGGTATATAGGCTGATCAACGGAATTACGGCCAAAATTAGTTGTAAAGCTGAAATTATTGGATGTGCCGTTAGCAAACAGGAAATATCCCTGCCAGTCTTCGAGTTTATATCTCTGGTAGCTGAATTCATTAAAAAGGCTGAAATAGTCATCAGGCCAGGCAAGCCTGCGTCCAAGTCCGAGAGAAGCCCCGGATATTTTAAGGTACTGATCGCTTATCTGGCCCCAGTAATATGAATTATTCATTATTGTATGGTATAGGGATACGGAAAATGAATTTGGTTTTTTCCCCCCAAACCATGGTTCAATGAAAGAGACATTATATGCCTGGTAATATCTTCCATTCGATTGGGCACGAAGGCTCAGGGTTTGCCCGTCACCTGATGGTATTGGCCTCCATGCCTTAGGGTCGGTGATACGTGAAGCTGCAAAATTGGAAAAACGCAGTCCCAATGTACCCACAAGCATTCCCATTCCCCAGCCTCCGGATAATTCAAGCTGGTCATTTGCTTTTTCAACCAGCCGGTAACGTATATCCACCGTGCCGTCTGCCGGATTAGGAATCGGGTCAGGTTCAATTTTTTCCGGATCGAAATGTCCTAATTGTGCCAGTTCCCTGACAGTTCTGATAATATCCTGTTTGCTGAAAAGATCCCCGGGGCGGGTGCGCAATTCACGCCTGATGACGTGCTCATTGGTTTTTGTGTTTCCTTCAATGACAATATTATTTATGGTAGCCGGCTTCCCTTCATAAATACGCATTTCATAGTCAATAGTATCCCCGTATATTCTCACCTCTACCGGATCAACATTAAAAAATAAATATCCGTAATCAAGGTAAAGTGAGTTAACAGCATCTTCAGCCATGATAAGCCTTTTATCGAATATAGACTGATTAAATACATCGCCCTTATTGATGCCAAGAACCCTGGACAACACTTCTGAAGGATAAACCGTATTCCCCAGCCATCTGATGTCACCAAAATAATATTTATTTCCCTCGTAAAGGGATAAATAGAGATTTATGCGGTTATCGGATACTATGGCTACAGAGTCGGAAAGTACTTCAGCATCCCTGTAACCATGTTCATTGTAAAATTCAATAAGTTTCTTCTTATCATCCTCAAATTTCTTCCTTATAAGCTTGGAAGCTTTAAAGATGTTTATATTTCTCTTCTTGGTATCCTTCATCACACGCCGGAGTCTTTTAGTTGTGAAAGCCTCATTTCCCGTGATAAAAAGTTCTTCGATTTTAACTCTTGCATTTTTATCAACGTGTACATCGAGGGCTACCATATTTATCCTTACACTGTCATCCTTCTGGACCATCCTGATATCTGTGTTCATAAACCCCTTCTCAACAAAATGTTGCCGGATAATCCGGCGTATATTGTTAAGAAGATCATCGGTAACCTGACTACCGGTTTTGATATTCAGTTTTTCCGTAAGGTCAGTTGTCTCCCCTTTCTTCAGCCCGTGTATGGTAAGCCTGGACAACCGGGGTCTTTCTTTAAGGTAAATGTCCAGCCATATTTTGCCTCCTTCAATTTTGGTGGCAGTGATTTTTACATCTGCAAACAGACCCTGATTCCAGAATTTCTGCACTACATTAGTAATATCATTGCCCGGTATAGTAATTAATTGACCGGTATACAATCCTGAAAGACTTATCAAGACCTCTTTCTGGAGGAATTCAACCCCTGAAACCGTTATTTCAGCTATTTCATAAATTCTTGACCTGGAATAATCCATAACCGGGATATTGCCATAATCTATCTCCTGTCCTGCAGCATATACCACAATACATAACAAACCTAACTGAAGAAATAATCTTCTCATCATTTATACAATATTAACCATTTCATTATTACTATTTTCACCTATCTTCCCAAACCTTCTTTCCCTGTTTTGGAAATCAATTACCGCCTTATAAAAATCTTTCTTTCTGAAATCCGGCCAGAGAGTATTTGTAAAATATAGTTCCGTGTATGCTATCTGCCACAACAGAAAATTACTGATCCGGTATTCACCGCTGGTTCTGATAAGCAACTCCGGATCCGGAATATTTTCAGTGGAAAAATAGTTGCCGATAGTATGCTGGTTGATTTCATCCGGACTTATTTTATTATCTTTTATATCCGCAGCGATTTTTTTAACTGCTGTCAGAATATCCCATCTTCCGCTGTAGCTCAAAGCAATGATCAGATTAAGCCCCGTATTGTTCTTAGTAAGGCATATTGCATTCATTATTTCATTTCTGACATCTCCGGGCAGTGTTTCAATATTACCAATAACCTGCAATTTCACATTATTTTCATGTAACCTTCCGAGTTCAGTTTTTAATGTACTAACAAGCAATGCCATAAGTGCATCTATTTCATCTTTTGGCCGGTCCCAATTCTCAGTGGAAAATGCGAACAGGGTCAGATACCTGATCCCAAGTTCTCCAGCTGCTTCCACTGTTTCTCTTACCGCCTTTACCCCGTTCCTGTGCCCAAAAATTCTAACATTACCCTTTTTACGTGCCCATCTGCCATTACCGTCCATAATTACAGCGACGTGTGATGGCATTCTTTCCTTATTGATATGATCTGTTAAACCCATAGTAAGCATTTCTTAATCATAAGCAGGGCAATCTTCCCTGAAATTGAATATTTTATATGTCAGAAAAAATCCCGTAAAGGTAAACCAGTCTTTGTTACCAGGCAAGCGGTATTTGTCGTCCATTGAAAAATTTTCTACCCCGTCCAGCCTGTCATTATATGTTTTCCTGAATGTATTTTCAATGCCTCCGCTTAGTTTATTTGTAATATTAAATTTAAATCCCAGCCCAAACGGGATGGTAAAATGACTATCGGACTGAACGTCAGAAGAAAGGATTAAGTTGTACCCCACTCCGGCTGTAACATACGGACTATACTTAGTTTTCCTGAAGGCAGTTTTATATGGAAGGAAGTTAAATTCCCAGGCGGCAGCAACGTCAACACCGGCATTATTAAAAGATGCAGCCCGTGTTTGTCTTAATTCATCCTCAAAATTCAGATCATTTCCGCTGAGGGTGTTGTAAACAGCGTTTAACCTGACAGAGTTTCTGGAATGAAAGTTATAACGCCAGATAGCCCCCAATGCTATTCCGGGAGAATAGAAGGGTCGCTGATTAATATCTCCCTGGTACCAGGAAATACCGGAAAAAAGTCCGATATCAGATTTTCTCTGAGCCAGGGATTCAACAGGGGAAAAGAAAAATAATGCAAAAATCAGGATAATTGATACTTGAATGCTGTCGGGAAGTTTTTGAAGTAGTTGATTAACGGTAAGATCTTTTAAAGGAAGGCACGCCTCTCCGGTCCGTTCTGATCTTATATATTGCGGTGATAGCCCCAATGTAATAGGTATCTTTATGTTTTGAAAATTCTGATGTATAACCATCGATATAATCCGTTAAAGTAAATCTGCGGCCCAGTTCAAAACCCAATGACCATTGTGAGTCAATAGAATACTTAATTCCAAGACCTGCCGGAAAAGCGACCCCAAACTTACTAAAATTATCGTTAAAAACAGTAACATAATCCTTTTTAGGTTTGGGATTTGAGTAAATACCCCCGACACCTGCAAAGACATAAACCGAAAACTGCGCATAATTGTTAATCATTCCTCTTTTGTTAAAGATGGCAGAGGAAGAAAAACCTTTACCTTCAGGCAGCAGGTAATATTCAAACTGCAAAGAGGGCTCAAAAATTGTGGAAGTGAATGCAAAATTTCTTCCATCATTACGCGATTCAAGATCATCTCCTGCGATGGCTCCGAAAATCAAATTCATTTTAAGGTGCATATCTCCCCTGAGCTTGTATGTTCCGCCCAGTACCAATGAAGGTCGTGTGTATCTTAACTGGATATCCTTGAACCCCGCCATATTTTTATCAGCGGCAGTGCCGCCGATATCACCGAAAAAATTCACTGTTCCCGGTCCGGCTGATGCTTCATATCTTCTTAACTTCCACCGTTGGGCAGAAGAATTAAAAGGCACAACTATTACTAATAACAGGGAAAATATGAATATTTGTTTGTTCATAAACAAATCAATGATTTACAAATATATAAATTTAAGTTTTATCTTTCAAAGTTAATTTATCAATTCATTACAATTATTTCAATTTCTTCTATCAACGCCCCACATCAGTTTACTCCTCAAGGTCTGGTAAAAACAGGTGCCATGGATACGAACAAGTTTCATAGTGTGAGGGGCTTTATCAATAACCAGTAAAGAACCTGTAGATACAGATAAAGACTGTGAATCCACAGATATGAGAAATTCATTCGACCTGCTGTCAACACTGAGCCTGATAACTTTAGACTCAGGGACCACAATGGGGCGCATAGACAGGTTATGAGGGGAAACCGGCGAGATAATAAAAACATTTGTTTCCGGCAGAATAATTGGCCCTCCAACACTCATCGAGTAAGCAGTTGAACCGGTAGGCGTAGCAATAATCAAGCCATCTGCCCAGTATGAGTTCAGGCATTCATCATCGAGTTTCACGTGAATGGAAATCATTCCTACATCTTTTTTATGTACCGTGATATCATTCAGGGCTGTAAATGTTTCATACACTCCGTCCCTGGATAGTTGCAAACGTATCATTGTTCTCTCCTCGATCGAATAATACCCGTTAAAAAGAGCATCTACCGATTCAATGAGATTTCCGAGTGATATGGAAGCGAGAAATCCCAGTCTGCCGGTGTTTATTCCTATTACCGGAATACCGGAATCTCCAGTAATGTTAGCCGTTTCGAGAAAAGTACCATCGCCACCCAGACTGAAAATAAACCGAATGTCAGGAGGAAGTGTGCTATGATCACTGAAACAGTTATGTACGCCAGGGTCAATAAGCATCTCCTTCTTTAAAAAAACCGAAAATCTTTCATGAATATACAGATCAACACCCTGTTTTTTTAACCTGGCAAAAAAGTCGCTGATTACGGGAGTCAGCTCACTGTTAATTGTTTTACCGAATATTGCAATTTTTATCATATTATTGTAACAGGCATTAAATCAATTCATTTCCTTCGTAACGAAATGTGAAGGAGGATTAAATATTCAGGTAGCGCATAAAAAAATCATACCTGTTGGTGTACATGTTTTCTGCATCGTCTTCTTTCATATAGGATGCACGGATGTTATAGTCATACCTTTCGAAAGTCTGAATAACAGAGGTCAGATCTTCCCTGTTAATTTTAATAGTAATGGAAAGGCGTGTAGAATCTTCTTCGGAAGATATATACATACTGAGTATCTTGGCATCATTGCTTTCTATGATCTGGGCAATCTGCGACATTGAATAGTCGTTCTCGTTTAGTTCGAGTATAATGATACCTCCGGGGTGCTGCAAGGCGGAAAGGCTTGCAAAATGTGTAACCAGGTCATTCAGGGTAATAAGGCCCAGGTAGGTATTATCTCTTTTAAGCACAGGAACTACGCTCAGTTCCAATCGCGATGCTACTTCAATAACCTCATAAATATGCTGGTCTTCGAATACATAAGGACTGAAAAGTGATAAACTGTGTGCACCAATGGCTTCATCTGCCATATTATGATTATAGATATCCTTATCTGAAATCAGTCCCAGAAAATCCCTGTTATTCACAATAGGCAGATGAGATATCCTGAAAATATCCATCCAGGAAAGTGCCTGCTGCCCTGTATCAGAAGTTTTCAGGGCAGGTACCACATCCGACATTAAATCCTTTGCAAGCATATAATTAAATTCAAAAACCCTTATCTTTACAATCACGTAATGAAACCGACTGCCATGATAAGATTAAGCGTAAATATAAACAAAATTGCAACATTAAGAAATGCCAGGGGCGGAAATATTCCTGATGTACTTCAGGCTGCCATTAATTGCCAGCGTTACGGAGCCGATGGTATCACCGTACATCCAAGACCTGACGAAAGACATATTCGTTACCAGGATGTAAGAGACATTAAACCGCTTATCACCACTGAATTCAACATCGAAGGTTATCCTTCCGGGGAATTTCTTGAACTGGTATTGTCTGTAATTCCGCATCAGGTCACACTGGTACCTGATCCGCCGGGAGCAATTACCTCCTCCGAAGGATGGAATACCATTAAAAACAAAGACTTCCTGTTTAAAATAATTTCCTGCCTGAAAGACAAGGGAATAAGGACCAGCCTGTTTACAGGAACTGATGCTGAGATTATTAAATATGCAGCACAAGCCGGAACCGACAGGATTGAACTTTATACTGAACCCTACGCAAGTATGTTTGATAAAAACAAGGAAAAAGCCATCAGGCCTTTTATTGAAGCGGCTCAAACAGCATCGCGATACCAGCTGGGATTAAATGCCGGTCATGATCTAAGCCTCGAAAATCTCAACTACTTCAGTAAAAATATTCCCGGCTTGCTGGAGGTTTCCATCGGGCATGCGCTGATTTCCGATGCTCTCTATCTGGGCCTGGAGAATGCCATACAAATGTACAAACAACAGCTAACCTGAGTAATTTTATGGATCTGCATTACCGGCGCCTGGGAAACGGGTCACCGCTGATCATACTTCACGGCTTATATGGTTCATCAGATAACTGGATCACTGTTGGAAGAAGCCTGTCTCATTCTTTTGAGGTTTTCCTGGTCGATCAGAGAAATCACGGGGATTCACCTCATTCCCGAGAACATAATTACATGCTTCTGAAAAATGACCTTCTGGATTTTATGGATAACCATAACATCAAAAAAGCAATTCTTTTAGGTCATTCCATGGGAGGAAAAACTGCCATGTTTTTTGCAGCTGACTATCCTGAAAGATTGAGTTCACTGATAATTGTTGATATAGCTCCTGTCTCCTACAGATCACTCCGGGAACCGATGAGCCAGATCACTGTTCACATGAATATAATATCCTCCATGATGGCAGTGGATTTCACCAGGGTAAAATCAAGAAGTGATGTTGAAAGTCAGCTTTCCGGGGGCATCCCCTCTGAAAAAATCCGCAGGTTCCTGTTGAAGAATGTTGCCCGGAAAAACGAGGGTGTTTATGACTGGAAGCTTAATATCCGTACACTTTTCAATAATCTGCCGGAAGTTATGGATGGACCGGATCTACGGCGTTTTTCCCGCGGAAACGGAATAAAAGGCTTCCCTGTGCTATTTATAAAAGGGGAAAAGTCAGATTATATTTCAGAGTCGGATCACTCAGCAATTAATACCATTTTCCCTGAAGCAGAAATAGTGACTATCCCGGGGGCAGGCCACTGGCTCCATGCGGAGCAACCGGAAGTATTTATTCAAATTGTAAGCAGCTTCCTTGACAGATCTAAATAAGATTTCTCAGGTCAGTTCTTCAAGATAAGCTTTAAAATTCCTGTAATCTTTAGTCATCGGTATGGTATTCTTTTTACCTGTTGAAAACTCCTGCAGACGGGAAGGAATCTCAACGGGTTGTCCTGTAATACTTTCAACAACATCGGCAAATTTGGCGGGATGTGCCGTTTCAAAGAATATTCCGGCTAACGCTGAGTTCCTGTCATGGAAATCTCTAAGTCCGAGATAACCTGCAGCACCGTGGGGGTCAAGAAGGTATCCCTTTTCTCTGTATACATAATTAATGGCAGATTTCAGTTGTTCATCGGTATAGCTGAAAGCCTCCAGATCTGCCGCAATTTTCTCAGGGGAATGATCATACAGATCAAGGATCCTGCTGAAGTTACTCGGGTCACCTACGTCCATGGCATTGGCAATGGTCTGGAGAGATGGCCGGGGCCGGTAATTCCCTGTTTTCATGTATTCCGGAACAACATCATTAATGTTGGTGGCAGCAATGAACTTTTTCACAGGCAACCCCATTCTTTTCCCTATCAGGCCGGCGGTAAGATTGCCGAAATTACCGCTTGGGACACAAATAACCGGATCCTGATCAAACTTACCCAGGCCATTAACAGCTATAAAATAATATATAGACTGGGGCAGAAGTCGTGCCAGATTAATTGAATTGGCAGAAGTAAGCGTAAGCTTCCTGTTTACTGAATTATCATTAAATGCTTCTTTCACAAGCCTCTGACAATCATCGAAGGTCCCTTCCACTTCCAGAGCAGATATATTCCTGTTAAGGGTAGTGAATTGTTTCTCCTGGAGTGTGCTTACCATTCCTTTGGGATAAAGAATATGAACCTTGATTCCGTTTACTCCCAGGAAACCATTGGCAACGGCACTGCCTGTGTCACCTGAGGTCGCAACGAGGACATGTATCTCCCTGTTAAAACCTTTCGTGAAATACTCAAGTAATCTGGCCATAAACCTTGCTCCAACATCTTTGAAGGCAAGCGTGGGGCCATGAAACAGTTCAAGGGTGAATATATTATCGTGAATACGGACAAGGGGTACAGGAAAATTAACTGCATTAAATGTGATCTTTAACAGCTCACTCTTTTCAACGTCTTCTCCGAAAAGAGCATTGCTGACTTCCCAAACTATCTCTTCTGCCGTGTGTAAATGTAAATCGGCGATAAACATTTTATTCAGACAATTAAACCGTTCGGGCATATACAAACCCTTGTCAGGCGCGAGCCCTTTAAATACGGCTTCTTTCAGTCCGACTTTCAGGGAAGGATTATTTGTGCTGTAGTATTTCATGCATAAATATTTTATTTATGTTTTTATAAATCAATATGTTATTACTACCTGACCTGCTAATGGGCATGGAACCCCATTGCTTTTTTTCATGTCCTTTTGTGTGGAAAACCATTAGATCCATTAATCATTCCTCATGGGGGTTTCATGCGTACAAATATTAATTATGTTATTGCAAATCAATAAGTTTTATTTGCCTATCGTCAATTGGGCATAGCCTGCCCCGAAACTTCGGGGGAACCCCCATGTTTGTTCATGTCCTTGTTGTCCCGAGCACTCGGGATGGGGGTTTCATGTGGTTATAGTATTAAGTTCAGGAAGAGTTAAAGATAGTGCCATGTGATATGTGACGACCTGTTAACTTTTATCCCCGGTCACTTGTCACCCGTCACTTTCAATGACCCTAGTTCCTTTCTCACTGATTCCTGAGCAATATATATTATAATTTATATCAAGTTCCGAATATACTGATTTCATTTTCGCAATAATATTGTCCGCTGTTTCCCGGTTATGGGTCAGTGCAAATACTGAAGGTCCTGAGCCGGAGATATTGCAGCCACAGGAAATATCCTCTTCCAGCAGTTCTTTCAGTCTTGCATATCCGGGAATAAGCCCTGCTCTGTATGGTTCTGCAAACTCATCCTGAAGAGAACGGTATATAAGATAATAATCCGAATTAATTATTCCGCTGATCAGTCCGGCAACATTTCCGCATTGATTTACAGCTGATCTGAGGCTTACATGTGTTGGCAAGATGTTTCTGCTTTCAGCCGTTTTTATTTCAATACAGGGGTGAATGATAACACACCGCAGATCCTTTGGCGCAGCCAGGGGAATGATATCGAGGGGGTCATAGGATCTTAAGAATACGAATCCTCCCAGCATGGCAGGTGCAATATTATCTGCATGCAGGCTTCCGCTGGCCATTTTTTCACCCTCGAGTGCAAAGGGAATCAATTCCATTGGAGTAAACGGATTTCCCATGAGGACATTCGCGCCGAAGACAGCAGCAGCACAACTCGCAGCACTTGATCCGATTCCGCTTCCCGGCTTGATCTTTTTTTCAAAATACAGGTCAAACCCCTGGCTGGTATTTAGTTTCTTCAGCAGGGATATCAGGGCAACGCATGCAACATTTTTTTCAACATCTGCAGGAATGTCAGTACCTGAATTATTAAATACCCGTAGTGATTTAGTGATATTTGGTTTCAGGATCAGGATATCTCCCGGTTCTTCCAGGGCAAATCCCATAATGTCGAATCCTGGTCCGACATTTGAGACGGTGGCGGGAGCAAATATTTTTACCGATTTTTCCACTTCGATGCAGTTATTCAGACAAACAATTGAAATTCTTTCTCGCCGAATTCATGAAGGCTCTCCAGCACAAGGTCTGCGATATCATATTTACCGTTATCATGCGTTCTGTGATCGGGTACAGCAACAGCTCTCATTCTCGCAGATTTTGCCGCAAGCAGTCCGTTATAGGAATCTTCAAAAGCGAGGCAATGAATGGGGTTTTTCATGAGTTTCCTTGCAGTAGTAATATATACAGCCGGATGAGGTTTCCCGAATTCTTCATTTTCGGCTGAGTGCAAAGCTGAAAAATACCTGTTAAAGTTGAACCTTTCCACAAAGCTCTTTATTAAAAACATGGGAGACGATGAAGCAAGGGCCAACGGCAGGTCTTTGCCTTTAAAGAATTCGAGGATATATTCAGCTCCCGGCATAAGTTCAGCCTCATGCAGGAAATATTCATGAATAACATGGAAATAATCATCTTCAATAGTTTTAACATCAGCTCCGGGCACCGGGTGCATTTTAAGCCAGTGTTCTATCTGTTCATCACTCCTCAGTCCGAAAGTAGCTTTTTGCATTTCCGGAACAATATCAATCCCGTATTTCCCAAAGACTTCTCTTTCCGTTTGCTGCCAGTAGGGTTCTGTGTCTATCAGCAGTCCGTCCATATCAAAAATTACCAGTTCAATCATAATCCATCATACATTAGCAATGCGAATAATATCAGCAAAAACGCCGGCTGCGGTTACTGCTGCTCCGGCACCATAGCCTCTTATCACCAGAGGCTGATCCTTATACCTCTCCGTTCTTATGAGAATGATGTTATTACTGTCGGCCAGTTCATAAGCCGGATGATCAACACCTATCTCCTTTAACTCAATTTCAGCCTCACCCTGATCCAGACCGGCCACAAACCTCCATCTTTTTCCTTTGCTTACCAGGAGTTTCCTGCGTTTTTCAAAGTCAGGATTTATATCTTCCAGTTCATGCCAGAAATCATCGAGGGTCCCTTTAAAGCATGATTCAGGCAGGAAGGGTTTTATCTTAATATCTGCAATTTCAAGGGGATAACCTGATTCCCTGGAGAGTATTACCAGTTTTCTCATAACATCGGTTCCGCTAAGGTCTATCCGCGGATCGGGCTCGGAAAAACCTTTCTCTCCCGCAAGTTTAACAGCCTGGCTGAAGGATATATCCTCGCTGATGGTGTTAAAGATAAAATTCAGCGTGCCCGACAGTACCGCTTCAAGGCCAATAATATGATCTCCGCTCCTGATCAGATCATTAATGGTATTGATAATAGGCAGTCCTGCTCCTACATTGGTTTCATAGATAAATTTCACACCTTTTTCTCTTGCCTCTTGTTTTAATTCCCTGTACAGTTCTATACCCGATGAACAGGCAATTTTATTTGCGGTCACTACTGACACATAATTCCGGAAAAGCTCCGCATACAGACCGGTTATCTCCTGGCTTGCCGTACAGTCAACAAAGACGGAGTTACGAAGGTTCAGCGATATGATCTCATCCAGGAAAACTCTGGAGTCGGATGGTTTACCTTCATTCATCAGGTCATTATACCGGGAAATATCTATCCCTGACTCGTTTACCAGCATCTTCCTTGAATTGATGATACCTGCCACAATGATTTTGAGATTAAGGTCACTGATAAGAGTTTGTTGCTGAACCCTGATCTGTTCCAGGAGATCTTTTCCGACAGTGCCTGTACCCGCAACAAAGAGGTGTAAGGTTTTAATATTTGACAGAAAGAATCCTTCATGGATCACATTAAGTGCTTTACGAAGGTTTTCCTGTTTTATTACCACTGAAATGTTTAACTCTGATGATCCCTGTGCTGTGGCAATAACAGAAATACCGTTACGTCCGAGAGAAGAAAACAAAGTGGCAGAGATCCCGGGAGTATTTTTCATCTTCTCTCCCACTATGGCAATCACAGAGAGATTTTTCTCCACTAATACCTCTATAATTTTCTTATACACAACTTCTGTCTGGAACTCGTTATGGATAGCCTTTATCGCTTTATCTGTATCGGACGGAGATACGGCCAGGCTGATAGAGAATTCTGAGGATGCCTGTGTTATCAGAATAACACTGATATTGCGGCTTGCCAGGGCAGAAAAGAGACGCATGGCAATACCGGTAACACCGGGCAACCCGCTGCCCATCATGGTGATCAGGTCGATCTGATCAATAGATGATATCCCCTTTATGGGGCTTATACCTGCATTTTCCGGTTCTGCGGAAATCAAAGTTCCGTCAGCAGAGGAATTGAACGTATTTTTAATCCTTATGGGAATATTTTTTTTATATGCAGGAAAAAGTGTGGGTGTATAAATTACTTTTGCCCCGAAATGCGATAATTCCATAGCTTCAGGATAACTCAGGCAGGCAATGGGATATGCTTTGTTAACCTTCCGGGGATCAGCTGTCATGAAACCGTCCACATCAGTCCATATTTCAAGGGTCTCGGCGTCAATAGCAGAAGCAATAATGGCCGCAGTATAATCGGAGCCCCCTCTTCCGAGTGTAGTTATATCACCTGTTTTATTGGCAGCAATGAACCCGGGCACTATGGCAAGTCCCTTCAGATCAGCAAAAGCTTCACTGATCAGACAGTTTGTAGTTTCAACATCAACCTGGGCATTTCCAAATTTACTATCGGTACGTATAAACTTTCTTATATCAATTGTTACAGTATTCTCAATGATACCGGCCAGAATATATGAAGAAAGTCTCTCTCCGTAACTCAGCAGATGATCCAGTGTTTTAGGTGTCAGGTCACGCAGGATATGGACGCCGAAGAGGAGCTCAGAGAAATCATTCATCATCTTATTCACCTGATCTTCGACGATCACTCTCCTGTCTTCCGGTAGAAGGCAGGAAGTTATCTCAAGATGCCGTGCGCGTATTTTTTCTGTTTCTGTAAGGTGTGTATCGTCTTTCCTGGAAGCCAGTTCACTTGCTTTAATGATCTGGTCGGTTATTCCTTTAAAAGCAGAAACAACAACCACCAGGGGAAGCTTTTCTCTCCCGATAATTTTCTTAACCTCCCTGATTATTTCAGGAGATCCTACGGACGATCCTCCAAATTTCAGAACCTTCATAATTTTCAAATTAATTAATTCCTTTTACGACCACTTCCCTGTTTATTTTTTTCACCAGTCCCTGCAAGACAGAGCCGGGCCCCACCTCAGTAAATGATGTTGCTCCTGCAGTTATCATGTTCCGGATAGTCTGTGTCCATCTCACGGGAGAAGTAAGCTGGTCAACCAGGTTTCTCCTTATTACGTCGGGCTGTTGTGAGGGATTTGCGTTAACATTTTGAAAAACAGGGCATACAGGCTCATTTACTACGGTTGTTTCAATAGCCCGGGCCAGTTCGGCTCTTGCTGATTCCATGAGAGGACTGTGAAAAGCGCCTCCTACGGGAAGTTTTACAGCTCTCCTGGCCCCCAGGAGTGTAAGTTTCTCTATTGCCCTGTCAATTCCGCTAAAGCTCCCTGAAATTACAATTTGTCCGGGGCTGTTATAATTAGCCGGAACAACCACCTCATCTATTTCCTTACAAACACTTTCAACAACTTCATCATCGAGTCCCAGTATTGCTGCCATTGCTGAAGGTGTTGCTTCACATGCCTTTTGCATGGCTTCAGCACGACGTGCTACCAGTCTGAGCCCATCTTCAAAAGATATGGCGCCGGTGGCCGCCAGAGCTGAAAATTCACCCAGGGAATGTCCTGCAGCCATTCCGGGTTTGAATGAGTCCCCCAGCATGACGGCCATGATCACTGAATGGAGAAAGATTGCAGGTTGTGTAACTTTTGTCTGCTTCAGGTCTTCTTCCGCTCCATCAAACATAAGACGGGTGATGCCGAATCCAAGGATAACATCTGCTTTATCGAAAAGTTTCCTGGCAGCAGGATTATTTATGTACATATCTTTTCCCATGCCTGGGAATTGTGAACCTTGTCCGGGAAAAATATAAGCTTCCATATCGTTATTTAATGAATCAGCAAAATTTAATGAGTTATGCTTCATTTATTGCATTATTCCGTCCCCGCTCTCCCTTACTGATGGGGAAACCATCCCGGCAGGGTTATTACATCAGATCAGATGAAATCAAATGTATAAACTCTTCACGTGTACGTGCGTTTTCCAGAAATTCACCGGTAAATGCAGAAGTTGTTGTTATTGAATTTTGTTTTTGAATACCTCTGATTATCATACATAAATGTTTTGCTTCGATAACCACAGCTACACCGAGTGGTTTTAAGGTTTCTTCAATACAATCCCTGATCTGGACGGTTAATCTTTCCTGCACCTGAAGACGCCGGGCAAAAGCATCAGCTACACGGGCCAGTTTGCTCAGACCGGTAATGTATTCATTGGGAATATAGGCAATATGTGCTTTCCCGAAAAACGGCAGAAGATGATGCTCACAAAGGGAGAATATTTCGATATCCTTTACAATAACCATTTCTTTGTAATCTTCCTTAAACATAGCCGATTTTAAGATGTTTGCCGGATTAACTCCGTAACCGTTGGTTAAGTACTGGATGGCCTTTGCCGATCTTTCCGGAGTTTTTATAATACCCTCACGGTTGATGTCCTCATCCACCATACTGATAATAGCCTTATAATGATCACTTAAACATTTTGTCCGTTCAGGATCATAATGTTCCATTCTCTCATACCCCGCCCCATTATCAAAACAGGTTTCAATGTCTTTATTACTCATAACTATTTAATTACCAAAATATTCAACATAATTGTTTTCAGTCTCCTCCAGTTTTATTGCGTGCATTTCAACACCCAGCATCCTCATGTGAGGATCAAGGATCTCCCAGATTGCAACTGCAAGATTTTCAGTGGACACCCTCCTGCCCTGCATAAAATCCACTTCCAGGTTTATATTTTTATGATCAAGTTTACTTATCACATACTTCTTAATAATAGCACTTACTTCTTTCAGATCAGCCACATACCCGATATCTTTTTTCACTTCCCCCTTAACAGTAACCCACAGAATATAATTATGTCCATGCCAGCTAGGATTTGAACATCCCCCATACACCTCTCTGTTTTTCTTATCATCCCAGTCAGGGTTAAATAAGCGGTGAGCTGAACTAAACCGTTCTCTTCGTGTGATATAAACCATAAATAATGATTCTGATTACGTCTTATTTTATATGTCGGGTAAAAGAATACCTGCAAAAATAAGAAATAATATATTCCTTATACAGAACCGGAGGTAATTCATTAAAAAACATTTCGTCATTTATTAATTTCTGTTAGCTTTGCGGGTTAATGATTTTTATATAAATTCACGTTATTGTTTGATTAAAAATTTTTATGGAAAATGAGGAAATGGCGTATTGAAGATTCGGCAGAACTGTATAACATTAACGGCTGGGGGGTGAATTATTTTTCCATAAATGAAAAAGGGAATGTTACGGTAACCCCCAAGCGCAAAGGTCCTTCAATTGATCTTAAGGAACTGCTTGATGAATTGATTTTACGGGACGTATCATCTCCCATGCTCATTCGTTTTCCTGATATCCTGGATGATCGTATTATCAGCATTTCAGAATCCTTTGCTGTTGCAGCCAAAGAGTATAACTATTCGGCACAGAATTTTATTATCTATCCTATCAAGGTAAACCAAATGCGGCCGGTAGTGGAAGAGATCGTCAGTCATGGCAAAAAGTTCAATATCGGGCTGGAAGCAGGATCAAAGCCTGAACTGCATGCTATTCTTGCGATCAATACAGGTGATGATTCGATGATCATTTGCAACGGGTATAAGGATGAAGCCTATATTGAATTAGCCCTGCTCGCACAAAAGATGGGAAAACGCATATTCCTTGTTGTGGAGAAGCTTAATGAGCTGAAACTGATATCCACGATAGCCCGGCGTCTGAAGATAAACCCGGCCATAGGGATCCGTATCAAGCTGGCTAGTTCGGGAAGCGGGAAATGGGAAGATTCAGGGGGCGATATAAGTAAATTTGGACTTTCTTCCAGTGAGCTGCTTGAGGGTTTGGATTTCCTGGAAAAAAATAAAATGCAGGATTGTCTTCATCTGATCCATTTTCATATCGGAAGCCAGGTTACCAAAATACGGAGGATAAAGACTGCGTTGAGGGAAGCTTCGCAATTTTATGTAGAAATACGGAAGAAGGGATTCAATGTTGATTTTGTTGATATCGGCGGAGGACTCGGTGTTGACTACGACGGCACCCGCTCATCAAATAGTGAAAGCAGTATCAACTATACCTTGCAGGAATACGTAAATGATTCTGTAAGCACTTTTGTTGATGCGAGTGATAAGAACGATATTCCTCATCCCAACATTATTACTGAATCAGGACGTTCCTTAACAGCTCATCATTCAGTGCTTATTTTTGAAGTGCTGGAAACAGCCACATTACCCGAATGGGATGATGAAGAATCAATCGGTGAAGAGGCACATGAACTGGTTATTGAGTTGTACCAGTTATATGATAAACTCAACCAGACACGAATGCTGGAGACCTGGCACGATGCACAACAGATAAGGGAAGAAGCCCTGGACTTATTCAGCCTTGGTATGCTTGACCTCACAACACGTGCCCAGGTTGAACGGTTATTCTGGTCCATAACACGTGAAATCCACAAACTCGTTGTTCAGGTTAAACATGCTCCTGATGATCTGAGGCAATTATCCAGAATGCTTCCTGATAAGTATTTCTGTAACTTCTCCCTCTTTCAGTCTTTACCCGATTCCTGGGCTATTGACCAGATATTTCCGATCATGCCCATCCACCGGCTGGATGAAAGACCCTCATTCACAGCTACTTTACAGGATATAACCTGTGATTCGGACGGGAAAATTGACAATTTTATCTCCTCGTATAATTTTTCACACTACTTACCTGTTCATCCTCTGCGTTCGAGGGAATCTTATTACATCGGTGTTTTTATGGTTGGTGCTTACCAGGAAATCCTGGGTGACCTGCATAATCTTTTCGGTGACACCAACGCTATCCATGTATCTGTAAATAATGACAGCTACCAGATCGACCAGATCATCGACGGGGAAACCGTGGCAGAAGTACTCGATTATGTGCAGTATAACTCCAAAAAACTTGTAAGAGCTGTTGAAACGTGGGTTATGAGTTCGGTAAAAGCAGGAAAAATTACCGTGGAAGAGGGGAAGGAATTTTTATCAACCTACAGGTCGGGGTTGTATGGGTATACGTATTTGGAGTGATTATCTTCGTAATATACATATTCCCGTTTTTTCAGGTACGTTTTAAAAAGCCCCACCTTTAATAAAAAACCATCTTCCCTTTTAATTTATTTCTAATTCCCTGCAAAAAACATACACCAGCATTAAATTTTTTCATGCCTGGTAAGGGTAAAAGCATTGTATGGTGTTTATTTATAAAATCTCTTATGCATGAAAAAAGGATTATTCATTTTGTCTTTAACCATCCTGTTATTCTTTATATCGGGAGGATGTTGCAATAAATTTTTCTACTCCGATGATTCACACGGAGACTATGTTTCAAGAGTAAATCCCCTGATGGGGACTGATTCAGAACGTCAGTTGTCCAATGGCAACACTTTCCCTGCGATCGCCCTTCCATGGGGAATGAATCACTGGACACCCCAGACCGGCCCTATGGGAAGCGGCTGGCAATATGCATACGATGAATATAAAATAAGAGGATTTAAACAGACCCATCAACCCAGCCCATGGATAAATGACTACGGCTGTTTTTCTCTTCTGCCTCTTACCGGCACCCCTTCACTGGATGAATCAGAAAGGGCTTCCTGGTTTTCACATAAAACTGAAATTGCCTCCCCACACTATTATTCTGTTTATCTTGCTGATTACGATGTGACTGCCGAGATCACTCCTACTGAAAGATCGGCCTTTTTCAGGTTTACTTTCCCTGAATCCGACAGTTCTTTCATTTTTCTTGATGGTTTCAACAAAGGATCCATGATCAGGGTAATCCCTGAAGAACGTAAGATAATTGGATATTCAAGTTACAACTCGAGGGGAGTTCCTGAAAATTTCCGGAATTATTTTATTCTTGTTTTTGACAAAGATTTTGAGTCTGTAATGACCTGGGAACAAGCCAAAGGCCTTGAAAAAAATCTTGAAGTAACCGGCAAGCATGCATGTGCAATGGTCGGTTTCCCAACCTTTCGCGGTGAACAAATAAGCGTAAAGGTTTCTTCTTCTTTCATCAGCCTTGAACAGGCTGAACTTAATATGAAACGTGAAATGGGTTCAAAATCCTTTGAAGAAATCAAGTCGGAAGGAAGGGACATATGGAACAAAGAACTTGGGAAAATAGAAGTTTCCGGAGGAAGTGAAGAGCAACTTAATACTTTTTATTCCTGTTTATACAGGGTACTGCTTTTCCCCAGGAGATTTTACGAATATGACCGGAACGACCGGATGGTCCATTACAGTCCTTACAACGGAAAGGTACTGCCAGGTTACATGTTTACCGATAATGGGTTCTGGGATACTTTCAGAGCGGTTTTTCCTTTTTTCACAATAATGTATCCGACCTTGAATGCCCAGATCATGGAAGGACTTGTGAACACATATCTTGAAAGTGGATGGTTGCCTGAATGGGCCAGTCCCGGGCACCGTAATTGTATGATCGGATCAAACTCAACTTCAATCATTGCGGATTCTTACCTGAAAGGTATCCGCGGATATGATATTAACATCCTTTATGAAGCCATGGTAAAAAATACCAGGGGATCACATCCTGAAATATCTTCGGTAGGAAGATACGGAGCAGAATATTACAATAAGCTGGGTTATATCCCATATGATGTCGGGATCAATGAAAATGCTGCAAGAACGCTGGAATACGCTTATGCAGATTTTTGCCTCTCACGTGTTGCCAGGGAAATTGGACGACCCGATAATGAGATTAAATTATTTGAACAACGAGCTTTAAATTACAGGAATCTTTTTGATCCTGAGACCAAACTTATGCGGGGCAGAAACGAGGACGGCACATTCCAGTCTCCGTTTAACCCTTTAAAATGGGGCGATGCATTCACTGAAGGCAACAGCCTTCATTATACCTGGTCAGTATTTCATGATATTGCCGGTTTAATTCAGCTTATGGGCGGGGAAAAACAGTTTGTGAATATGCTGGATACTGTATTTGCCATACCTCCTGATTTTGATTATTCATATTACGGAAGAGTCATTCATGAAATCAGGGAGATGCAGATTGTAAACATGGGTAATTATGCACATGGCAATCAACCTATTCAACACATGATATATTTATATGCTTATGCAGGGCAACCATGGAAAACGCAGGAACATGTTCGCAATATTATGAATAAATTATATGCCGCCATACCCGATGGCTATTGCGGAGATGAAGACAATGGACAAACCTCCGCCTGGTATATTTTCAGTGCAATGGGATTTTATCCGGTATGTCCCGGATCAGACCAATATGTCATGGGTGCCCCGTTATTTAAAAAAATAACTCTGCACCTTGAAAATGGAAAATCTTTTACGATCAGAGCTCCTGATAACTCACAAAAGAATCTTTATATTAAAAAGGGAAGATTGAATGGCAGAACTTTTACCCGAAACTGGATCGATAATGAAGAAGTTATTCGTGGCGGAAATCTGTTTCTGAAAATGGATAGTGAGCCAAATTTTTTCAGGGGAATCCAAATGAAAGATAAGCCTTTTTCAATTTCCAAGTACGAATAACTATATCATTTTTGTGATTAGAAGTATTAAACTATATTATAATGAAACGCAGTGAAATAAACCAAATATTAACCGATGCCAAATCATTTATGGCCGCAAAACAATTTTTTTTACCCCCCTGGGCATATTGGAGTGTAACCGACTGGGAGAAAAATAAACATGATGTAATGGAAATCACAGAGAATATGCTGGGATGGGATATCACCGATTTCGGTTCAGGAGATTTTTATTCACGGGGCTTGTTTCTTTTTACCCTCCGTAACGGCAAATTCAATATTGACAAAAAAACATATGCTGAAAAAATCATGATTGTGGAAGAAAACCAGGAAACCCCCATGCACTATCACTGGTCTAAAATGGAAGATATCATAAATCGGGGTGGAGGGAACCTTGTAATTGTATTATATAATGCAACAAGCGATAATAAACTCGATACTACACCTGTACTTGTTAAAATAGACGGATTAAAACATACAATAAACGCAGGGGGAAAAGTCATACTTACTCCCGGGGAAAGCATTTGCCTTGAACAGGATATGTACCACAGATTCTACGGAGAACCGGGTAAAGGGAAGGTTTTGGTAGGTGAAGTAAGCATGGTCAATGATGATACCTCGGACAATTGTTTTTACGAATCAGTCGGAAGGTTTCCTGTAATTGAAGAGGATGAACTACCTTTACATTTATTGGTATCAGATTATAAGAAATTCATTTAAAAGTAACCTGTTAAACTGTTCAGGGTATAACAAGCTATTTCGTTATTACCTGCTCTTCCAGCATCCGGGATAATTTTCTTACCATGTCCGGTTCATCCTGAAATAGGTTGTCTTGTTCCAGTGGATCAACGCTGAGATTATACAATTGACCCTGTGGCCCGCCTTCAACAGGTCTTATATAAGAAGGATCGGTAAATCCGCCTGATCCCAGGAAGTTCATGTATTTCCAGTTTGCGGACTGAATCGCAAGCTTTCCCGATGCGGAGATATAAATTATCTGATCTCTTACAGGTTTTTGATAAGAACCTTTCAGTACATGATAAAAACTATAACTATCCTCTGCCTGGGAAGGGGGTATTTTTTGTCCGGTTAAATCGGAGAGAGTTGCAATGATATCGATTAAACTAACCGTCTGGTCACATATAACCTCACTATTAATCCCTTCAGGCCATTTTATTAACAGGGGTATTCGATGTCCGCCATTCCATATATCTCCCTTTTGTCCCCGTGATCCATAGTTACTGTTATGTGCATACGTAAGAATATCTTTCTCTGACCAATGTGCACCATTATCACTTGTAAAAATCATCAGTGTATTGTTTTCAATCCCCAATTCCCTGAGAGTTTTATTAATCCTAAATACTACATTGTCGATATGAGCGACAAAATCACCATAAACACCTGCTTTTGACATCCCTTCGAAATCCTTTCCGGGAACCCAGGGCGTATGTGGGCCTGTGAGCGGAAGATAAAGCAGGAAGGGTTTACCGGGATTTTCTGACACCTGCCGGCGGATAAAAGATATTCCTTCTTCTATAATAATATCCAGACAGTTTTCAACCCGGAATGAAGCTGATATCTCTCCGTTTCTCCACCAAACACCGCGACCTTTATAAATATCATTGTCACCGGTATATTTTTTATCCCATTCTATTAGTGTTTCAGGAGTTGTTTTTGGATAAATATTTGTTACCATAACAATTTCCGGATCTATGACCTTGTCATTTCTGACAAAAACATAGGGAGGCATGTCAAGTGAGCCCGGCAGAATAAAAGAGTAATCAAAACCTGCTTCCCGTGGGCTGTATTTCAATGGAGCATTGTAATTGATATTGGAAAAACCATTATCATTTACGCCATATGTAACATCGTGTTCAGCATCTTTTAATGACCACTCCAGTCCAAGGTGCCACTTTCCTATACAAGCAGTGGTATATCCTGCTTTTTGGAGGAGAGTACCTATTGTTTCACAACCGCTTTCTATTAAAGGTTTGCCATATCCCATGTAGTTTTTTTGAGGCGGCCTTCTGAAAAAATATTTTCCGGTAAGCAAACCGTACCTCGAGGGAACACTGAGTGAGCCTGAACTGTGGGCATCTGTGAAACTAATACCCTGAGCAGCTAATGAATCAATGTTTGGGGTATGTGTTTTTGCATTTGGATTATAACAGGAAACATCTCCATAGCCCATGTCATCAGCAAGGATAATAATAATATTGGGATTCTCCTGTGTTATACAACCTGCGGACAACGGCAGAACCAAAGAAACTCTCAATATGGGTAAGAAAAATGTTTTATAAAACATTATAAAAAGAATGACAATAAAAATCTTATTTAATATTATTAAGTAATAGTAACTCCCCGTAAACAGAAGGGTCGCTAGCCCATTCTTTGTCAGGGTATTCACCCATTTTAAACTCCAGCTTGCCTCCGCCAATGATCTCATTGTGTGTGATCCATGCACGGTTCATATTTTCACCGTTCAACCGTGCGGATTGAATGTATTTATTACGTTTTGAGCAGTTTCTTGCTTTTATTGTAAAAGTTTTACCATCAGGTAAAAATATTTTGACCCTGTTGAAGAAAGGACTGCCGATGGCATATAATCCTGTTCCCGGTGTAACAGAATAGAAGCCCATGGCTGACAATACATACCAGGCACAGAGAGCTCCTCCGTCTTCATCACCGGGTAACCCGAGAGGGGTATCATTAAACCACATATTCATTACTTCTCTTATTCTCCTTTGCGTTTTCCATGGTTTTCCTGAATAATTATACAGGTAAGGAACATGAAAAGCCGGCTCATTTCCTGCCGGAAACATACCATTTAATCCTGAAGCATCCGGAAACTGTCCCATAAATTGCCACTTTGCTATACCGGTTGGTTCATTAAACAAGGCATCCAGCCTATCAGTGAAAATTTCTTTACCTCCTATCATATTAATCAAACCCGGAATATCATGAAGTACATTAAATGTCCATATCCATGAATTATTCTCTGCAAAATACATTCTGCTTCCGATCCCTCCTGAGAGTTTTGGATCAAACGGTTCCACCCATTCTCCATTGGCCATTTTGGGGGACATAAAGCCTGTTTTGGGATTATATACTTTTTGATAATTCAGTGATCTTTTTTTAAAATACTCATAATCATCTTGTTTATTTAATGCTCCTGCGAGCTGGGCCAGACACCAGTCGTCATAGCTATGCTCCAGGGAAAGAGCAACTGACTGTCTTTTTTCGAAGTTATGTACCATTGGGACTGTCTCTATGCTGTCTCCGGGAAGTGCAGGATACCATCCATTTTCAATATAAAAGCTATCGAGAGAGCACATAGGACCGGCACGCCAGGGCAACATAGTAGCCTGAGTGGCATTCTTTTTCAGTCCCTGATAGGCTCTTTCCACCTCAAAACTTCTTATGCCCTTTTGATATGTATCCCAAACCAGTGCTGCTGAATGAAAACCTATCATAGCCTCAAAATCACCATAAAATTGTGGGAATTCAGGCATCCAGCCACTTTGTTCATACATATTCACATAAGATTGCACCATATCTCCCTGCCTGTCAGGATCAATAAGAGTCAATAACGGATGCTGACTCCTGAAAGTATCCCATAACCAGTCATCAACATAAAAGGGTCGCCCGTTATCCTCGTGAACCTGTTTATCATACCCGCTGTAATACTGCCCGTATTCCGAAATATCAACCATTCTTTCATAAACCCTGTAAAGAGAAGTATAAAAAATCCTCTTCTGTGCCCTGGTTCCCCCTTTCACTGCAATTTTATTCAGGGCTTTTCCCCATATTTTACGACTTTCGCGGACTGTCTGTTTAAAAGATTTCTCTTCCATTTCTATGGTCAGGTTATTTCCAGCCTGATTTTCATTAATAAAAGATATTCCGATACGTACTTCCAATGGATCTTTCAGGTGAGTGAAACCAGCCCATGCGCCTGAACCTGCACCATCAATTAATATTTTCCCTTCAAAAATACTATCCCCCGCAAACATTCCTGATTTATTAAAGGGTATTGAAAAAACCGCATAAAAATATTGCCTGCTGCCCTGAAATTCTTCCCATCCTGTTAAGGTAACAGAGTCCTGAAAACAGAAGGACGCATTTCTACCTGAACGGAAAACTATATTTATTACAGTATCTCTCTGTGAATCGAACCTGTATATAACTGCCCTCTCCGTAGTTGTCCAGTCTGCGATTATTTCGTGATCCTCGAGCCATACGCGGTGGTACCAGGGATGAACCACTTCGTGGTCATGATCATAAAGAGAAGCATTCTCTGTTTTTCCGGTCTTGAAATCTCCGGGAACAGGCATGAGTTCAGTAACATGACCTCTTCTGTAAGCAGGCATATTAACAGCAAAACCATAAATTTTGTCAGAAAGATAACGATCACTGAGTCCCGGCTTTGTAACCGGAAATACCCTTATCATGCTATGGGGACGATGCACGGCAGGAGGTTTGGTAGTCAGCAAAGGAGCAACACCTCCAATATTCGGATCAACATAAGTGGTAACATCTACTCTGCTGCAACCGAAAATAAGTAAAACAAATAACAGTAATTTATTCATATTTAAGCGATTAAAAAAATTTACATGTATTAAAGTCTGTGACTCCCTTAAAACAACCTGAAATATCTTTCTAAGGATCTTTTGCGGATCGGTTATTATTTTCTTTTTGAGAATCACTACCGGCAGCGATTTTGAACAAACCTTCAAGAACAGAACGCTCAACTTTCAGAACAGTACCGTGTCGTGTTCCTTCCGGAAACGAAACGAGATCGGAAACATCTTCCCAGTCTACCATGTTTTTGGAACGGACAGCGCCATATTTATTGTCCACATACTTAT
>CAYVTV010000009.1:0-1238 GCA_964454295.1 uncultured Bacteroidaceae bacterium
CCACTGCTACTGCCCCCTTCCCCTGCCCCTGCCCCTGCCACTGCTACTGCTACTGCTACTGCCCCTGCCACTGCTATTGCCCCCTTCCCCTGCCACTGCTACTGCCACTGCAACTGCTACTGCCACTGCAACTGCTAATGCAACTGCTACTCCCCCTGCTACTCCCCCTGCTACTTTTCCCTTTCTAAAATCTTCCTGTACACCTCCAGATAACCTTCTACCATCTTTTGACGACTGAATTTTGAAGCTGCATACTCCCTGCAATATGTTCTGTTTATAGATTTTATATTATTTACCGCTTCCACAGCTGACCTGACATTATTAACCAAAAAACCGGTTTTTCCGTCAAGGATTAATTCCTGCATAGCACCTTTGTTAAACGCGATAACGGGTGTTCCGCAAAGCATTGATTCTACTACGCTTAATCCAAAAGGTTCCTCAAAACTAATAGGATGTAAAAGCGCAAATGCTTCACCCATAAGTTTATCCCTTTCTTTTGGTCCCGAATTACCAATATATACAATGTCATCATCATTAATATATGGTTTAATCCTGCTTTCAAAATATTCCTTATCCTGAATTAAACCGGAAATAATTAGTTTTCTTCCGGATTGTTTTGCTATCTGAATTGATTCAGAAGCACCCTTTTCGGGGTGGATCCTGCCGAAAAAAAGCAGATAATTTTTTGGTTCAGCACAGAATGTAAATTCATCGGTGTTGATACCATTGTATACTGTTGCTGCATAATCAAGCTCCGGGCTTCGGTCAGCATTACTGATAGAAACATAGGTGGTGCAGTTGTTATATTTCTTATAAACTGAAAGAATCTTTTGAGACGAAAACCCATGAATAGTAGTTAACATAGGCGTTCTAATCAAACGGGAATAAGTTAGCGGGAGAAAATCAAAATTATTGTGAATCAAATCGAATTTATCTGCCTGCTCCATTAAATGGCTTATATGCAGGCACTCCCAAACTTTAGGATCAAGTCCGGTATCTTCCGAGTAAGGACGCTCACATATATATTCCAGTTTGCCTTTTGTTATTGAATCTCCTGTTGCAAATAAGGTTACATCAATTCCTTTTTCAATCAGGCCTTCTGTTATATTTGAAGCTACCTGTTCCCATGGACCATACTTTCGTGGAGGGGTCCGCCATGCAATGGGTGATAATATGGCTATTTTAGGTTTGTGAAGGGGAGAGTTCATAAAGTTGAAAGTTTATAAAGTGGAAAGTTT
>CAYVTV010000009.1:1338-37508 GCA_964454295.1 uncultured Bacteroidaceae bacterium
GTAAAGTGGAAAGTTTGTAAAGTGGAAAGTTTGTAAAGTGGAAAGTTTGTAAAGTGGAAAGTTTGTAAAGTTGAAAGTTCATAAAGTGGAAAGTTTGTAAAGTTGAAAGTTATAAAGTTGAAAGTTTATAAAGTGGAAAGTTTGTAAAGTGGAATGTTTGTAAAGTGGAATGTTTATAGAGCTTTTATAAGGCCTGATAATAATTTTGAAATTTCTATTGTCATAGCTTGTAGTTTAATAAAATCAATATCTGAGATTTTTTCCACATCTTTTGCGATATAAAGCATTGATCGAACCTCTCCACATGAACCCTTTGCAATATATAAAAATTGCCTGAATTCATTATTTGTTTGACGCTCATACCCTTCTGCAATATTATTCATGATTGAAACAGACGCTTTTTCTATCTGATTACGAAAACTAAAGTCCTTGCTGCTTTCAAATATTTTGTATATCAAAATACATAACTCTCTTGATTTTTGCCAAGATAAAATATCTTCAAAGCATTCAATTTTCATCTTCATTACATGTCAACTTTTGTAACTTTCCAACTTCCAACTTCCAACTTCCAACTTTATAACTTTCAACTTTATAACTTTCAACTTTATAACTTTCAACTTTATAACTTTCCAACTTTCCAACTTTCAACTTTATAACTTTCAACTTTCCAACTTTCAACTACAAAGCCTTCCTCGGCTTATTTAAACAATGATCAACAAGCTCTTCAATATTGGCTGTGCCCACACACATTACCTTGTCGGCACCACCCCAGTATATTTTAACACTACCGTCTTCCTCGGGAACAGCCCCGCAGGTGAATACTACATTATGCACATAACCGGTTATTTCATATTCTTCTTCCGGTTGTAATATCCATTCATCACCAACGGCAATTATTTGGGAAGGATCTTCAGAATTATGCAATGCAACACCTAATCTGTAAACGCATCCGTCCATGGTAGGAAATACGCCGTGATAAATGCTTAACCAGCCGCGTGAAGTTTTGATTGGAGGTGCCCCGGGGCCTATCTTCATTTCATCCCAATGATACTGAAGAGGCTTCATAATTAATTTAGAATCACCCCAATACTTCAGATCAGGAGAATAGGAAATCCAGACTGACCAGGGTGAAATATCAGAATGAGGACGGTCGAGACGTGCGTATAAACCGTTAAACTTTTCAGGAAAGATTACCACATTGCGGTAATCGGCTTCAGTGATAAGAGAAATCCTTTCAACGGTTTTGAAATCTTTGGTTTTTGCAAGACCTACACGTACTCCATGTCGGGAATAAGCACTGTAAGTTATCAGATATTCGCCATCAAGGAAAATAATCCGGGGGTCTTCCACACCGTATTCTTCATATTCTTTGAATATTCCTTCAGTGGCAGGAATCATGAAAGGTTCTTTATCTACTTTAAAATTAAACCCGTTATCACTTTCTGCTTTGCCCAGTATACTTCTTCCGTTTAGTATATGTGACCGGAAAATCATAATATACCTGTCGTTGAATTTTACAACACCTGCATTATGCACGGTAGCAACAGGATAAGGCACATCATCTTTTGTAAGGATGGGATTATTATGATATCTTTTTATCAGCATAATTTAGAATTTAAATCTTCTTCTCAAATTCTTCAAATGCCTGAAGAACTGTCAGGTGAGAGATCAGGTAGGCCAGTGAACTTTCAGCGCCCTGGTTTCGATTTACTCCATATTTTTCAAAGCCATCACAGCAGCCTTTAGTTTCAAAATCGAACAAACTCATCCTGAGATCATTTTCTCCAAGGAACCACATAAAGCAGGCAAATAACTTAGTAAGATAATCTTTATCTTTAGTTAGATGAAAAGCCTGATGATACATTAAAATCATCGCGAGGGCATCCACAGGTTGTTGGGCGAACATGGAACGTTCACCTTCTTTTTTATACCATTTTTCATTACCAATGATTGATAAATAACCTTCCTTAAGGGTGATTCCTGTCAGGAAGTTCATTGTTTCCAGCGCAACCTCAGTTATTTTATCATCGTTGAGTATTTCTGCAGCATGCAAAAGTGCGAGGGGTAATATCCCGTTATCATATGCCAGCAATGGTTCAAACCATTTCCAGTCATGAGTACTGTTCTCGTTATATTGTGAGATTAACTTACCGGCAAGATTTCTTAATCTTTCGGTCATTGAATCATCAGCAGGATTACTCCTGAGGTAATGACTGACACCTACCATTGAATTGGCAATACCTCTGATAGACTGAATTTTCTCAAAGTTTGGAGATGCATCAAAAAAAACTAATTTTCCGGTTTGGTAATATGCATCGTTAGGAGCATTGCCAAGCAGATACCCGAGTGCCCAGATGGTTCTCCCAAAAGAATCTTCCGAACCCGTCTCATCCAGAAAGCTCCTGCTGAAGCTAAGGAAATTCCTGAATGTCCCGTTTTTGTTTTGCATATAATGAATATAGCTCAGGTATATGGGAGCTAAATCAAGAGCGGTTGTATCCTTTTTTTGACGGTATGCCATCAGCACCATAAGTAAAGCCCTTGCATTATCATCCAGACAGTATCCTTCTTTCAGATTTGGGATACCGAATTTTGCATGTTGGATGATCCCCGTATCGTCAGTTAATCGTTTTATGTGAGCAAGTGAAAATGGGGGAAGAATTAGCGGATCAATAGTGACTTCTTTTTCCACCACAACATTCGGTTTGGAAGCAAGAATTTTTTTTGCAAGTGCAACATATTTAACTCCTGATCTGGGCCATGTAATGGTTCTGCCATAATCATATGCTTTTTTTCGCAGATCTTTCAAAACTTCAGGATTATCCAGCAAATCTGTCAGGATTGTTGAAAGTTCATCCGAATCATTAAAGTTAAAGAGTCTTCCTCTGCCATCAGCCAATAATTCTGAGGCATGCCAGTATGGTGTTGAAATAACAGCCGATCCTACTCCTGTTGCATACGAAAGCGTACCACTGGTAATCTGGGCTTCATTCAGATAAGGGGTAATATAAATATCAGATGCAGATAAATATTTGAACAATTCTTTTTGATTAACAAACTCATTCAGGAAAAATACATGGTTTTCCAGTTTGAGATTTTTAACCAGACGTTGCAGATAAATACGATATTCTTCTCCGGAATGTCGGAGAACATTCGGATGAGTTTTACCCAACACCAGATATAAAACCTCGGGATGTTTTTCAATAACTTTTGGCAATGCTTTTATTACTGTCTCAATCCCTTTATTCCGGCTAATAAAGCCAAAAGTAAGCAGGAACTTTTTATTTTCGAGGTTGAATTCCTTTTTCGATTGGTGCTGGTTAAACTGAATGTCAGGGACTCCATGTTCAATATATTCAATTTTACTTTCATCCACATTATATATGGATGTAAGAAACTTAATTGCTTTATGACTCATCACAACTACTTTATGAGCCATTTTACATATTTCCTGCAATACCGCCTTTTCGTTGTAGGAAGGCGATTTTACTATAGTGTGAAGGGTTACTATCAGTGGAATTTCAAGCCGGTGCAGGAAAGGAAGGATGTATATACCATTTTGCCCGCCAAATATTCCAAATTCATGCTCAAGTATACAAATGTCTGCACCGCTGAGGTTAACAAATTTCACTGCTTCCAGATAATCACGTTGATGTTCCTGCCTGATGGTCAGTTTTACTTCTTCAGGATAATCATAGGTTTGTTCAATATCGTTCAGGGCTACAATGAATCCTTCCATTGAATCATTTATTGTCTCCTTATTCATTACCATTGAATTATAGAGGTTCATGGTAAAGGTTCCAATACCGCATTCCCTTGGAGGATACGTTCCGATATATGCAAATTTCATGCGTACAAATACTAATTATGTTATTAAAAATCAATAAGTTCTATTTCTCAATGGACAAATGGGCATGGAACCCCCATGTTTGTTCATGTCCTTGTTGTGTGCGATAGTGCATGGGGGTTTCATCCGTACAAAATTTAATTTTCAATGGTCGGATGGAACCTCCATGTTTTTGTTCATGCGGTTTACTCACTTCGTTCGTGAGATCGCTTCGCTAAGTTGCGTTTGCCGCAATCATGGAGGTTTCATAATTACAAAGATATACCTTTTACAGAGAATCTCTAATATTTCATGCGTGTACTGCAAATCCAATTATTCCCCTTATTAGATTAAATAGTATTATATTTTTTTGTAAATTGTGCTGAACCTGATACATATGTGATTAAAAAAAGTGATTATACACTCAAAGCGGGTAATCCGAAATAACATGAGAATAGAAACAACTTAAAAAAATTAGCTATGAAAAAGTTATTTGACAAAATCAACCTGACACCAAAAGAGGTGCTTTACATTATCCTGCTGGTATTGCTGATAATATTTATCGTTCAGAACACGGAAAGCGTAATGGTAAAATTTTTATTTTTTGGCTTTAAAATGCCATTGGTAATAATTATTGTCGTCGTTTTTATTGCCGGTGTTTTAACCTCTAAAGTATTTACAAAGAAAGTAAAACAGGTAAAGAATGAAATAGATGAAAAGTTGAATTCATAAATAATTCAATACAAAAAAAGTAACGATAGTGAATAACGTTACCTGATCACAATGCCGACAAGATTGGCCTGAAAACAATATTCATGACCGGACTTATATTTTTCCTGGAAAAGTGTTACTTTGCGAGGTTAATATAAATTTCATGGCACCGAAAAAACAAAAACGAAAATTAAAAGTAGGACTGGCTCCCGGCTCACTGGTTTTCACCGGTATACAAAAAATGCCTCAAATAGACATTTCCTGGATACATTATTCAGAGAGTAAGTACGAGGAGAAAGATATTACAAATGTTTCTGAACTAATTAAGCTGTTAGAGTATTCCAAAGAAAACACCTGGGTTAATATTGACGGGCTCCACGATGAAAAAACTATAGAAGAAGTTTGTACATTTCTGGGTATTCACAAACTTACAATGGAAGATATTTTAAGTGTTGGGCAACGTCCGAAAATAGAGGAACATTCCAATTATCTCCATGTTGTTTTAAAGATGTTTATGTTAAATCCCTCAGATGAAACTGTTGAGGACGAGCAATTAACTTTTTTACTAAAAGGCAATGTGCTCATTACGTTTCAGGAAAGGAGAGGGGATGTGTTTGAAATTGTAAGAAAACGAATCAGGGACGCAAAGGGGTTTGTCAGAAAGCAGGGGTCAGATTATCTGTTATATGCTCTATTAGATGCAGTAGTGGATCACTACTTTCTGATCCTGGAAATTTTTGGAGAAAAACTGGATGATATTGAAACCGCATTATTGGATTCTCCGGATAAAACTACATTAAATAAACTACATAAACTTCGCAGAGAAATACTAAATTTAAGACGTTCAGTATATCCACTCAGAGAAGTTATAAGCCGTTTTGGAAATATTGAAGATCCCATAATAAGAAACGATATCAAAGTTTTTATAAGAGATTTATACGACCATGCCATCCAGGTGATTGATACTATTGAAATATTTCGGGATATGGCCTCGGGTTTGTTGGATTTGTATATGAACAGCGTTTCAAACAAAATGAATGAAATAATGAAAGTGTTGACCATTATGGCCTCCATTTTTATTCCGCTTACTTTTCTTGCCGGGGTTTATGGAATGAACTTTGAAAATATGCCAGAGCTCCACTATAAATATGCGTATTTTGTTGTTTGGGGGATAATGGTTTTGATCTTTATAGGGATGATGCGTTACTTTAAAAAAAGAAAATGGCTATAAAGTAGTGTATTATGAAATTTTTAAAGATATTGGACTTATTCTACTCCCTACAATATGAGAAATCATAAGCCAGGCTATCAAAAGAGATTGTAAACTACCGATAAGCCAGAACCTGAAGATAATTTTATCTGAAAATACATAATCACTATGTTAGTACCTGTTTTGCTATTGATATCCGGATTTGCTCTACTGATCAAAAGCGCTGACTGGTTAGTTAATGGGGCTTCCGCCCTTGCCAGGAAACATAATATCTCAGACATAGTCATTGGATTGACCATAGTGGCATTTGGCACTTCCTCTCCTGAGTTGGTGGTAAACGTAATAGCATCTTTTAATGATCACCCCGATATCGTATATGGTAACATTATCGGCAGCAATAATTTTAACCTGTTCCTGATTTTAGGGATAGCCGGCCTGATTATACCATTGCATGTTCAAACCGGCACTGTCTGGAAGGAGATACCGCTCTCCCTGATTGCAGTATTGACCGTATTTATCCTTTCGAATAGTTTCTTTTGTCAGAATAATATTCTTTCCCGGTTAGACGGGTTACTATTACTGGTGATGTTTGTTTTTTTCCTGTTTTACATTTACCGGCAGATGAAAAAGGATGTTCAGAAATCTGATACAGTAACTAAACAATTGTCAAATTTTAAAATATGGGGACTGATCATTATCGGATTAGCCGGATTGGTGCTGAGTGGAAAATTGGTTGTCAATAATGCTGTTGATATTGCGACAAGTCTGGGGATTAGTGAAAAAATAATAGGATTAACAATTATTGCAGCGGGCACTTCTTTACCTGAACTGGCCACATCTGTAGTTGCGGCGATGAAGAAAAACAGCGATATTGCTGTCGGGAATATCATCGGGTCAAATATATTCAATATCTTACTTATCCTTGCATTGAGCGCCCTTGTCAACCCAATTGAATATAACCGGGCTTTTAATCTTGAAATATATCTTCTTTTGTGTGGAACAGCGTTTTTGTTTGTTGCTATGTTTACCGGCAAAAAGAAAAAACTTGACCGGTGGGAAGCTGGAATATTAATAATTGTTTTTATAGCATATATTGGATACTCTGTCGGTAAAGATTATCTATAATAAGATTTAAAATATAAAATTGCTCAAGCTATTTGTGGATTTTTATATTCAAATGGAGGTGTACCTTTTGTTGGAGTGAAAGATAAAGTTTCTGTTCAAGGCTTGGAAATCAGGCCATTTTATAACTAGTCACAATGGGATAAACACAAAGATTAAATTCATTAGATTTGCATTTAAACTTTCTAAATCAATTGATATATGAAGAAATTTTTAATAATTATATTGCTTTACCCATTGACTTTTTGGGCAAATGCACAAAATCAATTCAAAGCCAATAAAATGGGGTCTGATTTTTTTAGTAATCCAATTTTTACAGGCGATTACCCGGACCCAAGTCTTCTGGTTGATGGCAACGATTATTATGTTGTGCATTCTTCGTTTGAATATTATCCCGGATTAACCATTTGGCATTCAAAAGATTTAATTAATTGGAATCCTGTTACGAGTGCATTGACCAAATATGTAGGTTCGGTTTGGGCTCCTGAATTAGTAAAATACAATAACAAATACTACATTTATTTTCCAGCTGGCAACACCAATTATGTTGTGGTTTCAGATTCTATTGGCGGACCATGGAGCGACCCCATTAATTTAAAAGTCGGTAATATTGACCCGGGTCATGTTGTCGATGACAAGGGTAACCGATATTTGTATTTCAGTAACGGAGGTTACGTACCCCTATCCGATGATGGTTTATCAGTAACAGGTAATTTTCAACATTCTTATAGTGGTTGGCCAATTCCGGGAGATTGGACAATTGAATGCTTTTGCCTGGAAGGGCCAAAACTATTTAAACGTGGTGATTTCTATTACATTACTGTAGCAGAAGGAGGAACGGCTGGCCCTGCAACCGGACATATGGTGATCTCCGCCCGTTCAAGATCACCTTTTGGGCCCTGGGAAAATTCTCCGTTTAATCCGATTATTCGGGCACAAAGTAGTTCAGATAAATGGTGGTCAGTTGGTCATGCCACAATTTTTGAAGATACCTCCAATAAATGGTGGATGATATTTCATGGATACGAAAATGGCCATTATAACATGGGACGTCAGACATTACTTGCACCCGTTGAATGGACAAATGACGGATGGTTTAAAATGCCTGACAATTTAAAAATAGATGAGCCAATTAAAAAACTGTCAAAAACACTCGTTGACAATGTGTTTTCGTTAAACGATAATTTTGAGGGCAACACCTTAAAACCTTATTGGAAATTTTTCGGTGAGTACGATACCAGTCGTTTTAATCTGACAAACAATAGTATTGTAATTAAAGCTAAGGGTACGTCTGTGGCTGAGAGTTCTCCACTTCTTTGCATACCATATGACCATTCCTATAAGGCTCAGGTAGAACTTGAGATAGAAGGTGATGCTGTTGGCGGATTGGTGCTTTATTACAGTCATAGGAAATATTCAGGAATACTGGCAGACAATAAAAACATCCTGGCAAATATAGGAGGTTGGCAATTCCCGACTGAGAAAGACGTAATAAACAATCATGTTCACCTTAAACTTAGAAATATTAATAATACAGTTGATATGTATTACAGTAACAATGGTACAGACTGGATAAAAATAGAAAATTCTGTTGAAGTATCTGCCTATCATCATAATGTATTAAGTGACTTTTTAAGTTTACGGGTAGGTTTGGTATCAATGGGAGACGGAATAGTAAGGTTTAAGAATTTTAAATATGAACCCATAAAATAAATACGTGTGCTGATCGGGTAGAAGGCTCCGCCAGCCGAAGCACGCCTCTCACATGCTTTCCCTTTCATTGTTAATAATACTGAGAAATCGTTGGCCCCGGCTCTCACAAGAGAGCTTTTTTATTATATCTTACACCTCGTTTCTTCTCCAGATGCATTTTTGAGAATCTCATCCAAATTGTTTAATTTTGAATGAACTACACTTTTATATATATGACAGATAAAAACCATATAATACAATTAATTAAATCCTCTGTCAGGCAAACAGAGCCCAAATCTACTCTGATATTGTTTGGCTCTTATGCACGTGGAGATTATCGGGATGATTCCGATTTGGACTTGCTGGTGATTGTTGATAAAGAAAAGATATCAAGAACAGATCAAAAAAGGATTAAATATCCTCTTTATGAAATTGAATTTGATACCGGAACAATTATAAGTCCTCTGGTTTTCACAAAAAAGGATTGGGAAACAAAACACAGAAAAACACCATTCTATGAAAACATTGCTAAAGAAGGGAAAGCGCTATGAATAAGGATGACAAAAAGGAGTTAGTAAGTTACAGAATTGCAAGAGCACGTGAAACATTTAAAGAGGTGAATCTGCATATAGAAAACAAATTATGGAATACTGCCATAAACAGGCTCTATTATGCATGTTATTATGCAGTTACGGCTTTACTATTTAAATTTTGTTTTAGAGAAAACTTTCCTGAATTATTAGGAGGCACAAGAGAACTTAGTAAAGTGTTCTTTGAAAAAATTCCTGTAAAGCAAATTACTGAGGATCAAGAACTGCCTTTTAAGGAAAGAGTTACTCAAATATTGGCTCATAAAAAGGAAGGGAAAGATATATCTCATCTCGAAAAACAGATAGATCAAATGATTTATAAGCTATATGAATTGACAGAGGAAGAAATAAAAATTGTGGAGGAGGCAGTTAAATGATCTTTTATTAGCATTAATGTAATTAAGAGGAGATTCCTTGCTGGCGCTCGGAATGACAGGTGTATTTAGTGGTTAGGTGCAGGGGTTGATTAGAACGCTAAAAAATCGTTTTCAGATAATGGAGACCAAATAATTTGCTTAGGCATGTGAATATTTCTTGCGAATTTTGGACATAACTTTTTCGTTGGGAATACCTTTCCCTAACTCAATTTCCTCAATCGCATCAAAAATGCCTTGTTTCTGTTCATCTGTCAATCTTTCCCAATCACCAATGTCCTTTTTCTCATTGATGAAGTTTAATAAGACTCCATATAATTCTTCTAATCGATTCCTCTCAAGTGAGTCGATTTGTCGGAAGATTTTAAGTTTCAGATCAGAGACTGTCATAATTTGACTTTTTTCAAAGGTACAAAAAAAGTAATTCACTTGGTAATTCAGGCTTGTATACCCTTTGCACCTACATGTTTATATCCGCTACTATTCTTCGCTATCCAAATCTTTTAGGAGGATAAGAATATAATGAATCTGCAAATTCTTAATTCATTCCTTAAATTTCTGTGGAAAGCTGAATAAACATTATAAATTCGAATATTTTCCCTCAGTTGGGATTTCCTGACAAAAACTGTTTGACGATTTTCAGGGAATAAAGTATGATCTGATGCATTATTTAAATAGTTAGAAATGCCACATATGTAATTTTTCCTTGTAAAATCTCTATCAAAAAAAACTACATTCTTTGATTTTAATTATAAAAATATTACTTTTGTATCATTCTACCCCTCCAACGTGAGAAATCGTTGGACCCAGCTCTCGCAAGAGAGCTTTTTTTATTATGAAGAAACGAGTAAACATTTATGTTGATGGCTTTAATTTTTACTATGGATTAAAGTCAAAAAAATGGAAAAAATACTATTGGATTGATATTGTTAAATTATTTGAGCAATTTATCAAACCAGATCAGGATTTCAATACATTATTGATAAAAACTGAAAAATTACAAAATACACACCTCTTAATTTTCGTATTCCTTGATTCTCAGAACCCCCAAAAATCCATCACCCCCCTCATCAACAAATAAACAAAAAACCCCCGCAAATCATTGATCTACAAGGGCCTGCGATTTGATGTCGTGGTACCACCTGGAATCGAACCAGGGACACCAGGATTTTCAGTCCTGTGCTCTACCATCTGAGCTATGGTACCCTCCGTTTTTTTTTAAGTGCTGCAAATTTAGACAAAAATTGCTTTCCCCAAAATAAAAATATGAAAAAAAGCGCAAAGACGCAAAGGCGCAGCTATTCCATTGCGTTTTCTTTACGCCCATCGCTCTCCCTTGATCCTTTGATCCCTTGATCCCTTGATCCCGTGATCCCTTGATCCCATCGATCCCTTAATCTCTTGATCCCGTGATTCCTTTACCTTGTCACACGTCACTTGTCACTATCCGGGTAAAGACATAACTATACCCCTGCAGATTTTAATTATCTTTGTGTAATTTTCAACCATGGAATACTTTCTTCATACTTTCGATAACGGCATCAGGCTGGTCCATAAGCCCGACAAATCACCCGTGGCACACCTCGGGATCATTATCCAGACCGGCTCAAGGGATGAAACGGATCATGAACACGGAATGGCACACTTTATCGAACACCTTATCTTTAAAGGCACGAAAAAGAGAAAAGCCTGGCATATCCTCTCACGCCTTGATGATGTGGGAGGTGAAATAAACGCCTATACCAACAGGGAAGAAACCTGCGTATATGCTGCCTTCCTTAAACAGGACTATCAGCGGGCTATCGAACTCATATACGACATCACCTTCAACCCCGTATTCCCTGAAAAGGAAGTACAGCGGGAAAAGAATGTGATCATTGATGAGATCATGTCATATAACGATACTCCCTCCGAACTTATCTTTGATGAATTCGAAGAGATGGTTTTTAAAGGGAATCCCCTGGGAAAAAGCATCCTTGGCACGAAAAAGAGCCTGAAGAAGTTTACCAGAACGGATATTATTAACTTTCTGATCGACAATTACTACACTCCTGAAATGATCATCTGCTCGGTGGGGGATATCCATTTTGATAAATTAGTCAAACTGACTTCCAGGTATTTTAATTCCCTGCCTGAAAAGCCGAGAAAAAGGATAAGGGTTTCCCCGGATCACTATGTGCCTGAGAAAAAGATCATCCACCGGAAAACCCATCACGTTCATTGTATCATTGGGAATATAGGTTATAATTACCATGATAACAGGAGAACGGCACTCCACCTTGTCAATAACATCCTCGGGGGACCGGGAATGAACAGCAGGTTGAATATGAGCCTGCGCGAAAAGAACGGGTTTTCCTATAACGTGGAATCACATTATATTCCCTATTCCGATACCGGTCTTTTAACTGTTTATTTCGGTTGCGATAAGGACAAATATGAAAAAAGCTTACACCTGGTATATAAAGAACTGGAGAAACTGAGAAAGAACAGCCTAGGCACCCTCCAGCTGAGTAAAGCAAAAAAACAGGTGCTCGGACATCTGGCCATTAACTCTGAGAGCAGGGAACACCTTATGCTTTCCATGGGTAAAAGCATCCTGCTTTTTAATAAATTTGACGATCTGAATGAAATACGAAAAAAGATTGATGCCGTGAAGGTCTCAGATATTCTGGAAATCACAAACGAAGTTTTTCTTCCCGACCGGTTATCTGTTTTAAGTTATTCATGATGGAACTCTTTGATCCCGATAATAAACTCCGGCAATATATTGAGGAACACTGTTCCCCGCCTGATGAAGTACTGGCTGAATTATACCGCTATACTTTCAATAACGCCGTAAACCCCAGGATGATCGCCGGTCCGGTTCACGGGAAATTCCTTGAATTGATAAGCCGTATGCTTAAACCGGAAAGGATTCTCGAGATAGGCACCTACACCGGCTATTCGGCAATTTGCCTTGCCAGGGGATTAAGACCGGACGGTAAGCTGATAACGATAGAGGTGAACGATGAACTGAGAGAGATAAGCCTTAGCTTTTTCCGGAAGGCAGGCTTATCCGATAAAATTGAACTTGTAAACGGAGATGCTCTGAAAATCCTCACCGGATTAAAAGAAACCTTTGATCTTATCTATATCGACGCTGAGAAGGAGCAGTATCCCGATTATTACGTATTATCCAGGAAGCTTCTGAAAAAAGGGGGCTACATAATTGCCGACAATGTGCTATGGGACGGGAAGGTCATCGTTACCACAACCAACCCGGATAAATCCACGAGAGGCATTCTGGCCTTTAATAAGATGGTGCAGGAAGACAGGGAAGTGGATAATCTCATGATGCCCTTTATGGACGGGGTAATGGTTGTAAGGGACAAAAGGGACAAAGGGGACGAAGGGGACGAAGGGGACTAAGGGGACAAAGGGGACAAAGGGGACAAAGGGGACAAAGGGGACGAAGGGGACAAAGGGGACAAAGGGGACAAAGGGGACGAAGGGGACAAAGGGGACGAAGGGGACAAAGGGGACGAAGTGATTAAGTGATTACGTGGTTGCGAACCGACATACTGACACAGTTAAGTGAACACTCCCCAGTTAAGTGAACACTCCCCTGTTCTACTGACAACTGTTTACTGACCACTGATGATACATACAAATAAACTTTTTTACCTGATATTTGTTTATGAACTGAATCCGGTTAAATATTATAATCGGTAAAAACCATATTTTATAACAAATTAATAAAAATTGAATAATGCAGTTTATCAATTACCCAATTACTCAATTACTCAATTACTCAATTACTCAATTACTCGATTATCCAATTACTCAATTACTCGATTATCCAATTACTCGATTACTCAATTACTCAATTACTCAATTACTCAACCACATAACCACATAACCACTCCCCCATGGCACATTACTCCATAAAAGATCTCGAAAAACTATCAGGCATTAAGGCCCATACCTTAAGGATCTGGGAGAAGAGGTTTGATCTTTTAAAACCGTGCCGTACACAAACCAACATCCGGTTTTATACAAATGAGGATTTAAAGAGAATATTGAATATTTCCTTTCTTAATAAAAACGGATATAAAATATCGCGCATAGCCTTACTGAGTGAGGAGGAAATATCTCAGAAGGTCGCTGATATTACTAATAGTCAGCTTGATTCGGGCACACAGATTGACAACCTTATCATTGCCACAACCGGCCTGGATGAACCGCGTTTTGAGAAAGTTTTAAATACGTCTATTTTGCAGTCAGGATTTGAGCAAACCATTCTCAATATTGTTTACCCCTTTCTTAAAAAAATTGGCATCCTCTGGCAAACTGGGGCCATAACTCCTGCCCAGGAGCATTTTATTACCTGCCTTGTAAGGCAGAAGCTGATACTGGCTATTGATGGTATTGTTGAAACATACAATGCGGGGTCAAAACAATTTCTGCTGTTCTTACCGGAAGGGGAGTGGCATGAAATCGGATTGCTGTTTTATCATTACCTGATAAAGAAGAAGGGCCACAAGGTGATCTATCTGGGCCAGTCTGTACCTTTTTCCAATCTGCAAGCCACATTAAGTATCCGCCCATTTGATTTTCTTGTCACTACAATTAGCTCAAATTCAGGAGATCAGGATATATATGAATACATAAAAAGGTTGTCTGCAACGTTTAAAAGCAAAAAGATTATCTTATCCGTTTTTGAAGGGGGAATCGGGGAGAAGAAACTTCCGTCAAATGTTCTGAAAATTAAGGATGCAGTATCTTTCACGGAATTTTTGCAAAAAATTTCGTTGACCCCCTAAGTAATAGTTCGTTATGTATTATAATTACTATATTTACACTTTTGGGGACACAATTTATCACACTTATATTCCTGTTATATTAAATTCCTGAATGACAAAAATATCTGTAGTTGTATGTGTTTATAACGAAGAGGGAAATATTGAGCCTCTTGTTGAAAAAATTACTGTCAGCCTCCGGCAAATCGATCATGAAATTATTTATGTGGATGACGGGTCAACGGATAAAACCGTTGATGAGATATTATCATGCGATAATCCTGCCCTCACCTTAATCAGCCTGAAAAAAAATTACGGCCAGAGTTCTGCACTGGCAGCAGGGATAAGTCATGCAAAAGGGGAATTCATCGTATTGCTCGACGGCGATCTGCAGAATGATCCTGCAGATATCCCGATGATGCTTGAAAAGGCAGAGAAAGAAGGCTGGGATCTGGTGGCAGGATACAGGAAGAACAGGAAGGATGGAATGATATTCAGAAAGATACCCAGTTTATTGGCTAATGTCATTATCAGGAAAACCACAAGGGTAAAGATCAAAGATTACGGCTGCACCCTGAAATTATTCCGGAGTGATCTTGCCAAGGACCTTGGCTTGTATGGAGAGCTGCATCGTTTTATACCTGTTTTGGCCAGCCTTGAGGGGGCGGCAATAACCCAGGTGGAAGTTCAGCATTTCCCGCGACAGTTTGGCAGGTCCAAATATGGCATGAACAGAACTTTTAAAGTCATGGCGGATCTTTTCCTCATGATCTTTATTAAAAAGTACCTTCAAAAACCCATGCATCTTTTTGGTACATCGGGGATACTGATTCTGTCAGCCGGGATACTGATCAATATATACCTGCTTATTTTAAAAATTCTGGGTAATGATATCTGGGGAAAGCCTCTTCTGATCCTTGGCGTGCTGTTTGTAATTGCAGGCTTTCAGCTTATAACCATAGGTCTCTTTGCTGATATCATTATGCGCACCTATTATGAATCACAGAATAAAACTCCTTACCGTATAAAAAACATAATTCATGTTGCAGCTAAGGATAAGTAAGGCAGCGGGCTCTGCTGTTAAAATAATCATCTCACTGGCTGCACTGGTATATGTTTTCTCAAAAATTGAGATCAGGCAGGTATTATTTATTGCGGCCAGCTCCAATTTCTTTTTATTGTTTATCGCACTTCTTATCTTTATTCTTTCCAAGACAATCGCTGCCTTCCGGTTAAATCACTTTTTCAGGGCAACGGGCATTTTTATTTCTGAACTATATAATCTTAAGCTGTACTTGCTGGGCATGTTTTATAATCTCTTTTTTCCCGGGGGAATAGGAGGTGACGGATATAAGATTTATCTTCTTAACAGGGTGCAAAATGTAAAAGCGGGGAAAATATTCTGGGCAGTGTTGATTGACAGACTAAGCGGGGTATTTGCGTTATTTTGCCTGGCAATGATTCTGGCCGGCTTTATCAGGCTTCCTGATCCTTTTAACAATAAGATTCTTTCCTGGTCACTTATTCCCTTAGCGCTTATATGTTTCTTTTTATTTATCAGGCTTTTCTTTCCATATCTTAAGAAGATAGTTTTTACTGTAAGTGCCTTATCTCTGGCTGTACAATGCTTCCAGGTATTGTGTGCTTTTTTTATACTGAGAGGGCTGGGGGTACATGAAAATGAAACAGAGTATCTCTTCTTATTTCTTATTTCCTCCATAGTGGCAATGCTGCCTGTAACCATAGGAGGTGCAGGATTAAGAGAGATAACATTCCTTTTTGGTTCCGGCATTATGAATCTTGATCAGAATACCAGCATTACTTTAAGTCTGGTGTTTTATTTTATCACCCTTTTTACTTCGTTCTGGGGGATATTGTTTAGTTTGCGATTAGGGGAGAAGAAAGGTGAGAGGTGAGAAGTGAGTGGTGAGAATGAGGGAGAGCTTGGTGGCGTGGCACCTGCTACGTCGTGGCCTCTTTATTTCCGCCAGGTTTATAAATCATTACTTCAATATCTTCCACGCTCACCATGCACCCTTTCTCCATGGATTCAAGCAATGGTTTGATAGTTTCAAAGAAATTATCAATCTTGTCCTTTGTATCAATAATCTCAACAATAACAGGGAGTTTTTCTGAATATTCCCAGAACTTGATTGAGTGAACAACACTGCTCGCACCATAGCCCATAACACCGCGTAAAACAGTTGCTCCGGCCATATCTTGTTTTTTTGCCAGAAAGACCAGCGTTTCATAGATAGGCTGGTTATTAATTTTATCAGTAGAACTAACAAAAATTCTTAATGATCTTGAAATATTTCCGGTATTCATTTCAGAACAATTTTGAAATAACATAGCCCAAATAAACAGCCAAAAGGCAAAAAAAGACACTTGAAAAAGTGTATAGTAGAAAATAGAAGATCTGACCGTCTCTCAGAAGAAAAAAGTTTTCTGCCGAGAAAGTAGAAAAGGTGGTGAATCCGCCACAGACACCCACAGTAAGCATCAGACGCAGGTCAGGGGAAATAAGTGTTCCTTTTTCGAGTATGCCATAAATAATGCCTAACAACAGGCAACCTGCAACATTAACGGTGAGGGTGCCAAAGGGGAAGGAAGAGAGAACAGACGCTTGTACGTATCTAGCCATCGTGTATCTGAGAACAGATCCGATAAAACCTCCCATACCAATAAAAAGTAAAGTTCTCACCCGAAATGGAGTTATTACAGGAAATGAAATTAAAAATAAAGCCGGCAGAATATCATTCTATTGAATAAATTCTTCCGGCAAGTATTCTTCTCTAATCCACTCAACCACTCAACCACTCAACCACATATCCACGTCACCCGTCACTTACATCAAAGTTAGAAAGTATCATAAGGTCTTTTTGCAGAGTAATTAATCTTAAGGGCATTCGCCATCCTTAATGCCTGTTTTACATCTGTAACTTTTCCCATAGGAATATTCTGATCAATCCTGAGGGAAACTGTCATTTTGTTTTTATCAGCCTCATCAAGTTTTTCTCTTTCAAAAAGGATGAAGTCTTTAATTGATTCAGACGGTATACCTTCTTCACTAATCAGTTTATCATTTAACTGGATAATTGGTTCAATGCCGTACAATGTCTGCAGGTGTCTTACAGGGCGGCCGATATAGATAAAGCTTACCAGGGATTTCTTTTCCAGTTTTTTTACCTGGGAAGCAGCGGGCAGAGTAACGCTGACCTGCACCTCTGTTTCCCTCATAACCGTGGTTACCATGAAAAAGAAGAGCAGCATGAATACAATATCAGGGAGTGAGGCCGTATTTATAGCTTTTACTCCTGTGGGTTTCTTTTTAATAAATTTTGCCATTATCGTACTCCTCCAATATTTTTAGGTTCAGCTTCAGAGATGTTCATTTTATACACTTTGTTGATACCGCTTATAATTCCTTCATCAATACTGTTAAGAGGATTAAGATCGTCATATCTGCGGCCAAAGTTTTGTATTGCAAACTGGTTTCTGAGTTCATTTACTGCGGCCACCAGTTCATTCTGAACCTGCAGGTATTTACCATAGGTGGTGGACCGGTCGTTTTGCAGTGAAACAACTCCTTTGGAAACTCTTATCTGAGCCAGGCCATCCGGCCATCTTGCTGACTGTCCGGGAGGGAATTCAATAATTTCCGGTTCTTTTTCAGGAAGGTGCTCATCGTCATTAGGGTTGCTGAAAAATTCCAGGGTCGTTTCCTTTAACCTGCCCAGATCCATTATCTGTCCTTCCACCATGAGCTGGTCGTCTTTATTGATAAGAACAACCAGAACATTCCTTTCCTTGACTTTTACTTCTTCTTCCTTCTGATCTTTTTCCGGCATTGGAGGCAGGAGGCGTGTTATGCCTGTATCTATGTCCATAGTTGTGGCTACCAGGAAGAATATCAGCAGGAGAAAAGCAATGTCAGCCATTGAGCCGGCATTTATTTCAGGAATATCTCTTTTTGCCATCAGTATATTATTTTGACAGAGGTTGTTAAGTAATTACCTAAACAAACTCAATTTTATTTAAAAATCTTTGCAACTTCAGCATACAGGATTGCCACAAGAGCGAGTCCCAGCAGGAAATATGTAATAAAAATACCTGTATCAACCATTTTTAACACACCCGGGTCTGAGTTATCAGTCCCTTCGAAACCGGGTATAAAAATTGGTGTGCCGGATGAGAGCAGGTAAGCTATTGCTATCATTACAGCTACCCCTGCCAGCAGCCCCAGTGTTTTTATCATGTTCTTTACATTTGAGAACATGAATATGAGTGGGAAAACAAGTGCAAGTATCAGGGTTATAGCCACAAGTATATATGCCCAGGTTAGAGCTATATCCGTTTTATAATATACCAGTGTTTCGAAAAATGTAAATTTAACGGGTTTGACATCAGCACTTTTGGGTGTTACAGGGGTTGAGGGTGCTACAGCAGTAATTATGCTATCCCCTGCGATGGTATCAGCAACTTCTGCAGCTATGCTGTCAGCAACCAAGCTGTCAGCAACCAAACTGTCAGCGGCCATGGTATCTGCTGCAGCCGCCTGGCTTTGCGGCCTGTAAGCATGTTCTTCAGGAGCTTCTATCTTAGCCTTTTTGGCATTGTAGGCAGCTTCATCGATCATTTTCTCACTGAAATAAAAGAATGCCATTACCACAATGGAAATACCAAAGATAACGTAGAGTAGAATTGCCCCTATTCTATAGAAAACAGACATAATAATTTATTTTTTAAGATTTTGTTTAACCAGAATATCGATCAGGGAGATAGAAGCATCTTCCATTTTATTTACAATACCATCGATTTTTGCAACGAGGTAGTTATAAAATAACTGCAGGATAATGGCAACGATAAGACCTGATACTGTGGTAATAAGTGCGATTTTAATACCTCCTGCCACGAGAGCCGGAGAAACGTCACCTGCAATCTGGATTTTGTCGAAAGCATCGATCATTCCAATAACGGTACCCATAAATCCAAGCATGGGAGCGATAGCTATAAACAGCTGGATCCATGACAACCCTTTTTCCAGGAGCCCCATCTGGACACTTCCGTAAGATATTACCGATTTTTCTACTATGTCAATACCCTGGTCAATTCTGTCCAGCCCCTGGTAGAAAATACTTGCAACAGGCCCCCTGGTATTACGGCAAATCTCTTTTGCCGATTCTACACCCCCTGATTCCAGGGCATCTTCAACCTGCTGGAGAAGCTTGTCAGTATTTGTGGTTGACAGGTTTAAATAAATAATTCTTTCAAATGCCAGTGCTAATCCAAAAATTAATGTCAGCAGAACAGCGCCCATAAAAGATGCTCCCCCTTCAATAAATTTTTGTTTAAGGCTTTTATGTAAAACAGTTAACCCGCCTTCTTTTTCAGCAACCGCAGCAGGTGCCTCAGGTGCAGGTGGGGCTTGTGCAACCTGGCTTTCCTCTTGCTGTGCTTCAGTTGCAACATCATCAGTTGCGTCTTGTGCATGTGCAACATAAGATGCTACTGATAACAGCATCCCAATGACGGCTAAGAATAAAAATAACTTTTTCATGGTTTAATTCTCATTTAATTTTATAATCTGTTAATTATTACTTTTTTACTTTATATGTTATGTTTAAAATTTAAATTTGTCAAAATTAATTATTTATGTCAGATTTCCGATAAAAAAATGCATTCCTTTTAATTTTTTTTTTGATATGGCGGAGAGAGCGGGATTCGAACCCGCGAACCGCTTTTGGCGGTTACACGCTCTCCAGGCGTGCGCCTTAGACCACTCGGCCATCTCTCCTGTAAAAATCAGCGGCGCAAAATACTAAAAAAAATCATTAATTGCTACTTAGATTATTGTTATTTCACCTCTGACAGAACTACTAAGAAGCAGTTCAATCTCATCGACGGTATATTCCTGTCCCAGTAAAATCATTAATTTGGTTGTGGCAGCTTCAGTAGTAATATCATATCCGCTTATAACCCCTGCTTCATAAAGCTTTCTGCTGGTATCATACCTGCCCAGTTCAACCCTTCCCGAATGACACTGGGTAACGTCTAGCACTATAATCCCATTATCCACTGCCTTTCGTATTCTATTCACAAACCACTCTCCGGCAGGTGCATTTCCCGAACCAAATGTTTCAAGGATGATCCCTCTTAATCCTTTTATACCCAACATTGAATCCAGCACCTCTTTGTTTATTCCCGGAAATAATTTTATAACGGCGACCCTGTTGTCGACGCTGGTTTTAATACTGAAATTGTGTCGTTCCCTTGGAAACAGAATGGACTCATAGTTATATCTGATCTGAATACCTACCCTTGCCAGGGGAGGATAGTTTGGAGACTGAAAGGCATTAAAATTGTCAGCATTAATTTTCGTGGTGCGGTTTCCCCTGAATAATCTGTTCTCAAAATATATACAAACTTCCGGTACTATAGCCTTATCAAATTCTTTGGCAGCAGCAATCTCAATACTCGTTATTATATTCTCTTTTCCATCTGTTCTCAGTATCCCTATGGGCAACTGAGAACCCGTAAAAATAACAGGCTTTGTCAGATTTTCAAACATAAAACTCAGGGCAGATGCTGAATAAGCCATTGTATCAGTACCATGCAGAATTACAAAACCATCGTAATCATTATAGTTGCTGAAAATTATCTCAGCTATTCTAATCCATATTTCAGGCCCTATGTCAGAAGAATCCATCGGAGGATCAAATGATACAGCATCAAGCCGCAGGTTATACTTTTGTAATTCCGGAACCTGGCTGGATATCTGATCAAAATCAAGAGGCTGAAGAGTGCCTGTCTGATGATTCTGCACCATACCTATTGTTCCTCCCGTATAAATTATCAGAATGGATGAAGAACCTGATGCCATATATTTCTCATTTTATTAACCGGAATAATTCTTTTGCATTACGGGTTGTAATACGTGCTATTTCAGTAACACTGATTCCGTAAATTTCGGCCATTCTTTTTGCTGTATGTATAATAAAACTACTTTCATTTCTTTTACCTCTTTCGGGTACAGGTGCAAGATACGGAGAATCTGTCTCAAGCAGAAGTTTTTCAGGTGGTATTTTTTCTGCTAACTTAGCCAGGGGTGAATTTTTAAATGTGATAATACCATTTATGCCTATATAAAAACCGTATTCCAGAATCTGATCCAGTTCTCCGGCATTACCTGTGAAACTGTGAAATACTCCTTTCAGGTCATTGTCACCATACTTGTTGAGTATGGAAAAAATTTCCCTGAATGATTCCCTTGCATGAATAACTAAAGGAAGCTGCTTTTCTCCGGCCCACTTAACCTGAATCTCAAAAGCTGCCAGTTGCCGGTCTTTGAATGTACTGTCCCAATAAAGATCAATACCGGTTTCTCCTATAGCAATAAAATTTTCCGTTTTCAACCATTCTTCCGCAATGGCGAGTTCTTTTTCAAAGTTCTCCTTTACCGAGGAGGGATGCAGTCCCATCATCGGGAAGCATATACCGGGATAGTTATCCCGCATTTCAAGCATGGCATGGACACTGCCGGAATCAATATTTGGCAAAAGGAGATTACTTACATGCTTGTGTAAGGCTCTTTCAACCACTTCTTTCCTGTCGGAATTAAAGGGGTGTAAATACAGATGGGTATGAGTGTCAATAAGCTCCATTATTGTTGTGCACTCAAAGGAAAACATGGGTTACACAATACCCTGTGCCAGCATGGCATCGGCAACTTTTACAAATCCGCCTATATTGGCTCCTCTTACATAGTTAACATATCCGTCACCTTCTTTGCCGTACTTAATGCAGGTTTCATGTATATTTTGCATTATCATTTTCAGCCTGTTATCGACTTCTTCCCTTGACCATGGCAAGCGCATGGAGTTTTGTGTCATTTCAAGTCCTGATACTGCAACACCCCCTGCATTTGCTGCTTTACCCGGGCCGTAAAGGATCCTGCTTTTCAGATATACTTCAATTGCTTCAGGCGTGGAAGGCATGTTAGCTCCTTCGCTGATAACCCTGCATCCGTTTTTGACAAGGGTTTCAGCATCCTGTTTATTAATCTCATTTTCAGTGGCAGAAGGGAACGCTGCATCGCATTTGATTTTCCATGGTCTCTCGCCTTCATAATATGTGGCTCCGAAATGATCTGCATATTCCGAAATGCGTCCCCGCCGTATATTCTTCAGTTGCATTACCCATTCGAGTTTTTCATCATCAATACCGGCAGGATCATGAATGAATCCGTTTGAGTCCGACAGTGTTACTGCCTTACCTCCCAGCTGGTTTATTTTTTGAATGGTGAACTGTGCAACATTTCCTGATCCGGATACAACACACACTTTCCCGGTGAGTGAATCGGCCTTTGTCTTTAACATCTCTTCTGCAAAGTATACAGCTCCATAACCTGTTGCTTCCGGACGTATCAGACTCCCCCCCCATTCAAGCCCCTTACCTGTTAACACTCCGGTAAACTCATTGCGGATTCTCTTGTACTGCCCAAAGAGGAACCCTATCTCACGACCTCCTACACCTATGTCTCCGGCAGGAACATCTGTTTCCGGTCCAATATGCCGGCAAAGCTCAGTCATGAAACTCTGGCAGAACTTCATCACTTCATTATCGGATTTTCCTTTGGGATCAAAATCCGAACCTCCCTTCCCGCCTCCCATAGGCAGGGTAGTTAAACTGTTCTTAAATACCTGCTCAAAAGCAAGGAACTTTAAAATACCAAGATTTACCGTCGGGTGAAAACGCAATCCTCCCTTGTAAGGGCCAATCGCACTGTTCATCTCAATGCGGTAACCCCTGTTAATTTCAACCTCTCCTTTATCATTCACCCACGGAACCCTGAAGATAATAATTCTTTCAGGTTCAGCTATCCTTTCAAGGATTTTTGCAGCCTTGTAACGCGGGCGCTCATCAATATAAGGAATAAGCGTTTCAGCCACTTCATGCACTGCCTGGTGAAATTCAGGTTCTGAAGGGTTTTTGGCTTTGATTCTTGCCATGAATTGTTCAACTCTGGGATCCATTTAATTTAATATTTAAGGGTTAAGAAAAATCGGTGACAAACTTATTAATAATTCAGCGGATTGAGAAATGTGAGTGAATTTTTATTTTGTTTAACCGAACAAACGGTTTTGTTTATTAACGATTTCACGCCAACCTGTAGATATTTCCCGGGAGAACTTTTAATACGCCCTGAAATTCAAGGTTGAGGAGCACAGAAGCTATTTTACTGACAGGCATGCCCATGCGGATGCTGATGACATCAACAGGTAACCTGTCTTCTGCTTCCAGCAGCTTAACAACCTGTGCTTCTTCCCGGCTTAATTCAGGGAACAAAATACGTTGTCTCGGCACACTGCTGCTGTTTTTATTATCCCAGCTCATCAGGTATTGCAGATCATCAGCTGATTCTATTAAAGCTGCTTTATTATTTTTAATAAGATGATTACATCCCGATGAAAACGTATCACCTGCCCTTCCCGGAAGAGCGAACACATCCCTGTTATATGAATTTGCAAAATCTGAGGTGATGAGAGCTCCGCCACTTATTCCGGACTCAACAACCAGGGTCGCATCAGACATGCCCGCTATGATCCTGTTCCTCTTGAGAAAATTATTCCTTTCCGGATCTTCACTACTGGTAAAGTCAGTTACCAGCGCCCCTGTCTTTTCAATCTTTTCAGCAAGCCTGCGGTGATCATAAGGGTAAAGGGTGTGGAGGCCATGGGCTAAAACTGCCGCAGTTTTTAAACCTGAGTTCAGCGCAGCAAGGTGTGCCTGGTAATCTATGCCGTAAGCCAGACCGCTTATGATAACAGGATCCAGTTCCTTTTCCGCAAGCTCACTGATGATCTTCCGGCATAATTCAATTCCGTAGGGAGTAGCCCTTCTGGTACCTACAACACTCAGAATTCTTGCACGGTTGAATATATTTTCCCCCCTGAAATAAAGAATAAGGGGGGCATCAGAACATTGTCGTACTCTTTCCGGATAGTCACAGCTCTGTAAAGTCAGCCATTTTATGTTATTCTTTTTAATAAAGATCAGTTCTTTTTCTGCTTTTTCAATGATGCCGCTTGTGTTTTTCTGACGTGCAATAAAATCTCCCACCCCTGGTATCTTTCTTAATGACCTGTGATTTTCCCTGAAAACTGCTTCTGCTGAACCGGCATAAGCCAGCAGCTTTCTTGCAGTAACGCTTCCTACATGAGGGATAAGAGTTAATGCAATCAAATATTTCAATTCTTTTTCATCCATCGTTTTTCCGGATTAATGGAAAGAATGTGCAAAAAACGGTCAGTACTATCGCTGTTTTTTTAATTATAAGCCGGAATGATAGTGACAAGTGACAAGTGACGGGTGACAGGTAAGGGATCACGCTATCACGGGATCAAGGGATCGAGAGGGAGAACACAGATTATCAGGCTTTAGTTATTGGATAATGTTTGCGGGAAGGTTAACTTGATCTGCTTTTTTTAAGGTTAATGGATTAATAGGTTATGGGTTAATGGGTTAATGGGCTGCCGGTTATTGGGAGTACCCCTTAATAGAGTGTCTCTTCCCCTGATCCCTTAATCCCGTGATAGCGTGATCCCTTACCTGTCACTCGTCACCCGTCACTCGTCACTCTCCTTATCCCAGTACCCTGCATCCATTAGCGCAATAAGGGAGAGAAGACCGCCGTGTATACTGAGGGCATTATCTGCTGAAGGATTTATACCCTCCCCGGTTTGGGGATTATATGCAGAGTATGTACGATGTCCTTTTATCCACTCTTTCATCAGAATATTTGCTGACTTTCCTGCAATGATATTACAGGCTTCTGTGAAATTATAATTCTGCAATCCCATGTAAACCAAGAAGTTCATTAGTCCGGTAATGTAGTTGGCTGTATTCAGTGAATCATCTTTTGCTGCAATATGATGCCTTCCGGCAAGGAAAGGGATCATAAAATCTCCGAAAAATGCTTCTCCGTTTAATAAATGTTCTTCTACCATCCTGCGGGCCTGGGTCTCCGATGGCACTCCGGCTATAAGAGGGAAAAAACCGGTGAGTGAAATATTTTTTGTAAATTCATTGGATATTAAATCTTTATCTCTGAAAATTCCGGTTTCTTCATCCCAGAGTTCCTGAAGTTTTTCTGCATATTTTTCAGCTCTTGCCAGTAGCTCCTGTTTGTCATTCGATTTACCAAGAATTTCTGCCATTTCTGCCAGACTTTTACAATCGGCCACATACAGACTCAGCAGATCCACAGAAGCCAGTTCATACAGTTTGGTTTTGGGATTGAAGACAATGTTTTCAAATAAGGGTGAATTATACTTGCCGGATTCAAATATTGCAGCTTCAGAGGGAGGTATAACAGGATTGTTTTTACTTTGCGGTGTACACCCCCAGGAAAGATATGTCCTGTTATTTCTTGATTTTTCCCACCACCGGTTCCATTCCAGCAACTGATCATAAATTTCTTTGAGAAACCATTTATCACCCCACTTATTATAAATGAGCATAGCGATTAAACTTCCGACAGGAGGCTGAGACCAGCTGCAGGGATATTCATTTTTCAGCGCACCCGTGTATCCCGGCAGAAAACCTTCGGGAGTGATATTCCGGGTAACGGAAATAAAATTGGAATAAGCACGCCATTTATTATCGAGTGCAAACATGGCCGCAGTGAAATACATTTCATTACCAGAAAAAAAATATCCACCCCATGCTTCATTAAGGTACCGGTTTCCCGGTGTTATATACCGGTGGTTGAAAGGATCATATATGGTATTCCAGGAAAGGACATTATGCATGGCCATATATATTTCTTCCATTTCACCGTAAACCGCAGCTCTTGCTTTGTTCCTTTCATCTCTTTTAACCATGATACGCCTGATAAGGTCAAGAGACCTTGTTTTACCTGTATAAAAAGCTATTTCCTTATCAGATGGAAATGAAAGATAAGGAGTACAGACAGGTAAAGGGATCTTTTGATCGGCTGCGGTGGCCCTGATGCTGTAAACCAGGTTGCCCATCTCTGCCTGTATGAAATTTTCTTTCTTTTCCACCCGTCCTTGTTTTCCCCATAATATGCCTGCTTCCAGGACAAGCAGGTGGTTATGATCAGATACCTGTTCAGGGGTATAAAGAATCAGCAGATCCTCATAGTCGGTTGCAGTCTGAATTCTTGCGGTTAATCCCTCCCAGCTGACTTTCAAATCGGTGTAGGATGCGTCAAAATAATGGATGTTAGGTTTTACCTTCCCCGAAATAGTATTATCAGGACCTGCAAAAAAAGAATTATTCATATAGTAGGGAGGGCTTGTGGTGTAATCTTTTCTGAAGTTCAATTTTACAGAAAGACCTTCCGGCATATAAACATGATTCATTAAGTCCGGATTATTCCAGGTATTCCACCCCCTCAGCAGAAACTCCTGCAGGGTTTTGTCATTTGGTATTTTGTCCGGACGTATCTCTTTATTTGAAAAACAAGAAGATACAATAAGAATTAACAGGAAAGCAAATGTTAGGGATGATGACAGCTTCATTTCTGGTGTCTTTAGTTACGGTATACGTTACATAATAATACGGACGGAGTTTAAAAGTACGAACTATAAATGAATTTCTCAATAACAAGCTAACACATTTTTATGTACTTTTGGAATTCGTACTTTTTTTGGAAGGTTGTTAGGTTGTTAGGTTGTTAGGTTATTAGGTTGTTAGGTTATTAGGTTATTGGGTTATTAGGTTATTAGGTTATTTGGTTAATGGGTTATTATGATGTTGCATGTAATCCGTAATAGGGTGATCCCCTGATCCCGTGATCCCCTGATCCCGTGATCCCGTGATCCCCTGATCCCCTGATCCAGTGATCCCTTAACCTTCACATAATATTTTCAGCCATAATTGTTATTAAAATATAAATGAATAATAGCACAAAGTACGTTGGTATTCTTACAGCCGGGGGAGACACACCCGGGCTGAATGCTGCCATCCGCGGGATTGGGAAATCGGCGAAGGGCTTGTATAATATGGATATCATCGGATTCAAGGACGGGTTCAGGGGATTAATGGAGAACCGGATCATGCATCTCGACAGAAGTCATCTTTCCGGGATACTTACCCTTGGAGGAACAATTCTGGGAACCAGTCGTGACAAACCCCGAAAAATGCCTGTCGGGAACCAGAAGATGGATATGACGGAGGTGATAGTTGAGAATTACCACCAGCATCACCTGGATGTATTGGTATGCCTTGGAGGGGGCGGAACACAGAAGAATGCTTTTCACCTTATGCAGAATGGGTTAAATATTATTACTTTGCCTAAGACCATTGACAATGATATTCCTTTTACAGATATTTCATTTGGATTTGACACAGCGCTTGGCATAGCCACTGAAGCCATCGATCGTTTGCATAGTACAGCTCACAGTCATCACCGCATTATCGTAGTTGAGATTATGGGACACCGGGCAGGCTGGCTTGCTCTTGGGGCAGGCCTTGCAGGAGGTGCTGATGTTATCCTGATACCTGAAATACCCTACAATATTGATATAGTAGCTAATTCAATCCTTAACCGCCAGCGCTCAGGTTCTAATTTCAGCATCATCGCCGTTGCGGAAGGAGCAATGTCTATGGCAGATGTTAAGGAATTGGAAATACTTGAGAAGAGAATTGAAAAAGAAAAGGATCCGTTAAAAACAGCAAAGTACAGGGAAAAGTTGAACCTTATACATGGTCCTAACCAGGATAAAACCATAAGGCTGGCAACAAGGCTTCAGGAAATGACCCGCCTTGAGTCAAGAGTAACCATACTGGGACATCTGCAGAGAGGAGGAACACCTTCGGCTGCTGACAGGTTACTTGCAACACGACTTGGAACTGCATGTGCGGAGTACATCAACAAAGGTATTTTCGGAGTCATGATAGCATCGGAAGGACAGGGAACAACGGCTGTCCCACTGGAAAAAGTTGTGGGGAAAAAGAAACCTGTTCCGACTGATCATGAGTGGATAAGATGTGCGAGAGCTGTAGGCACCTGTCTTGGCGATACTTAAATTAAACGCTTTCATAATACGTAATTAAAAAATTATCATTACATGCAAAACTTGATTTATATAATAAAAAACGGATATCCTTTATTTACTAAAAAAAAGATTTCTTCAGTCAGGGCAATAGTAATATCAGTAGTTTTCCTGGCAGCATCACTTTTTTCGGGTTGTATAACCATTTACGAAAAATACTCCTTTAAATCCAATGGGTCGGGATCAATGGAGTACCTTATTGATATGAGTGAGTTCTATCAGATAATGACCTCTTTTTCAGAATCCATGCAAGATGAGGACATTCAGATTGATCAGTCATTTATTGAAACTGCTGAAGGATTAAAGTCCGTTAAAGGTATTTCAAATATCAAACTCACCGGCAACAACAAGGAATATATTTTTGGTATCAGTTATGATTTTGCCGACCCCGAATCTCTTAATGAAGCAATGGCACTGATACTGCACAGCGAAGCGGAAAGTAACGAATATGTCAGCTTTAAGGGTAAGAACATAACACGCTATAGCTTAATATCTGATGAGTTCTCAAAGGATAAGATCATTGGAGAAGATGAAAGTGAGATGGATGAGGGCATGATGAAAGAGATTTTTGAGCAGATGAAATATAAGATAACGATGAATTTCTCCAGGCCGGTTAAATCAGTAACTACCATGGCAGAATATACCATAGATAAAAATAATATCAATATTGAAACAAATTTCAATACACTGCTTGAGAATAAAAAGGTGCTGGAAACAGTAATCAGGTTAAAATAATACACTGATCATGGCGGGGAAAAAAACAACACCTCTCTCTGAGATAGGCGAATTTAAACTAATTGATCATCTTACCTCCGATATTATCCTTAAGCACAGGAATGTGGTTAAGGGTGTTGGAGATGATGCTGCCGTACTCGATTTCGGCAGGAAGTGTGTAGTTGTTACTTCCGATATTCTGACGGAGGGCATTCATTTTAATCTGATGTATACACCACTGAAACATCTCGGTTATAAGTCGGTTATTGTAAATATATCAGATATTCTGGCAATGAATGCCGAGCCGAAACAAATCATTGTTTCTATTGCTGTTTCCGCTAAATTTTCACTTGAAGCAATGGAGGAATTATATTCCGGCATTTATCTTGCCTGCGAAAAATATAATCTTGATTTGATAGGAGGGGATACGACTTCATCACTTACCGGAATGACCATCAGCATTACTGCTTTGGGTGAGGCTGCAAAAAGTGATATAGTTTACAGAAGCGGAGCAGCGGCAAATGATCTGATCTGTGTGAGCGGGGATTTGGGGGGTGCTTATATGGGATTACAACTTCTGGAGAGGGAGAAGGAATTGTTTTCCAAAGATCCGGGTATCCAGCCTGACCTTTCAGGAAGGGATTATGTTTTGAAAAGGCAGTTAAAACCGGAAGCGCGTGCCGATATTATCCATGGATTAAAGGAGGCACATATACGTCCGACTTCAATGATTGACATCTCCGATGGTCTTTCTTCGGAGATTCTTCATATTTGCAGGAATTCGCGATGCGGCGGCAGGTTATACCAGGAAAAAATACCTGTAAATTCAGCCACAGGTGCTGCAGCGCAGGAATTTAACATGGAACCTCTAATATGTGCATTCCATGGCGGGGAAGACTATGAATTGCTGTTCACAATTCCTGTCAGAGATTATGAAAGGCTCACAGGGGTGAAAGATATTTCTGTTATTGGTAATATAACGGGGGAAAATGATAAGGCGCTATTAATAACCGAAAACGGGGGTCAGGTAGAGATCATTTCCCAGGGTTGGAATGCGCTCAGGTAATTGGGTTATTCTTTTCCGTCGAAATAGCCTTTGATAATTCCCCGTTTTGAGTTCCGGATGAAAATGATGATTTCATCTCTTTCCCTGGAAGCAGGAAGGTTTGCTTCAATAAAGTCAACAGCATCGGATATATTCAGGTTGCGTTGATAGATTATCCTGTAAATTTCCTGGATTTCGTAAATAGATTCATTGCGGAAATCTCTTCTTCTCAGTCCGACTGAATTAATCCCTGTATATGTAAGCGGATCGCGGCCTGCCAGGCAGAAGGGCGGGACATCTTTGGTCACCTTACTGCCTCCCTGGATCATAACATGTGAGCCAATACGTACAAACTGGTGTACAAGGCTGCCTGCACTAAGTATGGCATAATCCTCCATTTCCACTTCTCCGGCAAGGCCGGCATAACTGCCAATTATGCACTGGTTCTTTATTAAACAGTCGTGAGCGATATGAGCATAGGACATAATAAGACAGTTTTTTCCCACCACTGTTTTTCCTTTTGCCCGTGTGCCCCTGTTAATGGTAACATATTCACGTATGGTGGTGGAGTCTCCTACTTCAACAGTAGTATATTCTCCATCGAATTTAAGATCCTGGGGTAATCCAGCTATAACAGCTCCCGGATGAACCTGGCAGTTTTTACCTATTCTCGCACCGTCCATTATTACAACGTTAGGACCAATCCAGCATCCTTCACCAATAACCACATCTTTTTGAATGGTGACAAATGATTCTATTTTTACATCAGCAGCAATTTGTGCTTCAGGATGAATATCACTGTAAGTCGGTGTCATTCTTGTTATTTTACTTTAACTATCTGGGCCATCATTTCTCCCTCTGCGACGATGTTATCACCAACATAAACTTCCCCGTACATCAGGGCAATGCCTCTGCGCATCGGTTCAAGGAGGTCTAACTTAAGGATCAGCGTGTCGCCGGGAACCACTTTTCTTTTAAATTTTACCTTATCAATTTTCATGAAGTAGGTAAGATAATTTTCAGGATCAGGCACCAGGTTCAATACCAGCAGCCCTCCTACCTGTGCCATTGCTTCTACCTGCAGAACACCAGGCATTACAGGTTCTCCCGGAAAATGACCCATAAAAAACGGCTCATTTATAGTAACGTTTTTTACTCCAATGATTGTTTTTTCATCCCTGTAAATTATCTTATCCACCAGCAAAAAAGGGGGTCTGTGAGGAAGGGTATTCTGTATGCCAATAGTATCCACCACAGGAGGATCATTGGGGTTATACTTTGGAGTGTGTTTTTTAACTTTCTGTTTTTTAGCCATCTGCCGCAATATTCTGGCAAATTCTGTATTTGCATGATGACCGGGGCGTGTGGCAATGATTTTACCCTTAAAAGGCATCCCTATCAGGGAGATATCACCCATCATGTCGAGGAGTTTATGACGTGCAGGTTCATTGGGGAAATGAAGTTCTATATTATTCAGCACTCCTTCGGGCTTAACTTTGATTTTTGGTTTATTAAACAGGATGGCCAGCCTGTCGAGTTCTTCCTGTTCAACCTGGCGGTCCATAATAACTATCGCATTATCGAGGTCCCCACCCTTAATCAGATTATTACGGGCGAGAAATTCCAGTTCATGAAGGAATACAAAAGTTCTGCTGGGGGCAATTTCCTTCGGGAACTTCTTAAGATCGTCCAGAGTGGCGTACTGATTACCCAGAACCCTGGAATTGTAATCTATCAGAACATTCACGGAGAGCTCCTCATCGGGATAGGCAATGATGTGAATCCCCCTGCTCTCATCATAATATTCAACTTTTTCACTGGGTGTAAAATATTCCTTATCAGCATCCTGTTCGATAACACCTGCATCTTCTATTGCCTTCACATATACAGCAGCACTTCCGTCAAGTATTGGGGCTTCAGGTCCCTGCATTGCGATAAGAATATTGTCGATCTCCATTCCTACACAGGATGCAAGAACATGCTCAATAGTCTGCACTTTTGCCCCCTCTTCCTCAAGAGTTGTGCCACGGGAAGTGTCGGTGACATTCTCAGCAAGTGCCCTGATAAGAGGCTGACCGGGTAAATCTGTACGCTTAAATACAAATCCGTGATTTACCGGAGCAGGATGAAGGGAGATGCTTACATCAATGCCTGAATGAAGGCCTTTCCCTGTTAAGGTTATGGATTTCTTTATTGTTTTTTGTTTATCAGCCATAAATAAAACTCTTCAGAATTAAACCTCCTAAGATACAAAAAAACCATTTTTCCAAACAAATAAAACATTCTATTCGAAAAAAATGCCTTATTTTCTCACTATTTGAAAATGATATGCAAATAACAGTCGAATTATTTCTTTTCTTTTAGCTTGTTAACTTCCCTCGAAATATCTATAACCTGCTTTCTTAATTCGGGGAGTTTTGTAAAGATAAGATATGACTTCCAGTAATCCTTAAAATGAATAGCAGATGATCCCTGCAGTATTTCACCTTCTTTTTCCACATTACTTATTACACCCGACTGGGCAGCGATTTTGACCTTGTCTGCTATGGTTAAATGTCCTATTATCCCGACTTGTCCTCCCAGCATACAGTCTTTACCTATTTTTGTGGAACCTGCAATGCCTGATTGAGCAGCAATAACTGTATTTTCACCGATTTCCACATTATGTGCGATCTGAATGAGGTTATCGAGTTTAACCCCTTTACGGATAATGGTGGAACCCATAGTAGCCCTGTCGATGGTGGTATTTGCACCTATCTCCACATTATCTTCAATAATTACATTCCCGATCTGCGGTACCTTCCTGTAATTGTTGTCATTTTGAGGGGCAAACCCGAAGCCGTCGGCACCAATTACAGCTCCGGAATGAATGACACAACCTGAACCGATGCGGCATCCCTCGTATATCTTAACCCCGGCATAAATTACAGTGTCATTCCCGATGCTCACATTCTCCCCGATATATACCTGCGGGTAAATCTTAACATTATTTCCAATCTGTACATTGCTCTCAATCACTGCATAATCTCCGACATAAGGATTCTCTCCCAGCCTGACGTTTTCATGAATACTGGCAAGCTTATGTATCCCTGTCTTCTTTGGCTTTGACTGCTGGTATAATTCAAGGAGAGAAGCAAAGGCTTCATAGGCATTATCAACCCTGATCAGAGTGGGTGTTATGGGTTTTTCAGGCTTGAAGTCCTTGTTCACCAGAACGATGGAGGCTGAAGTCTCGTAAATGTATTTTTCATACTTTGGATTGGCAAGGAAAGAAAGGGTGCCGGGCCTGCCTTCTTCAATTTTTGAAATATCACTGACTTCGGTATCGGGGTTGCCTTCAATTTGCCCTTTTAAAAATCCTGCGATTACAGATGCTTTAAAATTCATTGTGTATATTGAATAGTTACAAATACATTCTGCCACAAAACTAGTAATTTATTTCTAAGCCGAATCTAATTCCTTCGGATAACAAAGGAAATGTTTAACCACATTTCTTGAAAGCACCGACATATTAAATAATTCCGAGACCTGAGTTATATCCGCTATGCCGCCGTCTTTTAAAAGTATCTTGATGTTTTCATCTTCGGAATTGTAGGCAAAATTGCTGATCTCTCCGGTAACCACAAGGTAACCGGCTTCCCCTTCACCTAAACCATAATGTGAAGAAACGGACTTTATTACCTTACTGATATTTTTCTCACTGAATTTATCATTTTTAATGCTGATCCTGAAAAGCTTCCTGTCAATCATGTTACTGCATAAGATAGACAATGTTTTATCGGAATGATTTTTCCATACTTTTGCCGCTGTAAAAATATCATTATCATCGAGTTCACTAAAGAGATCAAGGATATCAGGGTTGCCGGGTTTGTTAAATTCAAATGCAGTAATCCGGTTTTTAAGGAAAAACTGCAGGGCGGGGGGAGCATAAAGATTTACTCCTTTTAAAGCAAGATGTTTTGCTCTCTGTAAAATTTTTATAAGCAAAAACTCGGAAGCTATGACTGTTTTGTGAAAATATACCTGCCAGTACATAAGCCTCCTGGCAATCAGAAATTTCTCTATAGAATAAATTCCCTTTATATCGACCACAAGATTATCATCCTTCACATTCAGCATTTTTATTATCCTGTCGGAGCCCACTACCCCTTCTGTAACACCGGTAAAAAAGCTATCACGACGGAGGTAGTCCAGCCTGTCCATATCCAGTTGACTGGCAACCAGCTGGTGCAGGAATTTTTTCGAATAGTTATTTGTGAAGATCCTGATAGCAAGTTCTAACCTGCCTGGGAATATTTCGTCAAGCCGGTGCATAAAAATAAGTGATATCTCTTCATGGGTAATCCCCTCAATGATACTGCTTTCCAGTCCGTGGGAAAAAGGGCCGTGTCCGATATCATGCAGAATTATCGCTAATGTAACAGCCTCTGCCTCTTCCCTGGTTATCTCATGTCCTTTTGCTCTGATAACCTCTATAGCCATACCCATCAGATGCATGGAACCAATGGCATGCTGGAATCTGGTGTGATTTGCACCGGGATATACGAAATGAGTCAGTCCTAACTGCCGTATTCGTCTTAATCGTTGAAAATATGGATGTTCAATAATGTCGAAGACAATGTCGTAGGGAATTCCAATGAATCCATACACAGGGTCATTTATGATCTTTTGACGGTTAGGTAAAATATTTGTCAACAGATAAAATTTTTTATAAAGATATAATGATTGGGGGGAAAAAAAAATATGTTGGGGCATAGCTGTGTTTATGGAAGTGGATAAGAACATCTTTGTAAGAAAACCCCGGTAGGAGATGAAAGAGGATTACTTTCCAGGCGGTCTCATGCACGTAAAACCTTTATGTTAAACATATAATAAAAAAGATTAAACAAAATATGAACAAATATATCTTACTTTTGTTTGATATAAAAACATGAACATCTATGAACCGTTTTACTATATTTTTATTTTCAGTTTTATTAATTCAGCCGGTAACGAATATTTTCTCGCAGGACAGGGGTATAATTGAGGGCAGGGTATATAATGCCATTAACAACAATCCTGTTGAGTTTGCGACCATTGCTATTTTTGGCACAACAATAGGTTCCATAAGTGACCTCGATGGAAAATTTTTGTTTACCGGTATTAAACCCGGTTATGTAGAGCTGAGAGTCAGTTCGGTGGGTTATGAAACGTATATATCGGAGCCTGTTCTGGTGACAAATGCCAGCAGGGTTTATATAGATATTCCGTTAAATGAAGCCAATATCAGGCTCGAGGAGATCACCATAAAAGCCTCACCTTTCCGTCGGATTGCGGAAAGTCCTGTTTCGCTCAGGAAGATAGACATATATGAAATAGAAAAGAATCCTGGTGGCAATCGCGATATTTCAAGAGTTATTCAATCCTATCCGGGTGTTGCATCAACGCCCTCCTTCAGGAATGATGTGATAGTGCGCGGGGGAGGAGCCAGCGAAAACAGATTTTATCTTGATGGGGTGGAGATCCCAAACATAAATCATTTTGCCACCCAGGGGGCTTCAGGGGGCCCTGTTGGAATCATTAACATTGACTTTATTCGTGAAGTAAACTTTTATTCAGGTGCATTTCCCGCAGCCAGGGGTAATGCCTTAAGTTCTGTGCTGGAATTAAACCAGTCGGATGGGAACAAGGATAAACTTAAATTCAGGGGCTCTGTCGGAGCATCAGACCTCGCACTTGCCCTGGATGGTCCCCTGGGAGATAACACCACCTTCATCAGTTCTTTCCGAAGATCATATCTGCAATTTCTTTTTTCAGCTATAGGCCTTCCTTTTCTTCCTACATATAACGACTTCCAGTTTAAAACAAAGACAAGAATTGATGCCAGGAATGAATTGTCCTTCATAGGCCTGGGTGCACTTGACCAGTTCTCACTTAACCTGAATGCAAATGAGACAGATCAGCAGAAATACATTCTCGGGTATGTACCTGTTAATGAACAATGGAATTATACTGTCGGAGCAGTTTGGAAACATTACGGAGAGA
>CAYVTV010000010.1:0-30843 GCA_964454295.1 uncultured Bacteroidaceae bacterium
GTATTGTTTCCTGCTGTTATGGCTCACCTCCCTGTATGTAGTTAAAGTTCACCGCTTATCTAATACCCTCTGACATAAATATTTTTCTCTTCATCAATACACATATCAGCAAGTGCAATTAATTCCCTGTTGATCACAACAAGCTTGTCCCTGATAACTTCCCAGAAAATCTGCCAGTCTTTATAAAGAGTTTTAAGTTCATTCATAAACTCAATTCCGGAAATCTGATGCAGAACAAATGTCTGGAGATCTTCAGCATGCTGTATCCCCTGGATCCGGGTTAAATGAGTGAGTAAATGATTCCGTAGAGCAACAACCTGACTGGAAATAAAATAATTAGTGGAATAATATTCAAAATCCGGATTACTTAATTCGAAACAGTTTTTAAAAATGCTGAAAACAGGACTCTCCAGATATTTGGAATCCTGGCAGAGTTTGTTAAATGGGGCATTGTTCTGAACCGGTTGTATCTGAACAAAATTTAAATCCTCAAGATCCAGAATATTTATTTTCATTGATACTATCCTTAATTTATTATTATGGCATGTGTAGTTTATTGTTGTTAAACTGCAATAATTACAAAAATAACATTTTACAGTTAATAACGGGAATAAGCAAATTTATAATTTCTGATTATCTTTAACTTTTTCTTTTATTTTCATAATAAATGAATACCAGTATCCTGAAAAAATTGTTTGAGAGGAAGTTTGGTAAAAAAGCTGATACTTTATCTGCTTTGCCTCTCTCAGGTTCAGTGCGGAGATATTTCAGACTTACAAACGGAGAATCAAAGGCTATCGGAGCTTTTAATTCTGATGTGCGTGAGAACATTGCATTTATTGAATTTTCAAAACATTTTCGTAGCAAAGGGCTGAATGTTCCCGAGATTTATTGTGTTTCAGAGGATAACCTTTATTACCTTGAGGAAGACCTCGGTGATACTACTTTATACGATTTTGCAAATGATGTAAGAGTAACACAGGAAATTCCACCGGTTTTAAAAGAATTGTATTTACAGGCTCTTGAGGAGCTTATTAAATTCCAGGTCATCGGACATGACAGCCTTGATTATTCGCTGTGTACTCCTCGTTATGTTTTCGATAAGCAATCTATGCTCTGGGATTTGAATTATTTTAAGTCCTTTTTTCTTAAACTCTCCGGCTTGCCTTTTGATGAACAGCAACTGGAGAATGATTTCCTGAACTTTACCGACTATCTTGATGCAGCAGAAAAGGATAATTTCCTCTACCGTGATTTTCAGTCAAGAAATATTATGGTACATAAAGATAAACTCTACTTTGTAGATTATCAGGGTGGAAGAAGAGGAGCATTACAGTATGATGTTGCTTCCTTCCTTTTTGAAGCAAAAACTGATCTGCCTGAGAAATTCCGGTCAGAATTACTCGGGTTTTATCTGGAAATTTTAACCGGCTTTAAGAAAATAAACAAAGCTGAATTCAGGCAATATTTTTACCCCTTTGCACTTATCCGGACTTTTCAGGCTTTGGGAGCATACGGATTCAGGGGTCTCGTCGAAAAAAAAGCCGTTTTCCTTCAAAGTATCCCTTTGGCATTGAAAAATCTGCAGTGGCTTATTGACCATTCCGGATTATCTGAAACATTACCGGAGATCACCCGGATTATTTTAGCAATCGGGAATACCAGACGTTTTGATTACCAGTTACCTGCTGATGCTGATATTCTGACTGTCCGTATTTTTAGTTTTTCTTATATGAAAACCATACCTGATGATCTCACAGGACATGGAGGAGGATTTGTATTTGATTGCAGGGGTATTAATAATCCGGGTAAATTTATGGAATTTAGAGAATTAACAGGAATAGATAAGCCTGTGCAGGACTTTTTCAGGAAGAGATCTGAAATGAAAGCATTTCTCGAGGATGTTTATTCATTGATTAACAGACATATTGATTTTTATAAACAGAATAATTACAAAAATATGCAGGTTTGTTTTGGCTGTACCGGGGGAAGGCATCGTTCCGTCTATGCTGCCGAACAAATAACAGGTATGTTAAAGAAAAGGGATGATGTGGAAGTTGTTTTGAAACATATGGAGTGTTGAGGGGTAGGGGCTGTCACATAAATATAAATATTATGCATCTTCGAAAAGCAATGATTCTCGCAGCTGGTTTGGGTACTCGTTTATATCCCCTGACCAGGGAAAGACCCAAAGCTCTTATTGAATATGAGGGAAAACCACTTCTGCAGATAATTACTGAGAATCTGGTGAAATATGGTTTTAAGGATATCATTGTTAATATTCACCACTTTCCGGAAATGATCACTGACTTTCTTGAAAATAACAGTAATTTCGGAGTAAATATCGTTATATCGGATGAATCCAATTCCTTGCTCGAAACAGGGGGTGCATTAAAAAAAGCATCCTGGTTCTTTGATTCAGGACCATTCCTGGTACATAATGTGGATGTGATTACTGATCTCGATCTTAATGAGTTCTATCAGTATCACCTTTCAGAGAAGAACCTCGCCACCCTTGCAGTTACAACAAGAAAAACAACCCGACCATTGCTGATAAATAATTCCCGGAAATTATGCGGCTGGAAAAACAACATTACAGGTGAGGAAATAATTGTCAGACAGCAGCCTGACCTGCTGGAAGTCGGTTTTTCAGGTATTTATATTCTTAATCCGGAAATTTTCAACCTTATGCATGAAACCGGAAAATTTTCTGTTTTACCTGTATTTCTGCGTCTTGCAAAGGACCACCCTGTAGGTACATATCAATATTTAGGACAATGGAAAGATATGGGTAAGATAAACGGGTAATGCCTGTAATACCCGAATTACGGTTCCCGAAAATTCCCTACCTTTGCACTTTCAACCTCTCATGAAACAACGTGTTGTAATAGGACTTTCCGGTGGGGTAGACTCCAGTGTGGCCGCACTCTTACTTAAAGAGCAGGGATATGATGTTATTGCCGTTTTTATGATCAACTGGCATGATAAAACCGGTGTGCTTAAAGGCGATTGTCCGTGGGATGAGGATGTTACTTTCGCTGAAATGGTGGCGAAGAAAATAGGAATCCCTTTTCATATTGTCGACTACAGTGAGAAATACAGAGATAGTGTAGTGAACTATATGTTCTCTGAATATCAGAAGGGTAGAACTCCGAATCCTGATATCCTGTGTAACCGTGAAATTAAGTTTAGTGAGTTTTTTTCGGTGCTGGATACGTATAATGCCGATTACATAGCTACCGGGCATTATTGCAGGCGGTCTGTTTCTGAAGTTAACGGTCTCACTATATATTCACTAATGAAAGGAGCAGATCCCGGCAAAGAACAGAGTTATTTCCTCTGCCAGCTTAATCAGTATCAGCTCTCCAAAACATTATTTCCCATTGGCCACCTGCATAAATCCGGGGTAAGGAATATAGCGCGTAAAGCCGGTCTCCCTTCTGCCGGAAAAAAAGATTCCCAGGGCATATGTTTCGTAGGGAAAGTGGATTTGCCGACATTTCTTCAACAAAAATTAAAGCCAAAGGACGGGCTGGTGATAGAGATATCCAAAAACTGGAAAGGGTACGCAAAGGACCCTGTTTTGCCTGTCACACCTGAAAGTAAATGTATTCCATGGAATTATGTGCCTGAGGACGGTCTGGTAGCAGGACATCATAAGGGGGCTCATTATTATACAGTAGGGCAGCGTAAAGGATTAAATATAGGTGGAAAAAAGGAACCTTTATTTATTCTTTCCACTGATATTGAGAGAAATATTATTTATGCCGGCCAGGGGCAGGATCATCCCGGACTATTCCGGGAGGGACTTTTTATTCATCAGCCCGATATTCACTGGATTCGCCCGGACAGGGAAATGACTGATGGCACAGAAAGGATATGCATGGTAAGAATCCGGTATCGCCAGCCTTTACAGGAAGCAGCCTTGTTGAAGAAAGGGGAGGGGATGTACATTGTTTTCAGTGAACCGCAGAGAGGTATCACCCCGGGACAATTTGCAGCATGGTATGAAGGAGATGAACTGACAGGTTCGGGAGTTATCAGCGCTTAGTTCCGCTGTCTCATATATTCCTCTATCCGCTGACAAACCAGTTTTGAGCTGATCATTACCATGGGTAAGCCTGTACCCGGTATAGTGGAAGCCCCCGCATAAAAAACATTCTGAAAAACTTCATCAAAATTTTTTGGTCTGAATCCTCCTATCTGAAGCATATCGTGTGCCAAACCCAAGCCACTCCCGCGATGCAGATTAAACTGATCCTGCCAGTCTACCGGTGTGTATATGGTCTTCGATACAATTTCCGGGCGTATATCCTTATTTATCCTTAGGGAAAAATCTTCAATAATACTATCCACTATTATATCACGGTCGCTCCAGTCAGGTTTAAATCGCAGGTCAGGAACAGGACATACAAAAAACAGACTTTCTGAATTTTCCGGAGCACAGTCAGGATTGGATCTTGATAATACATTTACATAATAATAAGGCTTTTGTAACGAATCCGGATTTTTAAAAACTTTACCGGCATACTCTTTATAATTATCCCCCAGGAAATAATTGTGGTGATGCACCTGGGGTAATCTTGATTTCAGCCCGAGATATATGGTCAATGGCCCCATTGTCCAGGATTTTTTATCAAGTTTTTCTGTTGAAAACTCCGGTCTTTGAAAAATTGATCCTCTGAAAACAGCAGCGTCAGCGGTTACAACATATAAATCCGAATCCCATTTTTTCCCGTTCCGGTCAATTAAAAACTCAAGCTGCTTATTATGGCCTGAATATCCTTTTATCTCAGTATTATAATAGATTCTTACATTTTCTTTACGCAATTCTTCAAGAATACCTTCAATGATTTTATACATACCTCCCTTCACATTAAAATATCCGTCATGTTGGAACTCGGTATATGAGAGCAGTGTATATACACCTGAAGTATCAAAGGGCGTTCTTCCAAGGAAAAAAGCCACCAGCGATATTATTTCACGTGCGTCATTGGAACTGAAGTATCCGGAAACCTGCTGCCAGAATGAACGAAACAAAACCGGTAAATGTAAGGGGTTAACTTTCAGCAGGGTCAGCAAATAATCAATGACAGAATTATAATTGCTTTTTATCACTATGTCAACAGTATCATGAAATAAGCGTCCGCTTTTTTGCAGGTACCTGTGCATTTTCTTTTCAAAATCCGGTTCAATATCCTTAAACTGTTCTGCCAGCTTTTGAATATCTTTATATAAAGAATATGTTTTTGAGTTTCTGCTGAAGTTTACCGTATATAACGGATCCAGGGGATAATAAGTGAAAGGCAGTGCTATTCCGCAGTCTTTCGCAAAATCAGTGAATTCATATGACATGCTGAAAAAACTGGGACCGGTGTCGAAAGTAAAACCATCCTTCTTCAGTTGGTTTAACCGCCCTCCAGCCTGTTGATTCTTTTCAACGATCTCTACCTTGTATCCTTTCTTTGCCAGTCGCAGTGCGGTTGCAAGTCCTGCTAACCCTGCCCCTGTAATTAAAACTTTTTTCGCCATATTTATTTTGTTACCCTTTCCATAAGTTGCGGGTATAGTTCTTCCCGTACCCAACTGATATCAGGTTCCAGATTTAATATTTTATCGATATAATGCCTGGTAGATTGGATATCATTAAGATATGAATACGACTGGGCGATAATTACAAGAAGATTAAGGTAGTTCCAGTCTTTTTTCAGGGAATCCTTATTCTTTTCCATGATTTCCATGGCTTCTAAATAGTAGTTGATCGCCTCAGCCTTTGAACCGCCAAAAACCGGGGGTGTGTAAAATTTAATGTTCCCATGTTGTATATGTGCCAGCGGATTATCCGGATCCGATTCCATAGCCAGTCTGGCAGCTTCTATACTTTTTAATCCCAGAAAGGGAGCCAGCACACTGTTCATACCTATCCGGAATCCGTAAAACGCTGCTTTATACGAATTGATCATAGATTGAACATTTCCTTCCCCCGATAACCGGGAAATGTTTCTTTCAGCCAGATCCAGGTACTTTTTTGCATCTCCGTATTCCTTCATTCCAATGCACCAGCCAATATATCCATACTGATAGTTTACCAGTTCCATTGTAAATTCAGTAGTCTTATCAGGCATAGCCTGCATCTTATCGATAACATTTTTCCAGATCTTCATATTATTAATGACATAAGCAGTATAAATATACGACCGGTAACCGGCTTTTAGTTGTATCGTAAAACACAAAAACAGAACTATAACTATCTGAAACTTCTTCCTTTCCATAAATATTTTCCCCGGTAATTACTGATTATTGCTTTAAATAGAATGTGACCAAAGGATAATTGCTGAGGTACAATGTATAAAAGGTTTTCTGTAATATTTTGTTCACTTATTTTAGAAATTATTATTCTCGTAAGTATAAAAAAAAGCATATAAAGCAGAAAAATGACATTTGACATAGACAGCAATATAAATACAAACCCAAAGGTTGTATTAAACCAGAATAGGAATGCCAGAAGCAAAGATCCGCCAAAATAGGCAGCGATATTCCTTGAAAAGCCGGTAATGGATTTCCCATAACTGCTATACATCCTGCATTTTATTGATTCATTTCCAACCAGGCAGGCAATGCGTTGTTTGTTCTTTTTAAATAACCGTGAAATAGCAATATCCTCCGCTTTTTGATTTCTTACTGCTTTGTGAGGCTGGACAACGTTGTATACATCCGACCTGAACAGCATAAACTGACCATTGGCTGCTGCCAGGGAGGGTCTTACTGATCTTCTGACCAGAAAAAGAGGAAGAAGAGACAATAGTATGTAATTCATGACGGGAACGGTAATCTTTTCTCCGAAGGTTATCATGATCTGTTTAGGGAAAATGGTAAGGAGAGACAGGTTATGATTTGTCATTTTTGCCAGTGCCTTATGTATAAGATCCCTGCCAATTCTGACATCAGCATCCAGGAAGAGGAGATACTCACCGGTTGCTTCTTTTGATAAAAGGTGACATGCATAATTTTTCCCTAACCATCCTTCGGGCAGAGGTTCAGGGTGTATCAATCTGATCCTGCTATCTTTTGTTCCATATTTTTTAACTATGTTGGTTGTTGAGTCGGTTGAATTATCATCATAAACCAGAATCTCCATGTTGGTGTAATCCTCATGCAGAATGTCTTCCAGTATATTTTTTATATTATCTTCTTCATTTCTTGCGGGGATCAGAACAGATACCCGGTAGTTAAACCTGTTGTCATCACAGGCTAAATGTTCCCTGAAGACCAGATTAATTACAACCACAGTTAGTTGAATGATGGCTAACGCGAGAAAAACATATCCAATAAAGATCATATCACGTCGGTTCTGGAGTTTTGTTCAGCAACACAGCCCGTATAAAACACATTATATGCCTGCTCAATCTTTCCTGTCTCAGTAAAGGAATCTTCATATTCCTTAAAATACATATAGAGTGCAGGCCTGGATGCAGAAAAATAATCTACCATGTTAACAACAAAAATTACCTGTACTTCTTCCCTTACAGCTGTGAGAATTTTTTCGATTCCCCGCTCAAACTTGAAATAACTTTTATAGAGGGAATTAATCTGACCCTGAGGGAAAAGTAAAAGCAGATTGTTTTGCTCAGATAAAATATCTATGGAATGATCAAGCGATTCTATAATACTTCTTGAATTCTTCTTTACCGAATAACCGCCGCAAAATTTAAAGAAGCTATACTTCCTGAGTTGATCTTCCAGCATCATGAAATGAAATTTGCGTCTGAATAATTTAATATTCAAGTACATAGCCCAGAATCCGTCCCACCAGCTTACATGATTCGATAGTAATATTACGGGCATTTTTTTATCACAATAATTTCCATATATATATACGTTGTGAAAATTTCTGCTGATCTTATACCGGGTATAAAGTTTAATAAAGTTATAGATGAAGTAATTATGTTTTGATTTAATGATCATGCTATAAATCTAAAGAAAATAATTAATAATACAAAAAATAAAATCTGGCAGATATAGATCACCCGGGCAATAGTGCTGTTTTTAATACCGGTGAGGTAAAAGAGAGTGTGAAGCAGTAGTGAAATAATGAACCAGCCGGCATAGTTGCGGGCCGGTATTACTGATCCCTGCCAATGCCACATATCGAGTAACGGGGCAATCTGTTCCAGAACCATATCATAGATGAGCATAAGTAAGGAAGCAATGACTATTCTTATTAATGGAGTAACAGAGAGTGTGGATACGAGAGAAGCTGAAATATAAATCAGCATAGCCCAGTTAATGCCTATCATCAGGGGAGTTTCAAATACTTTAACTCCCAGTGTTTTGCCATAGGCATAGTCTCCGAATACCATTCCTGTTTTTACACCGGCAACTTCAATAAAAAACCCCGTGATACCAATGATAAAAAAAACCAGAATGGTTTTAAGATTTAACTTTGATTTATGAAAAGCCAGCAGAGCAGCGAAACATAACAAAAGGGTAAGAGGAGTAAGCATTATGAAAAAATCCCTCGTAAAAGGTATGATGATCCCTGCTAAACCAATAATGTAGAATTTAATAAAGAAATGTTCAACCTTTCTCTTTGGTAATCCTGCAAAGGGGCCTCCATTTATTCTTTCCACTTAATATATTTTAATCATTATATCATTTTCATCTTACACATAAGAAATGCCTTCACATATAACAATGCTTTTCTGAAGTTGCTTATACGTATTCTTTTATTTATTATGTCACTGGCAGGAGTATGTGAAATCTTTATCAGCAGGGTATAAAAATACAAATATGCGGTTAATACAGGAACTTTTGCCTCTTTGGGCAGACTTTTAATACCCTCATATGACAATGAAAAGTCATTCCTGATATCCCTGATAATTTCCATTTTCATTGTTTCGCTAAATTCTTCCCTGCCTTTAATGGGGAAATAATTTCTACCCAGAAACTCGATATCATTTTTTAAGTCGCGGAGAAAATTTACTTTCTGAAACGCAGATCCCAGTTTCATGGCCGGAAGTTTTAAATCTTCGTATTTAGCTTCATTATTGTTGGTAAATACTTTCAGGCACATGAGTCCTACGGCCTCTGCCGATCCATAGATATATTGGTCTATCTTATTTTTTTCCGTATAGTCTTTTTCCTTGAGGTCACTTTTCATGCTGGTTAAGAATGCCTGTATAAGGTCGTCCGGAATATCATAAGTTTTTACAACCTCCTGAAACGAATGTAAAACAGGATTAAGGCTTATTCCGTTACGATATGCGGTATAGTAATCATTCTCAAAATCAGTCAGAAGAGAATCTTTTTTATGATTATGAAAAGTGTCAACAATTTCATCAGCTATTCTTACAAAGCCATAAATACTGTATATAGCCATTCTCATTTCAGGATTCAGACTTCTTACGGCAAAAGAAAATGAAGTGCTGTAAGTCCGGGTGATCAGCTTGCTGATTTCAAATGATAATTTATTATAAAGAGCAGACAAGGTTGATGGTGATTATTAATAACTGCGTTAAAAGTAATAAATTTAACCATAGTTCGAAATAAAATAAATTTTTTATTTATTCTAAATGATTCAGATATACTAACTTATAAGAAGTGGCATACAACTTTTGCCCTGAAAAGGGCTATTTAATTCAGCCCAACGGCAACGCCTTGGGATTAGGATCACACAATTGTCATTCCCGTCGTAAGTCTGCCGTCGGCAGACTTACGACGGGAAAAAATGGGTATAATCATATTTGCCCCAAGGCGTTGCCGTTGGGCTGAATTAATCCGGGCTTTCAGCCCGATATGTGCAATGCTTTACTAATTCAGTTTAAATTAAGATCATATTAGCCTTAAAACGGTTACTGCTGAAATATGAGAAACATAATGATGATACAAGTAAATATTCAACAGGTACTTATCAGCTTGTTATTTCAGACTGTTTTTAAATTCGTTGGAAGCTGCCCGGTACCTTTCAATAGCCCTCTGTCCCGACTTTCTTATATCGATCATCGGTGTGGGATAAGTACTTGTAATATACTCCGGTATCCAGGTGCGAATATATTCTTCTTCAGGATCGAATTTTTTTGCCTGAATATATGGATTGAATATCCGGAAATAAGGCGCGGCGTCTGCTCCTGTGCCTGCGGACCATTGCCATCCACCGTTATTTGAGGCCAGTTCAAAGTCAAGAAGTTTAGATGCAAAATATGTTTCTCCCCACTGCCAGTCAATTAAAAGGTTTTTCACCAGGAAGCCGGCAGCTATCATACGTACACGATTATGCATATAACCGCTGCCGCTAAGTTGTCGCATCCCTGCATCAATAATCGGGATACCCGTTTCCCCGTTTTTCCATCGTTCAAACTCTTTTTCATCATTAATCCATGGAATAAAACGGTATTCCTTCTTAAAGGGATTACTCACCACATGTGGGAAGTGCCAGAGTATCATCATGTAGAACTCCCTCCATATCAGTTCATTAAGGAACTTCTCATTAAGTTGCTCTGCTGTTTTAATCAGTTTTCTTATGCTTATTGTCCCAAACCGAAGGTGAAACCCTAGTCTGCTGGTGCCTTCAATGGCAGGAAAATCCCGGGTTTTATGGTAGGTTCTTATCTTCTCTTCATCTATCCTGCGATCAGGTATTGCAAGGGTTGTTTTTTTGAAACCTAAATCCTGTAGTGAACAGAAAGTAAAAGAAGTTGATTTAAAAAAATTATGGATAAGTTTTTCAGAAGGGTGGAGTATGATTTCAGGTAATAATTTTCTCTTTTCTTTCCATTTTTTCATGTAGGGTGTAAAAACCAGATATGGCTTACCATCATCCTTAATTACCTCATCCTTCTCAAAAATTACCTGGTCTTTAACACTTCTGAAATTAACTCCTTTGTGTGCCAGGGATTCTCTTATCCTGTCGTCCCTCAGAATACTGTATGGCTCATAGTCATTATTTACATATACGGTCCTGATGTTGAATTCCTCCATCAGTTCACTGAAACATTTCCGGACTTCTCCATGCATTGTTTTAAGGGAACTGCCGTGCTGTTTTAGTTCGGAAGAAAGCCGATCTGTTTCATAATAAATGGCTGTAACACGGGGATCATCACTTGAAAGGGTGGAAAGAACAGCTTTGTCAAAGATAAACAATGGCAATACCGGTAAATTATCCTTTAAAGCAAGATATAATCCATGATTATCATTAAGCCTCAGGTCACGCCTGAACCAGAATATGTTAATCTGAGGGGGCTTTTTTTGCATATTAAATAAGGGATCACGCTATCACGGGATCACGGGATCAAGGGTAAAAAGGTGCAAGAGAACAGCATACTCAAATCAACAAATGAACAGGAAGGGATCACGCTATCACGGGATCACGGGATCAAGGGTAATAAGGTGCAAGAGAACAGCATACTCAAATCAACAAATCAACAGGAAGGGATCACCCTGTCATCAAGGTATCAAGTGGCCACAGGATCAGGAAATCAAGTTATCTCTTGATCCCGTGATCCCGTGATCCCGTGATCCCTTCTTTAAATGCTCGAAAAGAACACTGTTATCCCAAATCTGAAAAGAATACCATTGTACATGTATTTGTAATCTGATTCTTCTCCTTTAAGATTTTCCAATTTATAATAGTATTTTAAGGAAGTTTCAAACGCAACGATATCGTTAAGGAAATAATTAATGCCGGCTCCTCCGGATAGTCTCATTACAGAGTACTTTTCTTCGTCTGTTCCTTCTCCGTAATCATAAAATGATTTCCTAGATCCTATTCCGGCATCGGCTTCAGCAAAAGGCATAATGCCACTGACGTTGTAGTTCAGATAATACCGGAAAAGAGGGCCTAATAACAGACTGCAGTCTTTGGAAGTACTCTCATCCGCCTTTTGTTTACTTAAACTGTAATCGATAAATCCACCAACGGCCATCCTGTTTTTCATGAAATAACCTGCAGATGTATTGAACACAAGGCTGGTCAGTTTATGGGCATGTTCTGACTCCAAATCACCTCTTTTCCATTTTTGTCCTGCATAATCAAGTAATAATGATGTTTTACCCGAAACAAACAGGCTGCCTGAGTTGAATTGGGCTTTTCCTGAATAACTGAATAAAAGAATTCCTGCAAATAATACTATATACTTTTTCATATCAATAGTTTTTAAAGGTTTGTTCAAAAATATAAATTTATCTGATGACTAAAAGATTAATTTTTATTTTTCTGATGAATTGTTATTTTTTCATGTTTAAGGGGTCATGAATTTTAACTAAAGTATTAATTTTTAACGGAGAGGTGAATTTTTTACCATCACACTCAGGTTTTTTCAAGTACTACCAATAACCTTGTGGAAAACAGGAATGGCAGGTGAGATAGAATTCTGTCTGTTTTAAACAGAAATTTGAATAATACGTCGGGGATTAGTTGTGGTTTACTGTATCCCCCTGAGAAAATGTAGGAAATAGCGGCGAGTCTTTTTATGGATATTATGTTCCAGTCTTTGAAATATTTTTTGTATTTCCGTCTTAAGAACATTCTGTGTGCATTACCTTGCGCAGAATAATAACCGGAAAAGAGAAGATTTGTTTTATCATTTGTTTTCCATTTAATTTCGGAGAAAGCTTTTACCGGTTCGTGATGAAAAGCTCCATAAACCAGCATACCCAGAATACTCAAATCGGGTTCAAAGATGATAAGCCTCCCTTCATTTTTTAACACCCTGTGGAATTCATCGAAGGCATTTCCGGGATATTCAAGATGGTGAAAAACATCAAATAATATAATGTTGGAAATTTCTTCATTGTTGAAACTTAACTGATATGCGTTTTCCACCTGGTCAATCCATGGATTTGGAAACAGATCGGTACAAATTACATCTTTTACAACGGTTTTGAGATTACCTGCTCCGGAACCTATTTCAACCAGTTTTCCTTCCACATGGTGATTTATATGGTTCTTAATTTGATTATAAAAGGTGAGATAAACTTTTTGTAAAACAGGTTTTTTCTTCCAGGATTCAAGATTGCAATGGATTTCGATATTATGCTGTTTTTCAGAGATATTTTTATTCATATCTTATCTGAACTTAAATTTAAAAGCAGCAAAGAAACTCATTTTTATCAGGAGCCAGCCATGCTTAAAGCGACTTATCTGCGTGCTTCCATATTCTCTTTCTTTATACCGGATAATGACTTCAACAATTTTAAGGTTAAGTTTTGCAGCACCGAATAACAGATCAAAATCACCGAAAGGATCAAAATCACCGAAATAATGACGGTTTGCTTTTATCAACTCATAATCCTGTTTCTTCAATACTTTTGTACCGCACAGAGTATCCTTAAGACGCTGACCTAAAAGAAAGGTGAATAAATATCCAAAATATTTGTTGGCGATCAGGTTTAAAAATCTCATAGCTTCTTTCTCCATAGGATAAACTAACCGGCAGCCGTTTATAAGCTCACCCTTGTTGTTTTCAATAGCCTGGTAAAATTTTATCATTTCTTCGGGAGGGGTGGTTAAATCAGCATCAAGGATCATTAAAACATCTCCTGTGGCAATTTCAAAAGCTTCCCGTACCGCATTTCCCTTCCCTTTCCCTGATTGTTTGAAAGCAACTATATTATGTGTGGTATTATATTTTTCCTGTACTTTTATTATTTCCTCCCATGTTCCATCTGAAGAATGTCCTTCCACATAAATAAATTCCTGAAATCTGCCAAAATCAGGTGTTCTTAATAAAACATTCTCAATATTTCCCTTTTCGTTTCTGGCAGGAACAATAATGCTTACTGAGTATTTCTTCTCTGCGGGAAATTTGGCTCTTGCAACAAAAAAATTTATCAGATTTAGTTTGTTAAATAAAGGAAGATTACTAATAATTGTATTAAAAATAAAGTTAACTAATGGGATGTATTTAGGAATTAATAGTTTACGTTCCTTTCTTATAAGTTCAAAATTTTCCAGATACAGAATATTTTCCAGATCACCAATGCTAAGCCAGTTATGAATGGGTTGTTTCTGTTTACATCGGATGATTTCCAAAAAACGAATAATATATTCCCACGAAGAATTATAGTAGGAAATAACAATGCGTGTTCTGGAATGACAAAGTTTATATATCTCCTGAAAGACCTTTTGAATATCCCAAAGGGAGTTTACCAGATCACTTAAAACTATATAATCAAATGTTTCATTAATCTTTATACATTCAGCATCCTGAACAAGAAATGTTAATCCCGGATATTTATTTTTAGCGATTTCTATCATTTTCCCGGAAAAATCAATTCCTGTTCCATGCGATGGTTTAAGTGAGGCAAGCAAATCGCCTGTGCCACAGCCAATTTCTATTACTTTGCTATCTACGGGAACTACAAATTGAAATAACTTTTCAAGTTGCCGGTGATAAAATCTGTTTAAGCGCAACCACTTTGATCTTGTGGTGGCAATATGATTATAATAATCAACCAGATTACTTTTCTGCATCAGAGATCATTGATCTTAAAGTGTTAAACAAAGATATTAAGTTTTATAATTAACCAGTTTTATTAAGCAATAGTTTTCTAAAGATAATCAGAAATAATATCTTTATTCTTTCAATAAATACTTAACTATGTCTAAAAACAATAAATACTTAACTATGTCTAAAAACAATAAATACTGAACTATGTCTAAAAAGAGTACGAAAAAACAGGAACAAAAAAATAATATTGATTTATTGTCAAAACTCGATAATTGTTTTAAAAAAAATGAAAAACTGTTGTTTGTTTTATCAGTTTTACTAACATTGACATTTGTGACATTCCTCTTTAATCCCCTGGTTAGTGTGGGAGGAGACGATTCTACCTATATTATTAAAGCTTTCAGGTTTGCAAAAAATTTTGATTTTCCCACTTACCAGGGACCGCTTTATCCTATCTTCCTTAGTCCTTTCATATTGATTTTCGGTTTAAATATTGTTCTTTTAAAATTTTTATCTGTACTGTTTATTATCGGACATCTGTATTTTTTCCATATCACTTTTAAAGACAAAATTCCTGCCATAGTACATGCTTTTACCTTATTAATCTTATCAATATGTTCTTCCTATATCTATTTTGCATATCAAACCTATGTTGAGGCTTTTTTTCTTCTGATACAGTCTGTTGCAGTATGGTATTTTATGCAATACTTTATACAGTATGAAGCGGATAATTTTAATTTAAAAAGAGACTATAAAAGATACCTGATGCTGGGTTTTATGATATTGTTAATGGGATTAACCCGTACTATCGGTTATGCAATGTTTTTCGTGATAATATTATATTTTATTGTTTATAAAAAATGGTATGCTCTAATTCCTGCTACAGGAAGTTTTGGTATTATATATGGTCTTTATACTATCATTAAAAAATTAGTATGGGGATTATCAGGAGCAGATTTTGCCAGTCAGAGTAGCGGATTACTCAATAAGAGTTTTTATTATCCTGTAGAGGGGAAAGAGGATCTGGCCGGTTTTTTCCAGCGGTTGATAGATAACTCTAACCTTTATCTCTCAAAGCATTTATATGTTTTTCTTGGTTTAAGGGATTTCGAACCTGCAATGAAAGTGATACCCTGGCTGACTGTTTTAACATACATTTTATTTGCGGTTACAATAATCCTGGTTGTCAGCAGAAATAAACAAATTTTCTTTACATCTGCTTATGCCGGAATATTGTGTTTTATCACCTTTATTATCATACAAAAAACCTGGGATCAGGACAGACTGATTATTCCTTATTTTCCAATGATTGTGCTGAGTCTGTCCGGAGGGTTATATTATCTGTTTAAAAGGAAAAAATTTGTTAAATTTCAATTTCTGTTACCCGGGTTGTTTTTATGGATTCTTTTTTCTTCACTGCAAATAACAACTGATAAAGCAAAAGATCACAGTGAATTAAAAAGACCATGGTATGATCTTACACCTGATTGGATTAATTTTATCAAATGTAGTCAATGGGCGGATAATAATCTGCCGGGAGATGTTAAGATTGCCAGCAGAAAACCTTCCATTTCATTTGTATACTCAAAGGGAAGAGAGTTTGTTGGTATATATAATTTCAAGACTTTTGATACAGAGCTTATTTTTAATACTCTTGAAGATTCAATATACATTATAGCTGCATATAATGATGTTTTCGGCAAAGAAATACCTCCTCAACTTCAAAGTTATTTACGTTTTAATACTTCATATATTCTGATCTATGATGATGCACTGATAGGTATATATAAACCACAGACACAGTTTATTCAATCAATTCTGAATATATTTGATAAAGCTTCTGTTGAATATTCAATGTCTCCTTCCCGATATTTTTCAGATAACAATCTTTCTTCAATTGATAATTATACTGTCTCTCCCGATTCCTTACTTGCGGTATTTCAGGAGCATGATGTTGATTATGTTATAGATGCAAGCCTGAGAATTAATCCATATGCCAAAACTGAAAGGATAATAAACACTGTTCTGCGCCATATAACTTTTATTGAACAGAAATATCCCGGTATTTTTGAAAAAATTATCCAGATTGGAGATGACAATAATGAACCGGCTTATGTATACAGAATTAAATATGAACTATATGGACTGGAAAAATAAATCCTGTTTTGTCTGTTCTGAAAATATATAAATCTTCCGCCGGTTCCGGGAAAACATATACCCTGGCTGCTAACTGGCTCGATTTGCTTTTTAAGGATGAAAAAGCATACCGGGGTATCCTCGCTGTTACTTTCACCAATAAAGCGGCGGCTGAAATGAAAGGCAGAATACTGGAAACGCTTTATAAACTTCATAATCAGGATCAGACTGTCGCAGAAATAATAAGGGACTTGTCATTATCTACCGGTCTTGAAACGGATGCGATTGCAAAGAAAGCCGGAAACATTCTGCATAACGTCCTTAACGATTACTCGGCCTTTCATGTCGAAACCATAGACAAGTTTTTTCAATGGGTGATTAGAAGTTTTGCGCGCGAAACAGGTCTTCAGGCCGGCTATAACCTCGAACTGAACAATAAACGAATTCTTTCTGAAGCTGTTGATCTTCTTATGACTTCATTGGATACCGATGAGCAGCTAAGAAAATGGATGGTCAGGTTTGCTGAAGAAAAAATCACCGGGGGAAAAGACTGGAATTTTAACCAGGAATTATTATTGTTCGGTGAGGAAATATTTAAGGAAAAATACCAGGAAATTTCCGGTGGCTGGAGAAATGCATTTACTCAAAAAGAAAAAATCGATGAGTACCTGAAAATCTTATACCGTGAAATAAAGGTTTTTGAAGACTTTATGTCGGTAACAGGGGGAAATGCAATAAAACATATTACAAAGGCAGATCTTGAAATTGAAGACTTCAATTTTAAACATGCCGGTGTGGCAGGATATTTTAACAAACTTGCCATAAAAGCTGATTTTGATCCTAAGTCAAGGGCCAGAAATGTTTTAAATGGGGATGAAAACTGGGTGTCTAAAGATTCTCCAAAGAAGGATGCTGTTGAACAACTCGTGAAAAAACATCTTCATCATCTGCTTGAAACAGCCGTAAGCTATTTTGATGCTCATTTTGTTCTCTATAATACTGCACGTACCATCCTGAGTAATGTGTATTCATTTGGAATACTTACTGATATATATTTGAAAATAAGGGAAATAGCTTCAGAGAAAAATTTATTTATGCTATCTGATGCCTCTGTATTTCTCAGGAGGATCATAGCAAATAATGATACGCCATTTATTTATGAAAAGGCAGGGAACTATTTTCATCATTTTATGCTGGATGAGTTTCAGGATACCTCCGGATATCAATGGGATAATCTTTTTCCCTTACTTCTCAATGGTCTGGCTTCAGATCGTGAGAGTCTCATTGTGGGCGATGTAAAACAATCCATCTACCGGTGGAGAAACAGTGACTGGAAGATACTTGCTTCCCAGGCGGAAAAAAGCTTTGCAGGATTTAACCTGGAAATTATACCTCTCGATACTAACTGGCGTAGTTTTCGCAGTATTGTATCATTTAATAATACTTTATTTCTGAATCTCAGTAAGAAACTTTCGGAAGTGATTGAAACGGACTCTGAAGCAGGTAAAGATCATGACCTGACAACCCGCTGGAAAGAAACTGTACATCAAATATATGCTAATGCGGCTCAGCTCGTATCAATTAAAAACATGAATTCCACAGGTTATGTGGAAATGGTGTTTTTGGACAGTAATAAAGAAGATTATCTTGACGAAATCGATGTTAGATTACCTCTGCTTATACTGGATATTCAATCCAGGGGATATAAACCCGGTGATATTGCCATCCTTGTGAGAAAGGCGGCCCAGGGGAGGGATATTGCCTCGGTTCTTATGCAGTATGCTGCTACTCATAATGAGACATACCGGTTTAATGTTATCTCCAATGACAGTTTATTTATTGACAGCCACCCGTCTGTAAGGTTTATTATCTCGTTACTTCATTATCTTACTAATCCGGATGATAATGTTAACATTGCTTTCCTGCATCACGAATATCTCCGGTATCTTTCTGATTATGAAGTGGATGACCTGGTTGCGGAGAAGATATTCGGTGAGTGTGGTCATGGTATAGCCATCGGATTACATGATGCTTTTGATGATTTCCTCAAAGAACTGGAAAGTATCAGACAGCTGCCTTTGTTTGAACTTGTGGAAGACATTATATGCAGGTTTGGATTAACACGACAGAAGGATAACATTGCCTTTATACAGGCTCTTCAGGATATTATACTTAATTTTGTTAATGAGGATTCTTCTGATGCAGGAGCCTTTCTAAACTGGTGGGATCAGAATGGAAGTAGCCAGACGCTTAATGTTTCAGAAGCACAGGATGCAATACGTATTCTGACTATTCATAAGGCAAAGGGTTTGCAATTTCCGGTGGTGATTGTTCCCTTTTGCGACTGGAACCTTGATGCTGAACCAAATACAACAAATTATCTGTGGTGTAAAAATAATGATGTCCCCTTCTCCATGATAGAATATGTACCCGTTAAGTATAGAAAAGACTTAGTAAATACATATTTCAGGAATGATTATCTTAATGAGAAATTCCATAATTATATTGATAATATTAATCTTTTATATGTTGCCCTGACACGGCCTGTTGAAGAGTTATATGTTTTTGCGAATTGCAAAAATAAATCTTCAGTAGCTTCATTTATTATGAATGCGTTGACATCAGCAGAAGATACACATGACAATTCCGGATTTCCATATGCAAATCTTCATATGAGCAATGATGAACCTTCAGGAAAAATAATTTCCGGGGAAAAAGGTGTTTCAGCCGGAAAGCCTTCAGGTATTGTCCCGGAGTTTATTCAGGATTATCCCCTGACCGACAACCATAATAAACTGAAACTGAATACGAGAAATGTATGGCTTGAAATCCATGAGAAAGATTATAAACAAAAATTAGGTTACGGTACGGTGATGCATGAGATCCTCTCCCGTATTGAAACGCACAGGGATATTGAAAATTCAGTGAAAAAGGCATATTTACAGGGTAAAATTCCTGAGGGGGAAGTGGATGCCATTACAAGGCTCTTAACTGCCCGTATTAGTGGTCCTGTAGTAAATGACTGGTTTAACGGAAGCTGGAAGGTTATGAAGGAAAAGGAGATATGTATCGCACGGAAAGCATTTTATCGCCCCGATCGGGTGATGATTAAAGATGATAGTGTGGAGGTCGTGGATTATAAGTTCGGAGAAGAAAAGTATGAAAAATATAAGAAACAGGTCAGGATTTATATTGAAGCCCTAAAGGAGGTGGGCTATGTAAATTGCAGAGGCTGGTTATGGTTTTTTAATGATAATTCGCTTATGGAGGTGAAATGACAGAGAGCAGGTTTATTTGGGGCAGTAACCGCCGGTATAATTCCTATACCGTATATTTTAAAGAACTGTTTGGTGAGCGAGTACAGAAACTTACCCTGGATGCCGGTTTTACATGTCCTAATCGCGACGGGACAAAAGGCACCGGAGGTTGTGCTTTTTGTAACAATGATGCTTTTAATCCCTCTTATTGTAAGCCCGAAAAATCAGTTTCTCAACAAATAAAGGAAGGTATTGAATTTCACAGGATAAGGTACCGGAGGACACATAAATATCTTGCATACTTTCAGGCATATACTAATACTTATGCTGATGTGAAACATCTGCGAAAGTTATATGAAGAAGCGCTTGCTATCCCTGAAATTGCAGGAATTGTGATCGGAACCCGTCCTGATTGCGTTGACGATCCTGTTTTAAATTACCTGGAAGAATTGAATAAAAGAACATATCTGATCGTGGAATACGGCATTGAATCCTGTTATGATGAAACCCTGAAGAGAATTAACAGGGGCCATGATTTTGCTACTACCGTTAAGGCGTTAATGGAAACAGCAGGCAGGGGAATACGCACCGGCGGCCACCTGATCATAGGATTACCCGGTGAATCGCGCGAGATTATTGTCAGGCAGGCAGATATCCTTTCCTCCCTTCCCCTGAATAACATTAAATTTCACCAGTTACAGATTGTGAAAAACACCGTTCTCGCTGAAGAATACTTAAAAAACCCGGGTAAATTTACTGATCTCAGTTTGAATGAGTACATCGACCTTATCATTGACATGATTGAAAGGCTCAATCCTTCTTTCGTTATTGAAAGAATAGCAGGAGAAGCACATCCTGCACAAAATCTCCGTCCGTCGTGGAGCATGAGGTATGATCAGATTCTTAATTTCTTTGAGAAAAGACTCGAAGAAAGAAATACCTGGCAGGGAAGATTATGGACTTCAAAGTTCCCGGTTAAACCAGCGGCAAAGGGCTTAAACCCATTTTCAGAAGATCCTTCACATAATATTATTCAATAGTATGAAGCCATTTCTTAAGTCTTTGGCAGAATATACCCTTGAACGCTTTGGGGAAAAACATCTGGAGGATACCTGCTTTTTATTTCCTAACCGGAGATCAGGGGTGTTTTTCAAGAATTATCTCATTTCAGCAGGAAAAGGGACTTTCTGGATGCCTGATATTTATTCGATAAGTGACTTTATTGAAAAGTTTTCAGGTCTTGAACGCGCAGACCCTATTGACATTAGTTTTGAATTATATGATTTATATTGTTCCCTGTCAAAAAATCCTGAAAAATATGATGATTTTTATTACCGGGGTGAAATGATGATAAGGGATTTTGATGATATCGACAAATATATGGTGGATGCCGAACAGCTATTCCTTAATCTCTCAGGTCTTAAAGAGATTGATAATTTTCTGGGCGGTTTTGAGAAAGAGCAGGTGGAAGTGATAAGAGAATTCTGGAAACATTTTGATAGAGCGGATCAGTCTGATGAGCAGCGGAATTTCCTGGAGACATGGAGAAACCTTCTTCCTCTTTATGACGGGCTTTCCAAACGACTCATTGATCAGGGAACAGGCTATGAAGGTATGCAGTACCGGAAAATTGCCGGTAATATTCTTAAAGGAAATTTCCCCGATTTCCACTGGAATAAAATGATCATTACCGGTTTTAATGCTTTGAATACGGCAGAGAAAATAATTTTCAGACATGTTAGAGATGCCGGAAAAGCATTGTTTTTTTGGGATTATGATGTTCAGTATACTGATAACCGGATAACAGAGGCCGGAAGGTTCCTGAGAAAAAATATGGAAGAGTTTCCATCACCTGAAATCAATTGGGGCTTCACCATGTTACAGGATAAGAAAAATATTCAGATATACGAGCTTCCTTCAGACATTCTGCAGGCCAGGCAAATCGGCAGAATACTGGCGGAGAATACATATGCCACTTCAATGGATTTTGACAATACGGCTGTAATTCTCGGAGATGAGAATTTGCTGGAACCGGTTATTTCTTCCCTGCCGGAGAATATTCCATACATTAATATTACTATGGGATATCCCATAAATCATACTACAGCTTTCAGTTTTGTTGACCATCTTCTTAATCTCCAGAAAAACCTTTCCCTTCAAAAAAACAGGAAAACAGTCAGTTTCTACTACAGGGATATTATCTCCATCCTCAATCACCAGTATTTGCATCGCTTGAAAAACCCTGAGCTTAAAGAAATGATCGGGACCATACAGTCGAGGAACCTCATTTATTTATCCCCCGGCTTTTTTAGTTCCAACGCATTCCTTGAAAAAATTTTCAGGAGAATTGAAAAAGCTGAGGACATGTCTGCGTATTTGCGTGATATACTTGAATATACTATTTCTTTAAAGTCTTCCGGTGAAGAAGCAGAAAATAATTACAAACTGGAAAAGGAATATGTGTTTTTCATATTAACCCGGATCAATAAACTTGAGAAGGTATTTTCGGGAGACAGGACCGAAATGGGAATTGAGACCTATGTAAGACTTTTCAGAAAAATCCTGCAGACCTCAAAAATACCTTTTGAGGGGGAACCCTTACAGGGACTACAGGTTATGGGCATTCTGGAATCCCGGCTTATCGATTTCCGGAACATCATTTTCCTGTCGATGAACGAAGGCGTAATGCCGCGGTCTCAGTCCCTGTTCTCCTTTGTTCCGGTGAACCTGAGGTTTGCATTTAATATGCCTGTTAGAGAAGATCATGATGCAATTTATGCCTATTATTTTTACCGCCTGCTCCAAAGGGCAGAGAATATTTACATTTTATACAACAGCAAAACTGATGGACTGAAGACCGGGGAAAAGAGTCGCTATATCTACCAACTGGAATATCTGAATCCGTCAAAGCCGGAATTAAAGACTATTGCCTTCCGGATATCCAATCCTCCGGTCAGGTCAGTGACTATAAATAAAACCAATGCTATTATTAACCAGCTGAATGAGTTCACCGGCACAGGCACCAGAACATTATCACCCACGGCCATTACCTCATGGCTTGATTGTAAGCTGCGTTTTTATTTTACTTATATTGCAGGCTTACGTGAACAGGATGAGGTAGTGGAAGATATTGATGCACCGCTGTTGGGAAATATTCTGCACCATGCCATGAAATTAATTTATGCTAATTTACAGGGCAGAGCACTGGTTGCTGATGATCTGAATAAATTACTTATAGGAGCGGAGATCAACAGGGTTATCAATGAAGCATTTATCATTGAGTTTAAACGCGGAGAAACTCCGGATGAATCAGTCTTTACTCCGGAAGGAAGGAATATTATCGTTTATGAGGTAATAAAAAAACTGATCGGAAATATTCTGGATTTTGACAAAAAGCAGCTTCCTTTTACTGTTCTGGAGACGGAGAAAATGCACCGGAGAATGATAACTGTCGATGAAAAACAGGTAAGGCTGGGTGGAGTAACTGATCGCATGGATTTGCGCGGGGATATTGTGCATATCATTGATTACAAGACGGGTAATGTGGATACTGAGTTTCCTTCCGTAAAAGCACTTTTTGATACAAATGCCAGGGAACGTCACAAGGAAATCATACAGATACTTATTTACTCATGGCTTTGTGAGGACTCTCTGTCGGGACAATATAAAATTTCACCCTGTATATATGTAACACGTGCAATACACCGGCATAACTATGTGCCCTATATTACTCTGAAAGATGGCAGAGGAGGGAAAGCTGTGCTGATAAAGGATTACCGTGTCCTCAGGGATGAATTTACCGATAATCTTAAAAATATGATCAGGGATTTATTTAATCCTGAAATTCCGTTTGTACAGACCGATGATACGATGCGCTGCAGGTATTGTATTTATAAGTCAATTTGCCACCGGGAATGAAAGGGATTTTTTTTCCCCGGAACAGGATACTATCTTAATATCTTTCTAACAAAAGCGACAGTAAAATAAGACATAAGAAAAACCCCGATAAATCCTTCAATGCCAGAAAAGAACTGAATCAATCCGGTAGGGTAATAGTCACCATATCCTATTGTAAAGAAGGTGATTGCACTATGATATAATGCTTTACCAAAAACTGAAATTTTTATTGCATGATCAACAGATTCGTTGATATTTCCAAGATTCAGGATAATTAAAAATGTGTAGAGGAGACTAAATGAAAGATATGTTATTAACATAGTTAGTATAACTCTTGCCGGATTAGTTCCAAAGTGACCGGCTTTGTCAAATATGAGATATTTCAGGGCATGGTACGGATAGACCCAGAAGGCGTGCCATTTACTTTTTCTAAGATATTCTTCAAGATCAGCTTTTGCTTCAAATCGTTTAAAGCTGACATATGCATAATCTTCATAGCTGTAGAGACCACAATTCTTAAAATTTTCTTTAAGAGTGCGAAATTGTTCAGCTTTTAGCCTGTGGTTGGTATCATTCTGATTACTTATTGAATTGTAAACGGAATTGTTCTCCCAGTGAATATTAATTTTCCCAATGAGAATCATTCCGCTGAGATTAATAATTTTAATATTCTGATTAAAATCGTATGAAGCTAAATCCAGAATATCCCTGACAATAGTATTTCTCAGATCAAGAAATCCACAATATGAAAGCCGCAGGTCGGTATAATTATCTAAATGGCATGAATTCAGTGAAAGCATCCCCACCTTGCTATTGTAAAATGAGATTGTCCCTTTTCCAAAAATTGCTTTATCAAAAGTAAGTTCAGCATTATTCATTTCCAATAATTCGAGACTTAATGATCCATCCTGAAAATCTGTACGTTTAAAGCTTAACTTACCATTCTTTAGTTCACTGCCGTCAAAGAATGTGTTGCCGGCACCGAATTTGCTACGGTTGAAATTAACTTTTCCCTCATTAAATTCAACAGTTCTGAAGTCAATTTCACCGTCACCAAAATCCGTTCTTTCAAAACTTATGTCTCCTACACCGAATTTTGCATAGTGAAAATCTGTTTTGCCGTTTCCAAACCGCGCTAATTTAAAAGATACGTTTCCGTTATTAAAATGTGTATTTATAAAAGATACTTCACCATCCCCAAAATCAATATTCTCAAATTTTTTCTCACCATCCCCAAAATCAGTGTATTGAAAGTCTTTTTTCCCACTTCCAAATATTGCATTTTTAAATGAGACCTCTCCTGTACCGATTTTAACATTGGAAAAGTTAATATCCCCGTCACCAAATCTGATATTATGGAAGTTAACAAGAGCATCACCAAATCTTGAAGAATTGAAGGTTATGGCAGCATTATTAATAAACGTATCTGATAAATCGAAATAACTGCCGGTGAAATTACAATAGCTAAAATCTATGGGAATGCCAGGATCAAAGAAACAATTTTTTGCAGAAAAATTCTTTAATTCAATAATTGCAGTATCATTCAATTTCCGCATACGGCGATATTCAAGAAGAGAAAATCTGCTAATGTAACAATTATCGAGAATCAGGTCTTCATTTTTATCAATTATAGAATAAATTTCCTCTGCCTCAATATATCCCATTATTTCAATCAGAGGTTTTTCTCTTCCCAGGATATCAAATTGAATATATGCAGTTTTGGAAAACCGGACATCCTGATCGTTAATAAATTTAATATTTTTTATTTCAACCCTAAAACTGGAGAAATTGGGGATCATAGGTATTTTGTTTAATTAGATAATGATCGGTCTTTAAGAATGTAAAATAAATGCAAATATTTATAAAAAATTTATATATCCTCAATAATTCTTTACAAATCCTTTACGAATTCCACCCCAATTTTATATTGTCACTTATTAACCAGAGAAGTGAGTTATGTGTTTTACTGCCTGGCAAATATTTTACCTTATTGTCATTGTTTTGGGTTTTCTCGCAGTGTTCATAACGGCAATCCGTCTTCTGATCAGGTTAATGAGAGACTACGAAGATTGAGTGAAACCCACATGCGCTGTCGTCCACAATACCGTCTTGGAACTTTTTTTTTAACACGTGATACAAATATTGGATGTATAAATTTATTTGAAAATGATAAATTTTCATGTTGTTTTAAAAATAATAAGCAGAACTCTGTTTATTATTGCTGCAGCATTATTATTTTGTGCTGGAATAGCTCTCCATTTCTCTGAGCAGATCAGGCATTTTATCTTGCCATCCATCACTTCCTTTTTACTTGGAATTATATTCTTAATTCTCTGTAAAAAAGGTGATTATGATAAAATATACAGGAAAGAAGCCTACCTGACAGTAACATTATCCTGGTTAATTACCGCTTTAATCGGGTGTTTACCCTACATCCTTTCCGGTGCAATTCCTTCATTTATAAATGCGTTTTTTGAATCTGTTTCAGGTTTTACTACTACAGGGTCGTCCATTTTGACCGACATAGAATCATTACCAAAGTCCATATTATTCTGGAGGAGCCTGACGCATTGGATTGGAGGTATCGGGATCATAGTGCTTGTAATCGTTGTAATGCCGACACTACAGATAGGAAGTTATCATCTTTTTACTATGGAGTCTTCATTGCAGGAGAAAATTCAGCCCAGGATCAGGGAAGTAGGTTACCGACTATTGTTAATATATATATTGTTAACTATCACTGAAACTATCCTGTTGCTTGCAGGAAAAATGAATTTTTTTGAAAGTATTTGTCATGCCTTTGGTACAATTGCAACCGGAGGGTTTTCACCTAAAAACACAAGTTTAGCAACCTATTCCCCCTACATTCAGTATGTAGTAATGCTTTTTATGTTATTATCAGGTATCAATTTTGTCATTCATTATTATATTTTAAAAAGAAACCTCAAAAAAATAAAAGAGAACGAAGAATGGAAATTTCACTTAAAAGTAGTATTTGTTATAGGTTGCATAATAACTGTCCTTTTATTCTTCAGGATGAATAAACCATTGGAAGAATCTTTCAGGGAAGCGTTCTTTCAGGTGATTTCAATAGTTACCTGCACCGGATACTCAACTGCCGATTATTTGCAATGGCCTGCACTTGGTTGGATCATTATTTTCCTTGCTATGTTTTTGGGAGGTAGTACAGGTTCCACAGCAGGTGGAATTAAGATGGCAAGACAATTAATACTTTTTAAAAATATTAAAAGGATGTTCCGCCAGTTGCTTTATCCTAATATAGTAATTTCAATTAAATTAAATAATCATCTCATTGAGGATGAGGTTAATAGCTCCATATTAACTTTTATACTGTTTTATATCCTGATATTCATGGTTGGGAGCATAGTAATGGTATTATTTGGGATTGATGGAACAACGGCTCTTGGTGCAGTGGCAACCTGCATGGCCGGAATAGGACCGGGAATCGGTACTGTCGGTCCTGCAAGTAACTTTGCCCACTTACCTGATGCCGGAAAATTGCTGCTTAGTTTTATAATGCTTATTGGAAGACTGGAAATATATACAGTAGTTATTCTGTTTTCAGGAAATTTCTGGAGGGCATAATTTTTAAAAAGTTTCAATTTCATAAAAATATCAATACTGATTATTTAACTAGTTTTTATAAGGAGAGATTTATACGGTGAAAGGTATCTTCTTACAATACATGCAGAATCATATTAAAACTGTATTTTTGTTAAAAATTACAAGAGAATCTTTTAAGTTTAATAATCATTTTTACCGGACACCATTGTCAACTAATAAACTGTTTTTTCCTGAAAAAATGAATCGGGAATTTATAAATGTGGTATCATTAGAAATTATACTTGGAGCTAATCGGGAAAATATCTGACTGATGGGAAACTTAATTAGCTTTTATAAGAAACTTTTTACAACAGATCCCTGGTCAGGGATATATAATTATGTTCTTTCCATCCTGATAATATGTATTACCGTTGTTCTTTGCATACCACTTTCCAACACCCAGGGTTATCATATCGTTTCTTTCATTTTACTTTTTGTTGTTTCCATTCTGGCTACATTCATGGACATTGGCCCGGTCTTTATCGCATCTGCATTGAGTGCCCTGGTGTGGAACTACTTTTTTATTCCGCCAAATTTCACTTTTCACATCGAGAAAGTAGAGGACATATTTATGTTTGGTATGTTTTTCATAATTGTACTTGTCAATGGGGTGTTAACAACAAGGGTGCGAAGACAGGAAAGATTGGCGAGGGAAAGGGAAGAACGCACTAATGCTTTATTTCAGTTAACGAAAGAGTTATCAAAAGCCGGTGGTATTGATGAGGTATTGGCAGTTGCTGTTGAGGGAATAAAAAATAACTTTTCTCTCGACTCAATGTTTGTTTTACAGGACGGTAATAATAAACTTTGTTCGGCAGGCAATGTAAAAAAGGATAAGAACCTCAGCCAGGATAAGTATCATGCAGCTGAATGGGTATTTAAACATTCCCGGAAAGCAGGTAAATTAACTAATGATTTCTCCGATATGGAATATACATTCTACCCTTTACCAGGTACCAGGTTAAATCCCGGAGTTGTGGCTGTCAGACTTGAAAAGCTGTTCTCTGGTGCTAAGAAGACATTTTGGGATACTTTTATTACACAGATATCAAATGCACTTGAAAGAGAATTCCTTGGTGAATTAGCTCAGAAAGCACGCTTTCTGGATGAATCGGACAGGTTGTATAAGACCTTGTTTAATTCAATATCCCATGAATTAAGAATTCCGGTGGCAACTATTATGGGAGCATCAGACTCTCTTTTAAATTCTTCCCATCCTGAGAATGTTCAGTCTGTCCTTTGTAATGAAATATTTACGGCTTCATTACGACTTAACAGACTTATTGAGAATCTTTTAAGTATGTCAAGACTTGAGAGCGGGCTTCTTTCAGTCCGATTGGATTGGTATGATGTCAATGATCTGATTAACAAAGTAGTTGAAGATCTAAAGGATGAGTTAAAACCATTTTCGATTAGTATTTCAATACCCGAGGACATGCCACTGGTGAAAATTGATTATGGGTTGATGGAACAGGCATTGTATAACCTGTTATACAATGCATCACAACATTCTCCTGTTGCATCCGGTATTGAATTAAGTACTTATTACAGCAACCAGGAATTATTCCTTGAGATCATGGATAACGGCCCCGGATTTAGAGATGAAGATATGAAGAATGTGTTCAATAAATTTTTCAGAATAAGTGGCGGCAGAGCAGGAGGGCTTGGCCTGGGGTTATCTATTGTAAAGGGTTTTGTTGAAGCACATAAGGGTATTGTTACAGTTGAAAACAGGGACCCCGGTGGCGCTAAATTCACTATTAAGATACCTGTTGAAAACCAGGAAATAAATAAAATATAAACAAAGAATTAATGAATAATAATGAAACCATATTAATCATTGACGATGAAATACAAATTCGCAGACTGCTTGAAATAACTCTTTCAGCAAACGGGTATAAAATTATTCAGGCTGCCACTGGTAAGGATGGTTTGATTGATGCTGCAACACATCATCCCTCCCTAATTATTCTTGATCTTGGTTTGCCGGATAAAGACGGATTGGAAGTATTGAAGAAATTACGGGAATGGTTCTTTAAACCAGTGATTGTGTTATCTGTAAGAAATTCGGAAGAAGATATTATTACGGCATTGGATATCGGGGCAAATGATTATCTTACAAAGCCTTTCCGAAGTGGAGAACTCCTTGCCCGAATACGTGCCGCCATAAGAGCCGGAGAAAATAAAAATGATTCCCCACTATTGGAATTCGGCTCTTTAAGTATTGATATGGTAAATCATATTGTAAAGAAGGACAAAGAAATAGTAAAACTTACTACAACGGAATTTTCTTTGCTTTGCCTTTTGGCAAAAAATCAGGGGAGAGTGCTTACACACCAATATATTCTTAAAGAGGTATGGGGATTTGGTTATCTTGAACAAACCCAATACCTGAGAGTCTTTATAGCTCAATTAAGAAAAAAGATAGAAGAGAATCCTTCAAACCCCAAAATATTAATAACTGAATCGGGAATTGGTTATCGATTCGGGGAATAAATATCGTCTAATCCTTTAATAAATCAGGTCTCAGTTTCTTGGTTTTCTCAACAGACTGTTCCATTCTCCATTCCTCTATTAACTTTTCGTTTCCCGTAAGTAATATCTCAGGCACTTTCCATCCTTTATAATCGGCCGGACGTGTATAAACGGGCGGGGATAACAAACCATCCTGAAATGAGTCCGTTAAGGCTGAAGTCTCATCCGAAATCACCCCGGGTATCAGCCTGATAATACTGTCAGCAATTACAGCGGCAGCCAGTTCTCCTCCCGTAAGTACATAATCACCTATTGAGATCTCCATGGTAATCAGATGGTCTCTTACACGCTGATCAATGCCTTTATAATGACCGCATAAAATAATTATATTTTCAAGCAAGCATAATCGGTTTGCAGTTTTCTGACAGTATTTTTCCCCATCGGGAGCAGTATAAATGATTTCATCATATTTTCTTTCCGACTTAAGTTTAGAAATAACGTTATCGACAGGCTCAATCTGCAGTACCATTCCAGCTTCCCCTCCAAAAGGATAATCATCCACCTGGCGATAGCTGTTTGCTGAATAATCACGTAAATTGTGAATATGTATTTCCGCCAGCTTCTTTGCCTGCGCTCTTTTAATAATGGAATGACTGAACGGGCTTTCGAGAAGCTCGGGAACCACTGTAATTATGTCTATTCTCATGGGAAAATTTTGATAAAAATACGAAGAAGAATTTAAACAGGAGGTTTCATTCAAAAAGTAAATCTTTGAAAATCTTGCAGGGTTTAAATATTTTCGACGGTCTGGTTGAGAAAGTTGGTCAGGGTTTAATAAAATCGACGCTGTCCGGCAGAAAAAGCCGGACAGGTCCGGGGTGGATGCTAAATTAGCAACTACTTTCTATAAATCACCAAAATCACAGCAAGTTGCCAAACCTGGCTCCGCCACCGTTGGATAGTTAAGTCAATTCTGCAAGTTGCCAAACCTGGCTCCGCCAGCGTTG
>CAYVTV010000010.1:30943-34754 GCA_964454295.1 uncultured Bacteroidaceae bacterium
GATAGTTAAGTCAATTCTGCAAGTTGCCAAACCTGGCTCCGCCAGCGTTGGATAGCTAAGTCAATTCTGCAAGTTGCCAAACCTGGCTCCGCCAGCGTTGGATAGTTAAGTCAATTCTGCAAGTTGCCAAACCTGGCTCCGCCAGCGTTGGATAGTTAAGTCAATTCTGCAAGTTGCCAAACCTGGCTCCGTCAGCGTTGTAGAATTAAGACAATGTCAAAATGGCGGCAAATTATTTTATGTAATGTCATTATGGCAGCTATTTATTCTTCCACTTATCAGAAATATCCGGTTTTATCTAATGGTACTTATTTTGATCACTAAAAATAAAAAAAATAATAACCATTAAAATTTTACAGCCATGACAATAATGAGATTATACAATGGAGACAATGTAAACGGAAACACTGATGTTTACAGATTTTCTGATATGATGAGAGATTTCTTCGGGAACGCCGGAACGGTTAACGACAGGTATTCAGTCCCCCGGGTTAATATCAGTGAAGAAAAGGATGCTTATATTCTTTCACTCGCTGTTCCCGGTCTTAAGAAGGCTGATATAACCCTCAATCTCGAAAGTGATATGCTCACAATATCTCACAACTCCGGGCAACAGGATGACAATACCTGCTATAGCTGCAGGGAATTCAATTACAATAATTTTGAGCGTTCTTTCAGAATTCCTGAAACTGTTAATGCAGAAAAAATAAAAGCGAATTATGAAGAGGGTATTTTAAACGTTCGTTTGCCAAAGCGGGATGAAGCCATTGACAGAGGACCAAAGGAAATAAAAATTTCATAATTGTATTATTCGTTGAATCATTGAATCTGCGGCTTTTTCAGGATAATATTTAATAGTTGATTTTTTCAATTATTTTAAAAAACATTTGAATATCCTGTTTTATTCGGTATTTTCGTAACTTAGTCAAATTTTAACTGGCAAATGATACATATATGCGTCTTAACGACCAGACAAACTCTGTTCCGGATGAACAATTCGGTGATCATGATTTGAACTCCGAAAATACCAAAAATGAGAAGATTAGCCCTAAAAAAACGAAAAAGTCTTTAAAAGATTCAGTTGATCAGGCACATTTAGAAAACGATAATCCGGAAAAGCTCCCCGTTGACGGTGATGATAGTATCAGCGAGGGCGGGGAGGATAATATTCCTTATTCTGATGAAAATAAACCTGCCGAAAAAAAAACGGTCAGGAAAAGAAAGAAAAAATCAGATGAAGAAGATATTCCCGAAAATAAAACAGTATCTGAGTCTGATGCTGTTACTCATAATATTGAAGAAGGTGAGACTTTAGAAAAAGACAAAGCAGAAACTCAACCTGAGAGTTCCCAATCCGATGAAGTTGATTCCTCCGACCTTAAATCTCTCCGTACAAATTATTCCCTTCTCAGTAAGAAGGATCTTCCGGGCATTCTTGAAGATCTGATTTCCAAGCACTCCGCAATAGAAATAAGACAGGATGTTGAAGCCATTAAAACTCATTTTTATAAAAAGCATAAAATTGAGTTAGAGGAGAAAAGGAAGAAGTTCATGCAGGAGGGCGGAATTGCAGAGGATTATAAACCTCTGGATGATCAGGATGAACTTCGTTTGCGGGAACTTCTCAGGAAATACAGGGAAAACAGGATTGAGACCGCCCGCTCCATTGAAGAAGAGAAACAGGAGAATCTTAAAAAAAAGTGCCAGGTCATTGAAGAAATTAAAGAATTAATAAACAGTCAGGAATCCATAAATAAAACTTTCCAGGATTTCAGGGAACTTCAGAACAGGTGGAGGGAGATTGGCGTTGTGCCTCAGGGTAGTCTTAATGACTTATGGGAAAACTATCATCATTATGTAGAAAAGTTTTATGATTACATAAAAATAAATAAGGAGCTCAGGGACCTTGATCTGAAAAAAAACATGGAAGAAAAGATTCAGCTTTGCGAAAAAGCTGAAGCCCTGTTACTTGAACCCAATATTATCAACGCATTTAATATGCTTCAGGTATATCATGAAGCATGGAGGGAAATAGGTCCTGTACCTGTTGAAAAACGTGCTGAAATATGGGACAGGTTTAAAGAGGCCACATCAAAAGTTAATAAGAAGCATCAGCAATATTATCAGGATATTAAAGAACAACAAAGAAAAAACCTCGAGCAAAAAACTATCTTATGCGAAAAGGTGGAAAATTTGATGAAAAAAACCTTTGATTCGCATAGAGATTGGGTAAAAACTACCAGGGAAGTCCTTGAAATTCAGAAATTATGGAAAACGATAGGCTTTGCTCCAAAGAAAGATAATAACCGCATTTATTCCCGTTTCAGAACGGCATGTGACCGCTTTTTTGAGAAGAAAAGGGGTTTCTATGCTCAACATCTCGAAGAACAAAATAGTAACCTGCAGAAGAAACTCGATCTCTGCATCCAGGCTGAAACACTGTCGGAAAGTACCGACTGGAAGACAACCACTGATGAATTGATCACACTGCAGAAAAAATGGAAGCAAATCGGACCCGTACCCAGAAAACATGCCGACGGAATATGGAAAAGATTCAGGGGTGCGTGTGACAGGTTCTTCAGCCGTAAATCAGATTATTTTAAACAAATTGATACCACCTATGAAGCTAACCTGAAGCTTAAAGTGAGCCTTATCAACGAAATCACTGAATTTAAGTTGTCGGAGGATATGAAGAAAAATCTTGACGCTCTTCAGAATTTTCAGCGCAGATGGACAGAAATAGGGTTTGTTCCCATTCAGAGAAAGGAAGATATCCAACATCAATACAGAAATGCACTGGACAGACACTTTGATAACCTGAAAGTTGACGATTTGAAAAAGAATGTTCTCAAATTCAGCAGCAGGATAGAAGGTATTATGCAGAAGCCCCGTTCGGGACAGAAACTCAGATTTGAACGGGAAAAATACATGAATAAACTTCAGCAGCTGAAAAGTGATATCTCCGTATGGGAAAATAATATCGGATTTTTTGCAAATAATGAGAATTCTGAAGAAATGAGACGTGACTTCGAGAAGAAAATTGAGAGCGCCCGCCAGAAAATTAAACTTCTCGAAGAAAAAATTAACCTCATTGATGAATTTGATCTGGATGATTGATCATAATTTTCGTAATTATTTTACCCCTTCTTGAAATTAATTGTTTATTTTGCCGTCTTAATTTTTTAATTTGTCAAGCGTTGGCTGCCACTAAATATATTTTTGTTACAGGAGGTGTAACCTCATCACTCGGAAAGGGTATTATCTCAGCATCTCTTGCAAAATTGCTTCAGGCAAGAGGTTACCATGTCACCATTCAGAAATTTGATCCATATATTAATGTGGATCCCGGCACTCTTAACCCATATGAGCACGGCGAATGTTATGTTACCGACGATGGTGGGAAACAGATCTCGATCTCGGGCATTATGAGCGATTTCTTGGAGTCCCGACATCACAGGCAAACAATATTACTACGGGTCGCATTTACCAGTCTGTTATCAATAAGGAAAGAAAAGGAGACTACCTGGGTAAAACGGTACAGGTTATTCCTCATATAACAGATGAGATTAAGCGAAGAATAAAGCTGCTTGGCTCAAGGCATAATTACGATATTGTGATCACAGAAATAGGGGGAACTGTAGGCGACATAGAATCTCTGCCCTATATTGAATCTGTTCGTCAGCTTAAGTGGGAGATGGGACCGGGCAATGCTGTGGTCATTCACCTTACTCTGGTACCATACCTCGCGGCTTCAGGTGAGTTAAAAACCAAGCCAACCCAGCATTCGGTGAAAACATTGCTCGAAAACGGA
>CAYVTV010000011.1:0-33735 GCA_964454295.1 uncultured Bacteroidaceae bacterium
CTTATAACGTATTGAACCACAAAGGACACAAAGGATAACACGAAGGAATAAGATATGAAATAATACATATACAACTATACATGAAAATAAATCGCTGTGAGTTTTTACGTATCGCAGGTGTTCTTCCGCTGGTATTTATGAACCATGGATGTGTAAATTCCGGTAAGAATAAAAAGAAAAAAATGATCTGCGGCTGGACAACCTGTCTTACCTATGAGACAAATGACAGAAAACTGGGGCACGACTATTTCAGTAATCTGTTGGACGAGATGAAAGCTCACGGCATGAACCGGCTGCTGGTCATGATGGAAAGCCACGGATATTTTTCACCTTTAAATCACGGTCTTGCCTGGCCGGTAAAAAATGAACGACTTAAACTTCAGCTTGATAAAAACGCTGTGAATGCATATGAAGAAACTGAGTTTTTCTCCAGGATCATTAAAAAAGCCCATTCTATGAATATTGAAGTTTTTATCGAGATCAAGTACCTTGGGATGATAGGGATCAGGAAAGGTTATCCGGGAGTGGAGTTTTTAAGGACAAGGGAAGGAATGATGTCGAAAGTCAGACCTGAAGCAAGTGATTATGAAAGAGAAGCAATAGAGACCCTGCACATATGTTGTGATAACTCCCAGGCACATCAATATATGCGGGACAAGATTGAAGATGTACTGACTCGCTATAACGACCTTGACGGAATTGTGCTGGAGCATCCGTCGTACGGTGGAAATGAATGCTATTGCGGGGATTCACGGGCACGTGTGAACCAGGACCTGGGTAAAGAACCTGAAGATCTGACATTGGATGAATTCAGGCAATGGAAAGCAATTCGCATAAGAGATACATTGATTGATTTGAAAAACCTTGTTAAATCAATAAACCCGAAATTCAAATATGGCTTTTATTCCGGGCTTTCACCTGTTGATAAGGATATTGAGAAATTTCAACTCAATCGTGGACATGACCCAAAAACCCTGGCACAGGTGGGACTGGATTTTATCATGCCCTATTGTGAAGGACGGAATAAAGAGCAGGAAACAGAGGAAATTATGAAAGTTATTGATTACCTTGCACCTATGGATATATATCTGCACACTGTTATTCGGAAAGTCTCTCCCCACAATTACCAGCTTCCTCCAAAAGGACCGGAGTATATAAAATGGATCATTGACTGGGCAAAAGAATATTACCCTGCAAATGAAAGGTTTACAGGAATGAGTTTCTTTAATGAGGTGAAAATTCCTGATGAGAACAGGGAGGCGGTTTATGATAATATTACATAAGTTTAATTTATTGATCTATTGATTAATGTGAGTTTGCACCTTATTCAACTCACTAAGAAAATATACGTAATTAAGTAGATTATAGTCTAAAAAAGCAAATATTATTATATAAATTTCGTATATACCCGAAAAACAATTCTGTTAATTCAAATTCCCTAAAGTTCAGTTAAGCTATTCCCCGAATAAGTAATCGCTGAAACCAATCACTATTTGAATTGGATTATCTACAATAGATAATATCTGTACTGTTAGATATGTTTTCCAATGCGAAAGTTTGGAAATCTCAATAATTCGTAATTACTTTGTAATTACGAACTAATTGATTAAGTCATGGAAGTATCAGTTGTAAAAATTGGGAATTCGAGAGGGATAAGGTTCAGCAAAACCATTATCGAGAAGTATAATATCCGTGATACTGTTGAACTGATCCTGGATAAAAGTCATATTATTATCAAACCGGTCTCAAGACCTAGAAAAGGTTGGGATAAAGCATTTATGGAAATGCATGCAAATGGTGATGACAAGCTTATTATGCCTGACATTTTCGAAGAGGAAAACCTTGAAGAATGGAAATAAGACAGTACCAAATCATTCTTGTAAACTTTGATCCTACTATTGGAAGCGAAATTAAGAAAACAAGACCCTGTGTTGTAATTTCACCTGACGAAATGAACAACCACTTAAGGACTGTTGTAATTGCCCCTATGACAACAAGCTCGAAAAACTACCCTACCCGGGTTGAGATAAAACATGACAATAAGATGGGTTGGATTGTACTTGATCAAATCAGGTCTATCGATAAACAGCGTATTCTCAGGGATATGGGAAAGCTCTCGAGATCTGAGATTAAAGAGGTTAAAGCTATCTTAAAAGAGACATTCGTTGATTAAAAATATGGTTCTACCATGAATTTAATGGAAGAATAAAAGGAGTCAGAAGACAGGAGACAGAAAATGAGTAATTGAGTAATTGAGTAATTGAGTAATTGAGTATATGAGTATATGGTGGATGAGGCACCCTTTAGCCGCTTATAGAGCAATTCTGTCTTCTGAATTCTGCATATCAAAAATCAGCTCTATTAAATTCATGGTAGAACCAAAAATATTATATTTACTCTTTGAAATTATTTAGAAAACTAAAATGTCCAACCATTCTTCACATATTGATGAAAATCTCATCACCCGCTTCCGTGAAGGAGATATGCAGGCTTTTGATACCATTTATAACTTCTTTAACAGGAAGCTTTATGCTTTCGTTTTAAAGATCCTGAAAATAGAAGATGATGCCAGGGAAATAGTTCAGGATGTTTTTATTAAGTTGTGGGAAACAAGGGAGAGAGTTAAAAGTGTTTCATTATTCAATTCCTATCTTTTCACTATTGCATATAATACTTCCATTGACCTGGTGAGAAAAAGGATCAATGAAAAGAAATATGTTGAATATATCAATTCCTTACAGAAGAATTATTCCCTGGATGAAACCATTGATAAAATGGATTATGATACTCTGAATAAGGAAATAGAACATCTCATTGAAAAACTTCCCCTCAAACAACGGGAGGTATATAAATTAAGTCGGATTGAAAACCTTTCTCATAAGGAAATTGCCGGGAAACTGAAAATTTCCGTAAATACGGTTGAAAATCATATCTCCAAAGCACTTCAGTTCCTTCGTAAGAATCTGAATACAAATTCGTTGAAAGGGGTGTTGTTTATCTGGTTGTTTATGTAAAATATTCCAATATATCCTGAATAATTACAATTTTTCGTATATTTATAAGAAAAAAGATGAATAAGACTACATTAAGATCAAATCTTCACAAATTAATAGATCGGATAGAAAATCAGAATCTCCTTGAGGAATACTATAAAGAAATTAAAAGTATCATTGAAAAATCACAGGATAAGATCTGGGATAAATTAACTGAGGAACAAAAAAGGGAAATTCTTTTATCGTATGAGGAAAGTGAATCGGATAATCATCTTCTTGATCATGATTCGGTTATGAACAAATACAGAGATTGGCTGTGAAAATTCAATGGACACAAAAAGCGCAGCAATCCTTTGATAAAATAGTTGATTTTCTTCAGGAAGAATGGAGTATTAATTCAGCGATCAGGTTTGTTCAAAAAACCAATCACTTTATAGATTTATTGAAAAAACAGCCAAATCTTGGAAAGGCTGAAACAGTAAAGAAAGATTTACGAAGTTTTGTTTTAACCAGACAAACAATTGTATTCTACAGGATTAAAAATGAAAATTTAATTGTTTTGATAAAATTTTTTGACACAAGACAAAATCCATTAAAAAAATTGAAATAAAACAACTTCTTCCTCACCTGTCACTCGTCACTTCTTCCAGCTTTTAAAGTCGGCAGACCAATAACCCAATAACCCAATAACCCAATAACAGAATTCTATTAACCACCTCTCCCAGCCCACCACATTAACCATAAATTCCCCCCATTCATCAAAAAAAATCCCCTCCCCAATAGTGGTAACCTCAATCCTAAACGTATACATTATGATTTTAAATTGTTCCTGAAATTAGTTTTAGTTAGTACGTAGTTGGAATGTTAGTGGAATTGCCTGAAAAGTAATTAATTAATGTAGCAGGAAGTAGGAATTTCGAAATCAAACCCTAATTTTGGCTGAATTTTAGGTTTATTCAGATGTTACTTTTCAGGCAAAACCGCTATTTTATTTTTTTATATGGATAAGAGTCTTTTTATTAAGTATTTGAATAATGAATGTTCCTCAGGAGAGGTACAGGAAGTTTTAGCATGGTTTCGGGAACGTTCCGGGAATATTATTGAAAAATCGACTGTGAAGCAGGTCTGGGATGAATTTGCACCTGCTGATAAAACATTGAATACTGATGAATTTGAATTTATGCTGGATAAAATTCATCACCGGATAAACATCCTTGAATCTCAAAAACACAGAGGGAAAAAAGTGTATTTAAAGAATACAGCTTTCAGGAGAACTGTCACATTTTTCACCAGAGCGGCAGCCGTTCTTTTAATTCCTGTTTTATTTACATTATTATATATGTATTCTGCAAATAAGTCGAAACAGGAAGTATATACCGATAATATAATTGAACTTAATGTTCCGGCGGGTTCGGTTATTAATACAGAACTGCCGGATGGCACGAAAGTATGGCTGAATCAGAAAAGTACATTGAGGTATCCGCAAAAATTTGATAAGGGCGCCCGTAAAGTATATATGGAGGGAGAAGTCTATTTTGATGTAAAACAGGAACCTGACCGGCCTTTTATTGCGGCTGTGAATAACATAGAAGTAATGGCAACGGGCACTGAGTTCAATGTTAAGTCTTACCCGGAAGATTTTTCCGTGGCAACCACTCTGGTATCCGGAAGAGTTGTTGTAATGAGCAGATCTTTCCGGGGGTCTCCTTCAAAGCCTGTTTGCGAGATGTACCCCGGTCAGCATATGTCCATTGATTTAACATCGAATCAGTACAGTTTAAAAAGAGATTATGTAGAGAATTATGTTTCCTGGAAAGACGGAAAGTTAATATTTAAGGAAGCCACGTTGAAACATATACTTGAGCGGTTAGGGAACTGGAACAATGTAGAGTTTGTGATAACAAGTAAGGAGCTGGAAAACCTTACCTATACTGCAACATTCATTGATGAAACCCTGCCCCAGATGCTGGATTTACTGGAGAAAGCCGCACCTGTAAGGTTCAGGATTTCCCGGAGGGATAGGCTGGATGATGGCACATATTCGAAAAGTAAGATATATGTAAGTTACAGGAGGCCGTAGGGACGCACGGCGGTGCGTTCGTTTGTTGAGTAATTGAGTATATGAGTAGAGACACACGGTTGTGCGTCACAATATAAACATTAATTAACCCATTTGCCTATGAATAAAAACTAATCCTGAAAAAAAGCAGGAAAATGCCGCGAACACTTTCCTGCCAATTAAGAATTAAAAATTCCAGTACAAAACGGAAATTATTAACCTTAACATTCACAAAAGTATGAAAAAAAATCATTCGATCTTTGAAATTTCGGAATATTCCGGACTACTTAAACTACTACAAATTATGAAAATCGGAATTTTCTTGTTACTTGTAACAGTTATTCAATCCTTTGCGGTTGAAAGTTACTCCCAATCCGCTCTTATCAATCTGAATATAGAAAAGGCAACCATTGGGGATGTCTTAACACAGATTGAAAACCAGAGTGAATTTTTCTTTCTCTATAGCCCCAAAATAATTAATGTAAAGAAGGAGGTAAGCATTGACGTTAAAGATAAAACGATTAATGAGGTGCTTCCGGAATTATTTGCGGGAACAGACGTTAAATATATAGTGATAGACAGGCAGATTGTATTAAGTAATATGCCTATGGAAGGTACTGTTAAAGTACAACCACAACGGGAAATATCCGGTAATATTACTGACTCTGAAGGAAACCCAATGGTAGGAGTAACTATTGTGGTTAAAGGGTCTACTATCGGGACTATCACTAATATTAATGGTAATTATTCATTTATCATTCCCGATGATTCAAAAACTCTGGTATTCTCCTATGTTGGGATGAAAACACAGGAAGTTGATATTACTGGTAAAACAGTAGTAGATATCATTATGGTCCCGGAGGCTATCGGAATTGATGAGGTAGTTGCTATTGGATACGGATCACTTCAAAGAAACAGGGTTTCCACTGCTATTACCACACTTGATGCTGAAAATGTTACTGTTCGGGTTGCAAGTTCATTAGACCGCTTACTTGAAGGTCAGGTCGCAGGATTAACGGTACAGCAAAATACTGGAACACCTGGAGGTGGAGCTGTAATGGAAATCAGAGGGAGTGGATCCATTGGTGCAGGTGATGAACCATTAGTAGTTGTTGACGGAGTCCCTTTGTTATCTTCATATGATAAACATCAATCTCCGTTGTCCATTATAAATAGCAATGATATTAAATCCATTAATATATTGAAGGATGTTTCGGCTACTGCTATTTATGGATCCAGGGGCTCAAACGGAGTAATATTAATTGAAACTAAATCAGCGGAAAGCGGACAAACGAATGTTTCATTTTCAGCGGAATATGGTGTTTCGAAAATGATGCCCCGCGAAAAATTAGATTTGATGAATGCACAGGAATATGCGCAATGGCGTAAAGAAAGATTTTACGAAAGGGCAGCATATTATGACTATGAGATTACTTTAGAAGACATACCCGAAGAATACCGGTATCCGGAAGAACTTGGAGAAGGAACCGACTGGCGGGATCTTTTAACAAGAACTGCACCTTTCCAGAAGTATAATTTAAGTGTTTCTCATGGTACTGATGATTTTAATGGCTTCTTTTCATTGGGTTATACAAATGAGCAGGGTATTGTTATAGAAACAGGTTATCAGCAATTGATCATGAGGGCAAATATGGAATATAAACCTCTTGATCAGTTTAAAGTCGGTTTGAAAATGAACTCATCATACAATGTATGGGATCATGTCAGTTCTAATACTTCAGGAGAAAGGGAATCTTATTATGGTTTGGGTGCAATAATTGTTCCTATTGATGGGCCTTATAGAGATGACGGACCTTGGGAAGTTCATAACGATGAATTTTTTGATGGAGAGTGGGATCTTAATATTACAGCCGGTGATGAAGCATTTAATATGCCTAATCCGGTTTATGCACTAAAAAATGTAACCGATGAGGCAAAGAAAAATGATATTATTTTCCAGCCATATCTCCAATTAAATCCCATAAAACATTTAACACTTAAATCTGAGTTTAATTTAAATTTAGCTCATCATACCAATGAATTTTTTCGTCCATCTACTGTTGCTCTTAGTCAGAGAGTACCTCCTTCAGTCACTACAGGTTCTTATGCAACTACAAGACGCAATAATTGGCAATTGTTGAACACTTTATTATATGAAAACACATTTGGTGGTCATCGTATTTCAGCTTTAGCAGGTTATAGCAGGGAACGCTATAACACTTTTAATAGCAGCCTTAGTGGAACTCAATTTCCTGATGATAAGTTAAGAACTATCAACGCATCTACTGAGCAGACAGGCTCTACAACTGAAACACAATGGAGCATGATTTCCTATATGATGCGTTTATCCTATGACTATAACACTAAATATCTTTTTACAGGTACGTTACGAAGAGACGGAAGTTCCCGTTTTGGTTACGAAAGAAGATGGGGTTATTTTCCTTCCGCTTCAATTGGATGGAATATTTCTAAGGAACCATTTTTCCCGAACCCGCAGTGGTTGACTAATTTGAAGTTGCGTACAAGTTATGGAATGAGTGGAAATAATAATATTGGAAATTATACATATCAAGCTCTGATTTCTAAAAACCAATATCCATTTGGAGAGGCTGTCAGTGTCGGAGCTGTGTTAAATGACATGGAAAATGCTGTTCTTACATGGGAAAAAGCAACTGAATTTAACACTGGTTTGGATTTAAGTCTGTTAAAAGGAAAGTTGTATTTTGTCTTTGATTATTATAATAACATTACAGAGAATATGTTATGGAATGTGACTATTCCTATTTCCTCAGGTTATGGTGCTACTACACTGAATTTAGGTAAAATACGTAACAAGGGGCTGGAATTTACTGTTAATTCCATAAACATATCAAATAATAGCTTTACATGGAGGACAGATTTTAATATTGCATTTAACCGTAATAAAGTACTCGATCTGGGACCTGTAGAGGAAATACGATCAGGAAATTCAATTACGGTTGTAGGTCAACCAATAGCAATGTTTAATACATATGTTAAAAGAATTGACGAATATGGAGGTAATATACCATCACCTGAACAGCTTGATGATTATCCCAGGTTCGCTGACCAGCGGATAGCTGGCACTCCTATATTTGAAGATATTAATGATGATGGGGTTATTTCTGCATTGGATCAGAGAATTACTGGAAATCCTCATCCTGATTTCAGAGGGGGGATAAACAACAAATTTGTTTATAAAAATTGGGATCTTAATGTTTCAATGAGTTTTGCTCATAATTATGATCTTTTTATGGTATTTATGGGAAATGTATTAAATGTCAGAGGTGTGTTCAATGTCTTAAAGGCTGTGGAAAATAGATGGAAGTCACCTGAAGATCAGGGAACTCCAATGGAAGATTGTAATTATGGTGTAATTAGCCAGTCTTTTGATGTAGGGCAAATCCGATTTAATCATCTTCCTCATAACGGGAAAGTGAAAAACGTTTCATTCCTGAAAGTTCAAAACATTAATATTGGATATACATTTGATAAATTCAAGTTTGCCGATCAAATCAGATTATTTTGTACAGCGCAAAATGTATTTACTTTTTCAAATTATAAGTTTGGGAATCCTGATGCCAGCTTGTATGGTGGTAATACCTTACGAAGAAATTATGATCAGCATGATTACCCGATAGGAAGCACTATATTATTTGGTGTAAATATGAATTTTTAATTTAAAAATTTAAAAATTATGAAGAACTTCAAAAATATTAGTATAGTAATACTGCTAATCAGTTTTATTGGATTTAGTTGTGATGACGAAAAGTTTTTAGAAGAAGCTCCTTTTTCACAGATATCCACTCAGAATTTTTTTCAAACACAGACTGATTTTGAACAGGCAGTGAACGGATGTTATCAACCCTTACAATCCATTTTTCAGTTCAATATACCTGCAATGGAAGAAATGCGCTCAGATAATTCCACCTGGCAAAACGGACCGAATAACAGTTTGTTAGCATGGTGGAATCTGGACGAGTTTACAATGGATTTAGGAAATGGACTTGTTTCGGGTTTATGGACTACTTGTTACAGGGCTATTGGAAGATGTAATACTGTCATTTATTACCTGAAAGATTTAGAAATTGAGAATAAGGACAGGTATCTGGCCGAGGTAAAATTCTTACGAGCATTTTACTATCATTATCTGGTAGGTTATTTTGGAGATATTCCATTAGTAACAACCTTGATTAATTCATACGAAGCAGCTTTTGAGCAGGATAAAAGAGTTCCTAAAGCTGATGTGTATAATCTGATCTTATCCGATTTAAATGAAGCAAAAGTGAACTTGCCTAAAAGTTATTCTTCTGCTGATTTTGGAAGGGTAACAGAAGGGGCGGCAAGAACCTTATTAGCTAAGGTGTTAATGCGGTTAGGACAATATACAGAAGCAGCTGTTGAGCTAACAACTGTTATTAACTTGAACGAATACACTATCCTGGAAGATTATGCTTCAGTATTTGATATTAATAATGAACATAATGACGAAATTATTTTCTCAGTACAATTTATTGAAGGCACCTATGGTTTACATAGTTCTTTTCAATATATGTTCTTGCCGTTTCAAATACCTAAGACATATTTATCAGGGTTCAATCCTGTTAATAACCATTGTGGTAATAATCTTCCTACCATTAATTTGCTTAACTCATTTGAAAATGGGGATGAGAGAAAAGGTATGATTGATACTACATTTACCCATAAGAATGGTTATTATAATGGAACAATTGTCCCATTTACTAAAAAATACATGCATCCGGGACACACGGTACAACGTCAAACAGCTAAAGATTTCCTGGTTTTCCGTTACCCACATGTACTTCTTATGTTAGCTGAATGTTATGTCAGGGAAGGAGGAGGAGATCCTTTACCTCTTATTAATCAGGTCAGAACACGGGCAGGATTAACTGAACTTTCCAGTGTGACTATACAGGATATTATCCATGAACGAAGGATAGAGTTTCACTGTGAAGCCGATCGCTGGGGTACACTGGTTAGAATGCATAATGAAGGAGATATAGATCTGTTTGCTCTTATGGGAGCTCACGGACAAGAAGAAAGACTAAGAACATCAATTTCAGATGCAGCTTTTACAAAGCTGAAACTTCTATATCCTATCCCGATCTCTGTTATTATTTTGAATCCTGAGGTAGAACAAAATCCGGAATATCAATAATAATAATTGAAGGATGAGTGGATAAAATATTTGATATACCACTCATCCTTCCTTTTCTATCTTTAATAGTTTTTGATTTTCATCAAACAAAGGCTATACAAGCAGTAGGTGTAACAGTCCCCCTTAATGCACAACCTTTGTTTATGCTACATTCCGGAAGCTATAAATTCTTAATTTTTTTAAAATGAGTATTAAAGATAAACGTACAAATGCAATAGCGCTATATAATAGTACACAAAACAGAAAAATCGAAAGAAGAAAATTTATCAAAGACTCTTTTTGTGCAACGACTGGTGCCCTGGCTTTTTCTCCTGCATTTTTAGAGTGTACCCACAGTCGAAAAAAACCAAACATAGTTTATGTTTTTGCAGATCAGTGGAGAGCTGCCGCAACGGGTTATGCCGGGGACCCAAATGTTAATACGCCTAATCTCGATAATCTTTCGAAAGAAAGCTTGAATTTCCGTAATGCAGTATCAGTATGTCCGGTATGTACTCCTTATCGGGCAGCGCTTATGACTGGCAGGTACCCTACTTCCACAGGAATGATTATTAACGATGCCTCGCTTCCGGAAACAGAGTTATGTATAGCTGAGATACTGAGTGCAGCCGGGTATAAAACCGGTTATATCGGGAAATGGCACCTCGACGGACGTGGTCGTAAAAGTTTTATTCCTCCGGAAAGACGTCGTGGATTTGAGTATTGGAAAGTTGCAGAATGTGATCATAATTACAATCACTCTCATTATTATAGTGGAGATTCGGATGAGATGCTTATTTGGGAAGGATACGATGCATTTGCACAAACAGATGAGGCTAAGCAATTTATCAGAACCCATGCAGGAAGTGACAATCCTTTTGCGTTGTTTCTTTCCTATGGCCCTCCTCATCGTCCACATGCTACGGCCCCTGAAGAATATAAAAAAAACTACCCGCCGGAGATGATCAAATTGCGGAATAATGTTCCCGCAGCATTGGAAAGTCTGACAAGGAAAGAAATACAAGGATATTATGCCCATTGTGAAGCGCTTGATAATTGTATCGGTGAATTATTGGCTGAGATCGATAAATCAGGCATAAAAGAGAATACCATTTTTGTATTTACTTCCGACCACGGAGAAATGTTGGGTTCACATGGTGTGAGTCCAGGATTAAAACAAGTGCCCTGGAATGAATCTGCAGGTGTCCCATTTTTGCTGCGTTTTCCGGCAATTCACGGAAAGAATGGTCATACTATGCATATGCCAATAACTACACCCGATATTTCTGCCACATTACTTGGTCTTGCAGGCTTGAAGATTCCCGACACTTTTGAAGGAGATAATATTCTTTCAAACATTAAAAACGGCAAAGACATAAAAAACCATGCTGTATTATACATGGGAGTTGCGCCGTTTGGTATGGATAAAGAACTGAGGAAAGAATACCGTGCTGTTAAAACTAACCGGTTTACCTATGTTCGTGGTCTTGAAGGACCATGGCTACTCTTTGACGATATAAATGATCCATTTCAGATGGATAATTTAGTTGCGAAACCTGAATACACTGATTTAAAAATTGAGCTGGATGAACGCTTACATTCTTTATTGAAAAAGATTGGCGATGATTTTCGTCCTGCAGCAAGCTATATTGACGAATGGGGTTTTGACGTGCATCCGGAAAGAGGACATATTTCATACAAAGATTTATCTCAAAATCCTCAAATTCCAAAACGAAGTAAGTTAAAGTGACATGCAAATAATCTATCAAAAAAAACGGAAGTAATACAAATGAATAATAAAATATTATTTAAGTATAGTTTTCAATCACATTACATTTTACCTGTTTTTCTTAAAATAGTAATTTCATATACGACTTCTTGTAGTGGACAGGAAAATATAAAACCGAATTTTATTATCATTTTAACGGATGATCTTGGATATGGCGATGTAGGGTGCTATGGTAATGAAGCGTTAAGAACTCCATATCTTGATCAGATGGCTGCTCAGGGTATGCGTTTTACCGATTTTTATATGGCCGCTGCTGTTTGCACACCATCGCGGGCTGCTTTACTGACAGGTTGTTATCCGAAAAGGGTAGGATTGCCCTCTGTGCTCTTTCCAAATTCAATGCCACAGGGACAAAAAAACGGAATGGCAATTGGATTAAATCCTGAAGAAATCACTATAGCTGAATTATTACAGTCGCATAGCTACCGGACAGCTTGCATCGGAAAATGGCATTTGGGCGATATGCAGGAATTCATGCCGCTCAACCATGGCTTCGATGAATATTTCGGGTTACCATACAGCAACGATATGACTCAGGGTAATCCCAAATATGACTTTGATTCTATTCCCTTGTATGATAATACAAAAGTTATTGATAAGAATCCTGATCAGGATTTCCTCGTGAAACAGTATACAATAAAAGCTAAAGATTTTATTCGAAAAAATAAAAACAACCCTTTTTTTTTGTATGTGGCACATAATATGCCCCATCGCCCCTGTCATGCATCCAGGGTTTTTGCGAATAAATGGTTTTCTGGTAAAGAACTGGATGGTATCTGTGGAGAAGAAAAAGAAACCAGGGATTTTCTTTATCCTGCAACAATAGAAGAATTGGACTGGAGTACAGGGGAGATATTAAAAACATTAAAGGAGCTTAATATAGATTCCAGTACTCTGGTTATATTCACTTCAGACAATGGACCGGCTATTGGAAGTGCCGGCCCGTTAAGGGGGAAAAAGGGATCAATGTATGAAGGCGGCCTACGTGTACCATGTATTATGAAATGGAGTGGGACTATCCCTGAAGGGGAAATATGTAAACAGATAATTGCAAGCATTGACTTCTATGTAACCTTTGCTTATCTGGCCGGTATTAAAATGCCTGATGACAGAATAATTGATGGTGTAAATATTACGAATTGTTTACTGGGGAAAACGAAGGCAGAACCACGTAAAACGTTTTTTTACTTTAATTCTCGTGGATTGATAGCAATAAGGCACAAAGACTGGAAATTATTTCCTGGTGAAAAACCTCAGCTTTATAATCTGCAAAACGATATAGGAGAGAAAAATAATCTTGCCGGAGAATACCCGGAATTGGTAAAACAATTAACTAAAAAATCAAAGCGCTTCAGTGAAGAATTAGAAAATAATATACGGGAACCGGGACAAATTAATATTTAAAACTTAGAACATAAGCTTCAACAATAAAGCGTATGAAAGAATTACGTAGAAGTTTAGATATTAACATAAGATTAATATATTGAGTTTGTTATACAAATCCCCAGGATACTACTATGATTGAATTAAATATTCATACAAAATCCAAAACAGTTGCATTACTTTTTCTACTCTCAGGAGTTACCGGAACAAGTTGCATTAGGGATGGAAATCAAAACCCCAACTTTTTGGTTATCATTACAGACGATCAGACATATCGGGCTGTTGGATACAATAATGAATTAGTTAAAACTCCAAACATTGACAAGTTAGCAACTAATGGATTAATATTCAATCGTGCGTATGTTTCCAGCCCTGTTTGTGTTGCCAGCAGGGCAAGTTTAATGACAGGTATGTATCCTCAGACCAATGGCACAGTCGCGTTGAATTCAAAATCTTTTATTACAAATGTCGTTACTGATAAAAGATATAAAACCTTACCCCAGATTCTGAATGAAGCAGGTTATACAACATGGTTCTGCGGAAAATCTCATCTTGGATCACCATCTGACTATGGATTTCAGGCAGGGGATGAATCTCATGATTATACTGATAAAAGAACTTTTGAGGATGCATCAGAGTTTATCAGTAGGATAGCAGCTACAAAAGATCAGCAGCCATTCTTTTTGTGGGTGGCAGCAAGACAACCTCATCTTCCCCTTTTGCCGGAGGAAAAATGGATTGACCTTTATGAGGGAAACGAAATACCCCTTGATAAGAATTTTAGAGAAAAACCAGTCCCGGTAAGTTTTTATAATCAGGGATTACCTGGTGAAAACTTCTACAGAGATTCAAATTATACAAAAAATTATAAAAACTTACCGGCAGGGCCTCCACGCTCATCTGAGATTGTAAGAGAATTTTCCATGGCCTATTATGCCACTGTCAGTCATCTTGATTATCAGATCGGAGAATTAATCGAACAAATGTATTCGAAGGAACTGATGAAAAACACTATAGTTATCTTCTTATCTGACAATGGTTATTTTCTTGGTAATCATGGACTTGGGAACAAGTTGACCATGCATGAAGAATCTGTACGGATTCCCTTTTTTATTTACTGGGATAAATTAATAAAAAGGTCTGCCAGAACTGATGCCCTTATTTCCTGTATTGATATATTTCCAACAATACTTGATCTTGCGAAAATAAACATTCCTGATTTTACTCAGGGGATCTCGCTAAAGTCATTGCTTTCAGGGTCTTCAGAACATATACGTGCTTATGTTGTAAGCGAGAGTGTAGGACCTGGAGGGAAAATTGGCGAAGGACATAGAATGGTGGTTAAGGGTGAATGGAAATATATGCTTTCAGATATTGGGGATGAGGCACTTTTTAATTTAAATAACGATATATATGAACTTGATAATCTTATAAAACATCAAGAATATAAAGAAAAAGTCAGTGAATTAAAATCAAACCTGATGGAATGGCAAAGATTAACAGGAGACAGGAAAACAATCCCTGATTAATTGAACATATACGAATGCATATAAAAATGTAATATTCGAAACTTGAGTCAATAAATATGAATCATTAATACTTTCTTCAACACAGATTAATGAATTGAAAACAAAAAAAATTATAATAGTCTTATCCATTGCAAGTATTTTGCAGGTTACACGTTTGAAGGCATCAGAATTGCCTCCATCAGCAGGTCTGCCGAATATTGTTCTAATTATTGCTGATGACTTAGGGTACTCAGACATTGGGTGTTATGGAGGGGAAATAAAAACACCGCACCTGGACTCACTTGCGAATAATGGGCTTCGGTTTACTCAATTTTATAATGCAGGACGCTGTTGGCCTACACGATCTTCTTTACTTACAGGTTATTATCCTCAACAAATAAATGCTGACGGCGAAAGAGCAGGTTTTCCAGAATGGGGTTATTTACTTCCTCATCATTTGAAACAAGCAGGTTATCGTAACTATCATAGTGGCAAATGGCATATTCCAAATATAAATACACAAATTGCACAAGGGGGATTCGATCGCTCTTATTGCATTGCAGATTATGACAACCATTTTTCACAAAAAAATCACTTTTTAGATGATAAAAAATTAACAAAAATTGAACAGGACAATGCCTATTATTCCACGACTGCCATAGCAGATTACGCGGTTAATTTTCTTAAAGAACATAAACAGCATTTTTCTGATTCTCCCTTTTTTTTATATGTAGCGTTTATTGCACCTCATTTTCCCCTGCAAGCTCCTCAGGAAGAAATTGAAAAATATCGTGATCATTATCTTGAGGGTTGGGAAAAACTCAAAATGCAACGCTTTGAGAGGCAAAAAGAGCTTGGATTCAATCTTGGCGAAAACAGTGCCTTTGAATATTTTGTTACTGCGCCATGGAGCTGGCCTGAGAAATGGTTGAAAGATTCCATCCCAGGTGAAATGCGCCTTTCCAGACCCTGGAATCAACTAACCTGTGAAGAACAACACCTTCAGACAACGAAAATGGCTATACATGCTGCTATGGTCGATTGTATGGATCAGGAAATTGGTCGCATCCTGAGCCAACTTAAATGTATGGGGGTAGATAAGAATACACTGGTATTATTTCTCTCAGATAATGGAGCGAGCGCTGAACAAATTATCAGAGGCGAAGGACACGATATAAATGTCTCCCCCGGATCAGCAGGTTCTTACCTATGTCTGGGACCAGGCTTCTCAACTGCCAGTAATACTCCTTTTCGCCGGCATAAATACTATACCCATGAAGGAGGTATTGCCACCCCTATGATTGCCTGGTGGCCACAAGGGATTGAAGACGCAGGAGAATTTCGCAGTTCACTATGTAGTATAATAGATTTCCTCCCGACCTTTTTGGAACTTGCTGAAATTGACGCACTAAAAGAAAGAAATGGATTCGAAGCCCCTCCACTACCCGGAAATAGTTTAGTCCCGCTATTTTCAGAAGATCAGCCATCATATCGCGAACTATATTTCAGCCACCAGGGCAATAAAGCATTACGTCAAGGAAAGTGGAAGGCAGTTATTTCTTCTGATACAGACGGAAGATGGCAACTTTATGATATGGAAGAGGATAGAACAGAACTGAATAATTTGTCTGATAATTTTCACAACTCTTTTGGAAACCTCTCCTGGAAGAAATCTAAACAGGAAATTCTGGAACAGATGAAAACCCGTTGGGATGAACTCAATAAACTATACCAGGAACAGGGGAAACAGGAATTCTATATCAGAAAGTAAATATGTTATGGTTATAAAATTCAAATTTAATGTTAACATTATAAGGAGTCTGTTATGAAAAAGTTTTTATTTGCTTTGTTCCTGTTTACTTCAATTACAAATTGCTTTTTTGCCCAGTTTAATGAATATCCCTGTTACTACTGGAAAGAAAGTGAAGGTGAAAGACATCGCGTTTCCTCCTATAATACTAAGGGACTTAATCAGGATAATCGTTTAATTCCTGCTCTTCAAAGTCAGATGTTATGCACCCTGAATAATACTTCCGGTGTTATTAAGAGGATATGGTTTACTATCCAATCAAATGATTCAAGTTACCTTAATGATATTAAAATTAAAATGGTTTTTGATGACGAAACGACTGTTGACAATGTTCCTGTCGGGATGTTATCAGGAACCGGCCCCTGGAAAGTGAATGATGTTACAACTCCCATGTTTAATATTATGCGCTCCAGACAAGGAAACAGAGATCAGAATGGGGTAGGAATGGGTAGTTTTAATATGCATTGGGAGATGCCATTTACAACTAATTGCAGTATTGAGATTTACAATGGTACAGAAAATAACATCAAGTTGTTTTATTATATTGATTATATAAAAATCGATCATAAAACTACACCCTTACTTTTTCATGCAACTTACAATGCTGAGATTTTCACCGTGCCTTATAATAAAGCAACACTTGATACGGATCATAATTATCGCTTTTTAAAGAAAGAAGGTTACCGGGGAAAGTATGCAGGAACAATATTATGTGTTGAATCACACCCTGACCGTGAAGGAAAATGGTATGAGGGCGATGACATGTTTATAATTGACAATGAACCCTGGCCCCCCAGATTACACGGAACCGGAACCGAAGATTATTTTGGCATGGCATGGGGTATACATCGCCCTTATCAGGCATTTGATCATGGGGTTACTCATTATGAAAAAAATCTGACAGACCATGACCGCTTTTTTGATGGACGATATGTGCTTTACAGGTTGCACCTTAATGACCCTGTACTTTTTAATCAAAGTATTGATGCTTCAATTGAAGCAGGAACCATGAATGATTGCAGGCAACATTATGAGAGTGTTGCATTCTGGTATGGACAAAGAATAAATTAAACTTACCGGAATAATGGACATTAATAAGATAGTTTATTACAGGGATAGTTCTTTATGTTTTTATATTACGTTGATAATGAATATTTTATCAAATCGCCCCTGTTTTTTTATGTATATCGTTAATAATCAACACTTTGCGCCCTTGCGTTTTTTTATTTAACGAACTATTGTTATTGATAAACTTTGGAAACTTTAATAAGTAGATACTAAATACAAATTTTTTAAAAATAATTTTTATGGAAACCTTATTCAAACGAATTATTCTGTCAACTTTTATTTTTCTATGTCTTTTTAAGCAATTGGATGGTCAGGTGATACCATCAGCCTTTATTGATCCACCCAGGGAATTTTCTGTAATGCCATTCTGGTTTTGGAACGATACGTTAAAAGCAGAAGAGATAGTTCGCCAGATCATAGATTTTGAGGCACATGGTGTATATGGATTTGTTATCCATGCCCGCATCGGATTACCTGAAAACACGGGATGGCTTTCAGATAAAATGATCGGTGCAATGCATATTGCGATAAATGAGGCTGCTAAAAGAAATATGTATGTGGTTCTCTATGATGAAGGTATGTATCCGTCCGGATCTTCAAGTGGACAGGTAGTGGAACGTAATCCTGATCATGCTGCAAGAGGACTGACTAAGATTGATCTTAAAGCAGGGGAAACACCAAAGCTGACTGAAGAGATGAGACTGGTAACTATTATCGACCGACCTGGAGGTGAACGTGTTGCTGTTGTTGAACAACCAACAGGAGGCGTGATACGCGGCCTTCATTACATTAATGAAGGAACAGATAGTATAAAAGAAGACTTGCCTCCTGCCGCAGATATTCTGAATCCCGATGCAGTAACCAGCTTTATTGAACTTGTGTACGACCGTTATGCAAAAGAATTTGGCGATTTTTTTGGAAACACTGTTATTGGCATTTTTACAGACGAACCTGACATGCTGGGAAGAGGAGGAAGGACCAGGGACAGGAATATTGTCCCCGGAAATGCTTCTTTATTGCCACAAATGAAGAATATTCTTGGATATGATATTAAACCTTTCCTTTCTGATCTCTGGTACTCAGACTATCCTGAATCCAGAAAACGCAGAGCGGATTATTATAGAGCATTAAATATATGTCTCGAAGAGAATTATTATAAAAGACTTGGAGATTGGTGCGAACAGCATGGAACTGCGCTTATGGGCCATCCTGCAGGTCCTATGGATATTGGTACTTTACGCTATTTTCAGATTCCCGGACAGGATCTGGTCTGGCGATCTGTTGTGCCTGGCCCGAAAGCTCTTGAAGGCGGATCTTCAACAATGGTAAAAGGTGCTTCAAGCGCTATGATACATTATGGGCGACGCCAAAACTCAAACGAACTTTACGGTGCTTACGGACATAATCTCACTTTCAGTGAGATGGAATGGCTTGCAAACTGGTGTTTTGTTCGTGGTCATAATTTTTTAATGCCTCATGCTTTCTACTACTCTATACGCGGACCCCGTTTTGATGAAAGGCCACCCGATGTTGGCCCCAATGCTCCATGGTGGAGCAATTATAAAACTTATGCAGATGCATGCAGACGATTAAGCTGGTTGAATACCGACTCACGTCATGTATGTGAACTTGCTATTCTGGCAGAAGCAAGATATCTGCCCGATAAGTCAGCGAAAGTATGCTATCAGAATCAGGTCGATTTTAATTATCTTGAAATTCGTCACCTGTGGGAAGATGCAAAGGTCAATTCAAAAGGAATTTATATTGCCGGAATGCACTATAAAGCATTAATAATAGACACGCTTTCGTATATGCCCCCTGAAGCAATACCTTTGCTGAATAAACTGTCTAAAAAAGGCAGGCTTATCTTCTGGCAGGATTCACAACATTCGGGATTGTTCAAAAACAGCAGGATAGCAAAAACACCTGATGAACTAATAGTAGAAATTAAAAAACACATCAAGCCCGATATCACACTTACTCCTCTTTCTGAAAATATCAGGTACCGGCATGTGATAAAAGACGATGATCATTATTATATACTTTTTAACGAGGAGGATGATATAATAACAACAAAGTTAACTTTCCCGGTTAAGGGTCAGTATCAGTGGCTTAATCCTTATACTGCGGAAGCGGCAATAGGGTCGTCAACGGAACCTGTTACCTTCAATCCTTATGAGTTGAAAGTGCTTAGAATATGGAATCCTTAAATTTAATTCGATGAAAATTAAAATATTATATGTTCTGATAGTTTTGTTTCAAATCTCTTGTTCATCTGAAAAATGGCAACCTAAACCTCTTGATGATGATCAGATAGTAAAGGGATGGATTATTCTTTCCGGTAATCTGCAGGAAGATTTATATGTTATTGATCGTGCACAAGAATTTGACATCAATCATTTACAATTATCTCATGATATTATTCATGATTTGAGACACGTCCGGGATTCAACCAGACTTGAAATTGCGAATAAGCTTATAAAACATGCACATGAAAAAGGAATTCAGGAAGTGGTTCTGTGGGACAGATCCTTGTATAATTTAAATTATTATCCGGATAGATATAAAACAGGCCCTAATGGAACTATTAATCTGGACAATCCGGATTTCTGGGAATGGTTCAAAAATGATTATCGTGAAATGTTAGATATGGTTCCGGGTATACAAGGACTGATTCTGACATTTATTGAAACAGGCGCAAGGGTAGAGGACCAATATTCGGAGGAATTATTAAGCAACCAGGCTAAACTTGCTGCTGTTGTTAATGCCGTGGCATCTGTGGTAATTGGAGAACGTGGATTAAACCTGTATGCACGTACATTCTCATATACATATGAAGAATATGAAAATATTGTTGGAGCTATAGAATTATTTGCATACCCGGAAATAAGGTTAATGATGAAAGAAACTCCACATGACTTTTTTCTGACACACCCAAATGATTTTATCGCTGGTACCATTAACCGGCCTACGATTATTGAATTTGATATTGGAGCAGAGTTTAATGGACAGGGAATTGTGGCAAATACATGGCCCGAATATGTTCTTGATCGTTGGAGCGATTTTTTAAAACGGGAACATATCATTGGTTATGCGGCGAGAACTGACCGTTATGGAGATACAAGAATTCCTGGACGACCTTCTGAGATAAATCTTTATGCTCTTAAGAGATATCTGGAAGATAATAGCCTTACAGCTGAAGATATTTATGACGAATATATCACTACAAGGTATGGAAAAGATGCTTTACCGCATATCAAGGCAGCTTTTAAAAACGCATTTGATATTATAACATCAGTATTTTATACACTGGGAACAAACACAACAAATCACTCACAATTGAATTACGATCCCTACAGCTCACACTGGGCACGGCATGTTTCAGGAAAATGGATCGATCCGCCTGTAGTGTATGTGAAACATGGAGTGAACAAAGAATTTCATTACTGGAAAGATATTATTAGTACACTTGCACCAGATTGGGCCAAAGCAGGAGGAACTCAATTGAAGGAAATCCCCTGGGTAGTTGAAAATAAATGGATTACACCCGGGGAATTGATGAATGAGGAATTTCTCTCCTGTGTAATAACTGAAAAAGAATATGGAATTAAACTTTCAGAAGAATCATTAAATGAAATTGAAAAAGCAGGACCTTATCTGAAGGAAAACCAATACCAGGAGTTATACCACTATTTTACCCGCACTTTATTAACAGCACGCCTGCATAAAGCTGTTGCTGCTGCATATTGGGGTTTCCGCATTTATGCACGGGGTGAGAAATTTCATACTCCGACTCTGACTAGTAACCTGAATATCGCTTTACAGGAAATTAAAGAATTGTCCAATGTAATTCAGACATATCCAGTTGAACCTCCTGCAGGTCAATGGAATTGGAAACACGATGCCAGGATGGCTATGCAGTATTATGATTGGATAACTCAGGGCACCTGGCCATCGGAAAGAGCAGGTTTCAAAACAGGTTTGAATGGTATTGTCTTTAAGTTAGAATGAATTCAGGTAGCTATGATAAATGGTTTTAGTTTTTGAAATAACACAAAAATAGTAGAATATGGAAAGACGACATTTTTTAGAAAAAATGACACTCGCATCCTGCAGCATTCCCTTTTTAAACAGCTGTAACCTGATGAAAAAAGAAGATACATTGAGGGCAATGGAATACAGGTCTTTATCCTTTCATGGTTTTACACAGGGAGAAATATTGGATAAAGAATTGGTGAAATTGGGAGCAAAAGTCGGATTTAATGATGTTACAATACAGGACGATTTCAATATATACCAGTATGACAATCCTGAAAAAACCGGAAAATACAGGCGTGATGCGGTGAGTTACCTGACAAAGCTTAAACAGATATTTCAGGAGAATGGATATTTTGAATTCCTAAGAGAAAATAAATGTACACTTAGCAGTTGGCTGCATGAGTTGGATAATTATGATGATACCTGGGGGCCGATAAGCCTGAACAATGATTTATTATGGAGTAAAATAGAAGAAAGATATCAAAAAGCACTGGGAGAGATATTTCCGGAATTGGATCATGTAATTTTAACAGTCACCGAAAGTCAAAGATGGATAGTTCAGCCAGAATTGCTGGAAAAACTGGTAAATATTATTTATGCTCAATGCAAGATCAATAATATCCAACTGATTTTACGGACCTTTACCCATAATACCAGGCAAAGAGATGGTATAATGGCAGCAATTGATTATCTGCCTGATGATATTATTATTATGTCTAAATCCGTTCCGCAGGATTGGGGTATGCGTGGTATTAATAATCCGGTCATTGGAAAAATAAATAAGAAAAAACAATATATAGAAGTATGTACCTGGGGTGAATACAGTGCAGGCCAGCATGTTGCCAATTGTAGAATTTATAATGAATTTAAACCACAATTTGATTTCTGGACTCAACATAATATACAAGGTCTGAATTTACGTGTTACAAGGGGTAATTCAAGTGTGCTTAATAATGCACAGGAGGCAAATGTATGGTTTCTTGGCTATTCAGCGAGTGGTAAAAGTGCAGATCCGGACAAAGCGCTTTTTGATTTTTCAGCTGACAAATTTGGTCATGAAAATGCAGAACCTATGTCTTTGGTGTTAAAGGATACAGGTTATGTTATTGCTGAAGCTATGTATGTTAAGGATTATTCTTTTGGAAAACCTTCTTTTAGAAACCCCATTCATAGAACAACCAGGGGTGTATGGTGCAAACCTTCCATGCAGGGATGGGAAGTTGTTCATCAGGAAGGTCCGAAAACAGCAGCACCTTATAGTGACGATGAAGACCTATATCATGCTAATCCATTTAATTATCAGTTTGACCCCCAACATTGGGATGAAAGTTATTACCCTGAGTATTTAAAGGTGCGGAAAGGAGACCCACAGATTATTTGTGAGGAGGAAAAGGCTTATCGGAAGGCTCTTTTATTAGCTGAAAAACATTTGCTCATGTTGGAAGATATGAAGGAGAATTTGCCTGAAGATGGTTATAAATTTTTTAAGTTCAAATTAGAGGAAAACAAATATGTGCTCATTTTTATGAATGAGATGCAGCTTGCCTGGCTGAAAGCTGAACGCAGCCAATACACAGATAAGAAAAATGAAGTTGAAGGATTAATATCAGAAATCTATTCCCATTTGCGAAAAGTAGAAGAAATGTATCAGGATTTATACTCAGAACAAATTGAAATTTTCTGGCAGGGTCGTGAATACAAATTAACCCGGTTTGGCGCATATGATATCCCTGATACAATCGCAGAAATGAAACGTTTCTGGAAATTATAATTTTTCAGATGATTCTGCTAATATTACTAAACCGGCAACCTGTTCCATATCTGTGATGAAATTCTGAAATGTATAACTTATTCTCAATTATCAGTTGAATAAATAAAACAATGAATGTTTTGAAATAATCGTAAAAAGAAGAAGATGCGAAAATTAATTAAATGGCGATGGTGTTTTTGTAGTTTAATTATTTTATCCTTACAGGTTAACGCACAAAATTCATGGTCAACCGACAAAAGTAACGCTGACAATTTACCGATTATTCCTGTAGGACTTGATTCTTACCGTATGTGGGATAAGTGGCCTCAACAGCGAATTGGGGTACGTGCATATATGAGAAGCACCTACGATCGACAGGGAGGTAACGAAGGAGCAGATGGCGGCCATTTTCTTTTTTTTAATGAAGAGACATTTAATGTTACCCTGGATGTAAAAGGGAAAGGGGTATTGTATTTTTTTCGAACCAATTACTGGCATGGCAGCCCTTGGCATTTTGTAGTTGACGGAACAGACAATATTGTTCAGGAAACCGGCACAAGCGATCCGGTAAATGCCAGAGAAATTATTATGAATCCTGAATTTATCCCTTCTGCACCTTTCCCCAAACCTCTTAATTTTACATGGAGGACCACAAAAGGTGCTGATCTTATCTGGACACCGGTTCCGTTTGAAGAATCGATGCGGATTGCGTACTCCAGAACTATGAGAGGTACCGGCTATTATATTTATCACCTGTATGCAGATGAAGGCAATCTTTCCCATTCAATTCGTACATGGGATATAAATCAGGTGCCTGATAAGGATGTACTTGATCTGATTGACCGTTCAGGGACAGATATAGCTCCTGTTAATATAAAAACGGAGAGGGGTAAATTAAAGTTAAATAAGGAAAAATTATTGTTGGCTGATATTAAAACTTCTTCGGCTTCATCTGTACGGGCAATTAAAATTACTATTCCGTTAGAAAAAGCCATCGATTTGGAACGAGTACGATTACAGGTAACATGGGATGGTGCTGACAAACCTTCAATAAATGCTCCAATTTGCTTGTTTTTTGGAGCAGGCACATTCTATAACAGAGATAATAAAGAATATCTGGTAAAGGCTTTCCCTGTCAATATCCGCTTTGATTACCAAAACCAAATGGTAGAATTGGGTTGTTATTTCCCGATGCCATTCTATGAGTCTGTAAGGTTTGAACTTACAGAAATAAAACCTGATAATATAGATTTATCTTATGAGATTCGTTACGAAACCTCCATGATCGAGGCAAACGGAAACACGCATGAACAAAATTATGGAGGTTCCATCCGACCATTGAAAATAAAATTTCGTACGGATGAAACAATGAAACCCGACCAAAAGCTTTTCAGCTATTTTCATGCCACATACAAAGATATTCCTCGACCTGAACCGGGAAAGGATATGATTTTCCTTGATACTCAAGGTGAAGAAGGATTCAGGGATTGGTCAGGAAATTTTGTTGGAACTTCGTTTATATTTTCCCATGATGCAGTTTTAAACACACTTGAAGGTGATCCGAGGTTTTTTCTTGATGATTCACAAACACCCAATTATGGAACAGGTACAGAAGAGTGGGGAGGAGGCGGAGGTTATTGGGGAGGGCAAACCATGACCCTCCCGTTTGCAGGGCATCCGGTTGGTAGTCCCGACTACAGAAGTGGGAAAGCAAAAAATGAAAAAGATTTAATTCAATCGGCTTACCGGTTTCTACTGGCAGATCTAATGCCTTTTGGAAAACGTGCCGTTATTAAATTTGAACATGGTGGAGAGAACCTTTCCATGGAACACTATGAAGCTGTCACATATTGGTATGGAGTTCCATCTCCGGCATTAATATTGACAGATGAGCTGGATATAGGCAATGTAACAAGTGAAAGAGAACACAAGTATAATTCTCCTGAAGCCTCAGTTGTTCAGTCAATTACATCACGGTATGAATGGGGTATAAATAAGTTTCCCGAAAAAAATATAAATACAATACCAAATTATGATGATTTGACCGGGGAAGAAGTGTATCCTGTGCACCATGAAACGGGCCGCTATACACGTGGTATTTCTGAATTCAGAGTAAGACTGGATGATAACAATAAGGGTGCGTTGCTTCGCAGGACGCTGGATTATAGTTTCCCGAATCAAACAGCAAAAGTATTTATTGCCGATGCCAGTTCAGGCCAGGCCCTCGAAAATGCAGAATGGGAATATGCTGGTATATGGTACACAGCCGGTTCAAACACCTCAATATATTCACGTCCACCAGGTGAATTAGATAAACGCCAGTTGAATATTCGTATTTCAAACCGACGTTTCAGAGACGATGAGTTTCTAATACCGGCCAGCCTTACAGAAGAGTTTACTGCTATTTGGGTTAGAATAAAGTTTGTTCCTGATGATCAGGAACTGTATCCGGGTACCCCTTTCCCAAAAGAAAGTGCCTGGAGTGAAATACGATATAAGGTATATAGCTACGTTATACCTGATTTTTTTCAAAATAGGAAACCAAGTATTATTGACTAATATATTTTAACATGCAAAGATCTAAAAAAAATAGTTACAATTTTGCTGGTATATGCTTTGCTGCACTGGCCGGTATTTCATCCTGTACATCATTGCAGGAAAAGGACTCCGGGGGAGGCCCCAATTTTATTATTATACTTACGGATGATCAGGGGTATGGAGACCTGAGTTGTTTCGGTTCTCCTAATATTCGTACTCCAAATATTGACCGTATGGCATCTGAGGGAATGCGTTTCACAAGTTTTTATGCTTTCTCATTCTCTTCTCCTTCCAGGGCACAATTACTTACCGGATGTTACCCTGCCCGTGTAGGATGCCCCAGAAATGCCCGTCCCTTTACTCCCTATGGCCTTCATAAGGATGAGGTCACCATTGCTGATATCTTAAAGGATAAGGATTATGCTACAATGTGTATCGGTAAATGGCATTTGGGCGATTTCCCTGAATATCTTCCAACCAGCCAGGGATTTGATACTTATTTTGGAATACCCTTCTCAAACGATATGTGGAGGTATCACCCGAAAATGCCCCCACGTGAAGGGGAAGACAGCCTGATGACCGCGATAAGGAAAAGAGCGGCATATACCGGATTCTCAGGACAAGGTAGTTATTATCCGCCAGGCGGAGGCTGGCCAAATGATCTTCCACTTATGAAAAATGAAGAAGTTATAGAGTGGAATCCCGATCAAAGGCAGTTGACTACAAGATTTACCAATGCAGCAATTGATTTTATCAAAGAACAGAAAGATAATCCATTCTTTCTCTATCTGGCACATCCTATGCCCCATGTACCCTTATTTGTTTCAGAAAAGCATGAAGGGAAATCTTCCCGTGGTCTGTATGGTGATGTTATTATGGAAATCGACTGGAGTGTAGGGAAAATCATTGATTGCCTTAAAGAATGCGGATTGGATAAAAACACTATGTTAGTGTTTACCAGTGATAATGGGCCCTGGCTGGCTTACGGTATCGACGGAGGATCAGCCGGTCAGCTCAGGGCAGGTAAAGGAACTGTATATGAAGGGGGTATGAGAGTTCCTGCAATTTTCTGGTGGCCGGGTAAAATTCCTGCCGGTATTTGTTCGGAAGTTATCGCCGGAACACATGATCTGCTTCCCACTTTGGCTGGCCTTGCCGGAGCGGAAGTACCTGCTGACCGAATTATCGACGGCCTTGATATTTGGCCTGTTTTATCAGGTAAAAGTACTGAAAGTCCGCATCAGTTTTTTTATTACACAAACGGTAGCAGGGAAGGAACTGTAAATTTTCAAGGCATTCGTGATGAGAAATGGAAATTACTTTTAAGAATGGATAGTGAAGGGAAAGTTATAGCTAAAGAATTATATGATCTGGGTGCTGACGTCAGTGAACGGTTTAACAGACTGGATCAACATCCTGAAATCGTTAACCATTTAAGTAATGAAGCACAAAAATTTTATGACGATATGGTAAAAAATATTCGCATAAATGGTCATCTGAAAAATACTGTTGATGAAAAAAATTAGGAGATTAAAAAAATGGATTACGGGAAAAAAATAATCAGGCTTCCACTGGTAGTATGTTTTATATGCATGCTGACTGCAATTTTTATTCTTGTTGCACCAGTGGCAATTGGACAATCAAAAGATCCATTGGAATGGCCATCCGTTAGTGCTGAACAAAAACCATGCACCTATTGGTGGTGGATGGGAAATGCTGTTAATGAAAAAGATCTGGAGGCTTTATTAAATGAGTATAATAAAGTCGGATTAGGTGGAACAAAGATTGTACCGATTTATGGTGCAAAAGGCTATGAAGATCAATATATTGACTTCCTTACTCCAAAGTGGATGAATATGCTGGCCTTTACTGCAAAAATATCGGATAAATTGGGGATGACTATTGACCTTGATGCAACCTGTGGATGGAACATGGGTGGTCCATGGGTAAGATTTAAAGATGCCGCTAAACGTGTTGTCCTGGAAAAATATACATTGAAGGGGGGCCAGAAATTACAATTACCGGTAAAACATATTCAAGAACCATATACAAATTTAAAACAACAACCCAGAGAACCTATTTCTGCAAATTCATTATTGCATATGGAAAACTTATATGTAGTAAGATATAGAAAAGATCTTCCATTGCTCTCATTAATGGCTTATTCAGATAAAGGAAAGATTATTGATCTGACAGAAAAGGTTGATAAAGATGGCACATTGCATTGGACTGCCCCGGCAGGGGATTGGAAATTATACGGGATATTTTTAGGATCGTCTGGCACAACGGTCGAACGAGCTGCACCCGGTGGTGTAGGTTGGCAAATTGATTATCTCTCAAAAGACCCTGTGATTCGACAGATGAAACAGTTTGAAGATGCTTTTTCACAAGCCGGTTATGAAATCAAAGATTTAATAAGATCATTTCATGATGATTCTTTCGAACAATATACAGATTGGACTAAAGATTTGTTTGATGAATTTATTAAACTGCATGGTTATGATCTGAGAAATCACCTGCCAGCGTTATTCGGAGAAGGAGATGAAGAGACTGTAATTCGGGTAAAGAGTGATTACAGGGAAACTGTATCTCATCTGATTATCCATGAACATACTATTCCATGGACTGAATGGGCTAATGAGCGGGGTGTCATTACAATCAACCAGGCAGCCCATGGTGCTCCTGCTCATCCTCTGGATAACTGGGCAGCAGGGGATCAACCGGAAAATACTAGTGCCAGCTATTTAAGACACGGAGGGCCGGCACGGCCCGATGTTAACTGGATGATGGCTTCTTCAGCCGCTCATGTTACAGGAAAGAGAATAATCTCTCAAGAAACTGCTACTTTTTTGCGCGGACATTTCAACAGTTCATTGGCAGATGCGAAAAATGGTGAAATAGACAAAGTATTTCTGAATGGAACGAATAAAATATACTACCATAGTACTACTTATTCTCCTCCGGAAGCAAAGTGGCCAGGATGGTTATACTATGCCCCTGCTCACTTTGTCCCTGCTAACACAATATGGAAGGATTTCCCGGCACTGAATAACTATGTTTCCCGCATTTCTTCGTTTCTTCAGACCGGAGATCCGGATAATGATATCCTGATATATTATCCGGTTTATGATATATGGGCTGCAGAACAAAGATGGATACGTTATCCCGGTCCACCTGACAGCTTTTTATCTTTTGCTACATCTTTATCAGACAAGGGATATACATTTGACTATATCTCAGATAAACAAATTGCTGATACTAAATGCAAAGATGGACAGTTAATTACCAGCGGAGGCAATGATTATCATGTCTTGCTTTTCCCTTCCGTAAAATACCTGCCTGTTGAGACTTTGAGCCATGTATTGGATTTGGCTGAGGAAGGTGCCACTATCATATTCTGTGAAGGTCTTCCTCAGGATGTGCCAGGGTTTGGCAGACTTAAAACACAACAACAAACATTTCAGAAACTGCTGGATCGATTAATTAATTTACAAAAAGGAAATAATATTAAAGGAAAGATTATTGTTATCAATGGAAATGTTGAAAAAGTTCTGGATACAGAAACAAGTGTAGCAAAGGAACCTATGGCGGAAGACGGATTAAAGTTTGTCCGTCGTTCATATAAAAATGGGATTCATTATTTCATAAAAAATACGAATGATTTTGAAATTAGCAAATTCGTGCCTCTTTCAGGTGAGGTTAAATCGGTGGCTATATTTGACCCCATGAGAGATGAAAACGGCATGGCAGCTATTAGAAAAAACAAACAAGGAAAAACTGAAGTTTTTTTACAGTTACAGCCTGAGGAAACCTGTATTTTAAGAACATTTTATAATGAAGTTGAAGCACCCGGATGGAAATATATTAAGGAATTGCCTAAATCGGAAAAAATTTCAGATTGGGAGGTGAGCTTTATTGAAGGTGGACCCACTATTCCATCGGGTTTCCGCACAGATGAACCGATACCCTGGACACAAAAAGAGGGAGAGGAATTTGAGTGGTTTTCCGGTACTGCTCAGTATTGTGCAAGTTTTAATATGCCTGTTGATTCCGAAGCTGATGAATGGATACTTGACCTGGGAGAAGTATATCACAGTGCAAGAGTGGAAGTTAACGGACAGCATGTTGCCACATTAATTACCCCTCCGTTTAAAACAAATATTACTGAAATGCTTCAACAGGGGAGAAATGAATTGAAGATAGAAGTAACCAGTTTAGCTGCTAACCGGATAAGGTATATGGAACGTAATGGGATTGAACATCCTGAATTCTATAATATAAACATATCTTTTGGTGCATATGGGAGATTAGGTGATCCACGTGAATGGTCCGTTATGAAATCAGGTTTGGAAGGTCCCGTTCAATTGATCCCGGCTAAATATATTGCACATGAAAAACAAATGCCGGAAAGAGTTCTCAAGGATCATTCGTATGGGCCTCACTGGAGAAATACATTGGATTTTTGGAAAGCTGAATCTGATAAACTGGAATTGGAATGCCTGTTAAGTTCAGGGAAAGACGTAAATATCGAGGAAAAGATAAATTGGTTAAAAAATCATTTCAAATTTTAAAATATAAGTATAGAATCCTGCTATAATTAAATCAAACATTTAAAATTATTTACCATGAAACTTAAAAAATTATGTATTTACCTCATTATTCTCCTCTTTAGTGAGGCATGTAATTTGAAAAACAAACCCGAAATTCTTCGATACGAAGATATTGTTGAACGATTATACAATTTTGAGTATTTAGCTGAGTTTCCTGAAAAAGGTGAGAAAAGTGGAAATTTCAGCAGTTATAATCGTGAATCAAAGTATAATGAAAATACTGACGTTTATGAAGCATGGCATGCAAATGCTGATGGAAATGGTTATATACGTGAGGAAGGTACAGATATTATTGCTGCTGAAATAAAAGGTCCGGGAGTCATATGGCGTGTTTGGTCTGCTGCACCAAGAGAAGGTCATATTAAATTCTATATTGATAATGAAATAGCTCCTGTTCTTGATATTCCTTTTAAAGAATATTTCAATTCATCATCGGAACTTTTCAATTATCCGGCGCTGGTTCATATTTTAGCCAAAGGTTATAATAATTATGTTCCCATTGCTTTTCAGGAATCATGTAAAATTGTTTTTAGCGAAGGTTGGGGAAGATTTTATCAATTTACTTATTCAACTTTTAATGAGGGCACAATAATACCAAGCTTCAGGGGTTCATTTAGTGCAGAAGAAAAAGCTGCTCTGCATCTTGCTGATAATATCTTGTCTGATGTTGGAGAGAATGCTTTGAACTACAAAAAAAGTGATAAGATAGAAAAGAACATAACAATTGCCCCGGGAGAGACTTTGGAGGTTTATCAAATAAAAGGAGCAAAAGCAATCACATCTATGCAATTTAAACTCAATCAAGAGGAAGAGGATGATCCAATCTATATTTTACGTGAGCTGGCATTAAGTATTTTCTGGGACAATGAAGTTAATCCAAGTGTCTGGTCACCTTTGGGTGATTTTTTTGGAAGTGCACCGGGTATTAACAACTATAAATCCTTACCAATGGGAATGACAGATGAGGGTTTTTATTCAAACTGGTATATGCCTTTTTCAAAAAACGCCATCATCAGGCTTTCCAATGATGGAAAACAGAAACGTAATCTTACATTTCAGATTTCATATGTTCATTTAAAGAAATCAGCAAACAAATATCTCAGGTTTCATGCAAAATGGCACAGGGATGCTTATCCGGGACTTGATAAGCAACGATACATAAAAGGTGACAGGTGGCCCGACTGGCCGTTTCTGGTAACTAACGGAACAGGAAGGTTTTGCGGTATTTGTCTGAATGTCTGGAATCCTAATCCAAGAGGGGTCATTAGAAAAAATATTCCAACTGAAGAGCTTACCAATGTTCCTGATAAAATGGTTCCAATTATTGATAGTATATGCAGAAGATACTGGTGGGGTGAGGGTGATGAGAAATTTTTCGTCGACGGAGAAAAATTTCCTTCAACTTTTGGTACAGGCACAGAGGACTATTTTGGTTATGCATGGTGTACACCTGAATATTTCGTAAGCGCTTTTCAAAATCAGACATTAAATGTTGGAAATCGCGGACATATCTCTGTAAATAGATTCCAAATTGCAGATAATGTTCCATTTATGTCATCTTTTGAAGCTTGTCTTGAGAAATATCATCCAAATGAATGGCCTTTATTATATTCATGTGTTGCTTACTGGTATCAGGATGCAGAAAGTTCAGATCCATATGGGCCCGTCAGTGCAACAGACAGAGTTCATTATTATGTGCAACCCGAGATAGATCAACAACCATAATATTGGATTTCCATGAATTTATCAGATTATAATACAATAAAATGAATCTTATAAAAGATATTCTTATAGTGAGTACATGCCTGAGTATATCAGGATGTAATAAAAATAATAAATCCATGACTCGTAATCCTAATGTTATCATTATTTATACTGATGATTTAGGATATGGAGACTTAAGTTGTTATGGGGCAATTAAGTTAAAAACACCCAATATAGATAAACTTGCAAGTCAGGGAGTTATGTTTACCGATGCTCATTCAGCTTCTGCTGTGTGTACACCTTCCCGCTATGCTCTTCTTACAGGCCAATATCCCTTTCGTCGAAATCTGTTTCATCCTGTTTTTCATAAGGTGGGATTAGTGATTGACACTGCGCAGTGCACTATTGCTGATATTATGAAAAAAGCAGATTATTCTACTGCATGCATTGGTAAATGGCATTTGGGTTTTGGTGAAGATACTCCCGACTGGAATGGAATTTTGAAACCTGGTCCCCTGGAGCTTGGATTTGACTATTACTATGGAATACCGGTTGTAAATAGCCATCCTCCATTTGTTTATGTGGAGAATTATCGTGTAGTAGGACTTGATCCAGATGATCCTTTTGTTTTTAATGGAGAAAGAGCAGAAACAAAAGAATTTCCTGCAAAAAGAGGCATGAATGCAATAGGAGGAGCAAAGGCAGCTCATGCTCTGTATGACGATGAAATGGTCGGAACACAACTTACTCGAAAAGCAATTGAATGGATCAATGATAATAAAAATGGCCCCTTCTTTTTATATTTTTCCACAACTAATATTCATCATCCCTTTACCCCTCATCCAAGGTTTAAGGGAACCAGTGAGTGCGGTGAATATGGAGATTTTGTTCATGAACTTGACTGGATGGTTGGAGAAATCATGCAAACACTTGATAAACTCATGATTTCAGATAATACTCTTGTCGTTTTCACAAGTGATAATGGGGGAATGCTTAATCTGAGCGGACAAAAAGCATGGGAATCAGGTCATCGGTTAAATGGTCAATTGTTTGGGTTTAAATTCGATGCATGGGAAGGTGGACACCGTATCCCATTCATTGCCCGATGGCCAGGTAAAATCAAGGCTGGCTCAGTATCTGATCAACTTATTTGTAATGTTGATATGTTAGCTACTTTAGCCGAATTAACAGGATATAAACTTAAAGAATCCGAAGGACCTGATAGTTACAACATATTACCTGCGTTAATGGGTAATAATAAAGACCCAATAAGAGAAAAGCATATTTGGAAAAATGTTGAATGGGGTCA
>CAYVTV010000012.1:0-14669 GCA_964454295.1 uncultured Bacteroidaceae bacterium
CGTATACGCGTGACTGCTCAACGTTCTCAGCCCTGAAACCAAGACCGGAAATTCCGGTTACCGGGTCAGGGTAGCTGCCAAAGTTATATTCTATAAGGTCTTTATTCTGTAAATAAAACAATGCGATATCAACCTGTCCGTTCAGGTTCTCTGTCAGTATGCCCTGTTTAATACCTATTTCAGAGTTCCAGCCTGATTCGGGCATGATAGCATGATTAGGTATGATCTTTACGGAACTAAGGGTAGTCGCCGCATGTTTTTCTGCAATGGAAGGATAGCGGTATCCCTGGCCGAATGATGCTCTCAGGAATGTAAGATCCAGCAGTTTATAATTGATACCTGTTCTGAAAAGAGGCACCAGCCTGTCGTTTATTCCGTCGAGGGAATTGAATTCCAGCCTTACACCGGCAACCAGTTTGATCCTTTCGGCGGGAGTGGCATCTACTTGTGAATAGCCTGCCAGATTTATACCCTGATGGTTGCCATAAAAGGGTGAGTTTATCTTACTGAGATTTTGTGAAAAGCCTATGTTCAGGTTAAGGATTTCCATAATCCTATACCGCGTCAGATACTCAGTAAATAAGGATAGAGCGTGACTGTCATTCTGTCCGTTATCGGGGAAAGTATTATCTGACAATTGCAGACGCATCCTCAGGTCATGATTTGAACGGAAATCCTTCTTCATGCTGATAAAGGGATCGAAGGCAATGAAGCTTCCATGTAGGAGCATGGCTGTGGACTCATCCTGTTTCAGTGCCCCGGTGTACGCATTTTCCCATAACACAAAATCTCTTTTTTCGGTATATCCTGCATTCAGGTTCATTCCATATGTTAATCCGGGAACATTTTTATTGAAATGTTTAAGCTTCACATTCATCCGCCCGAGCTTTTCATCATTAAGTTTACGATACCCGTTATCTGACAATACAGTGGCGGTTACGCCGACATCAGTGTTCCCGTATTTTTTAAGATGGGAAAAAGAGATATTGGAAAAAGTTACAGGCAGGTCCCACCAAATCCATTGTTTATTGCGGGGGTTGTCAAAAACTCCTGTTTCCGCGACAAATTTTGTCACAGGCTCACCGGCAACGGCATCGGCGGTACGAAAATTAATAATTCCGTTTAAGGCTGAGGAACCGTATAACACGGATGAAGCGCCCTTGATAATTTCCACCTGGGAGAGGTTATCCAGCGGCATGAACTGCCATTTAACATTGCCCGCATCGGTAGCCAGGACGGGTAAACCGTCAATCAGGGCCAGCACCCTGCTGCCTGCACCATAGCTGAAGCCGCTTCCGCCGCGTATGGAAGCCTGTCCGTCGAGAATTTCAATTCCCGAGGTTTTATTCAGCAATTCCTTTGCATCTGTAATATGACTTTTTGATAATATGTCGGGACGAATAATACTGACTGAAACAGTGAGTTCCGAGACTCTCTGCTCCGCCTTACCGGCACTTACAACAATCTGATCCAGTTCAGTAATCGCATGGAATAATTCAAAATCGGCATAAATTGTATCATTGGCTTTTAGGGTAAAGGATACGGAGACAGATTTATAACCCACATACTGAACAGACAGAGTGATATTTCCGGGGAGGGTTTTAATGAAATAAACACCGTCTTTGCCTGTACTGGTGCCTTTATTGATCCCATATATTATGGTAGCGCCCGGCAGAGGTTCCCCTGAAATATGATCTGTTACTTTTCCCCTGATAATACAGGTAGTATCAGCCCCCTGAGAAAAAACAACATTACACAGCAAGAAAACGGCAACGAGATATTGCATCATTTCGTTTTAAATGTCATACGAATATCAATGGTTTGCGGCGGACTATAAGCAAAATCAGGGAATGCGGTAGTAATTTTCAGCGAAATTTCATTCAGTTCAATAATATTTGTTGTAAGAGAAGGGATCGGGAGGGAATCGGAAAAGATCGTCAGCTGGGTTTCGTTCTGTGCAAATCTCCAACTTCCGGTAAATTTACCGAAATATCCGGTTCCGTCCTTTTTAAATTCCGCATCTCCTTTGAATTTTTCAAGCAGCTGGCCGGGACCGGCAGCATCCATGCCATTGGCCAGCAGGCTGTCTGAAGTCCATACCGGTGTGGTCAGCAGGTTAAACCGTTCAGAATACTCTTCCTTTTTACAGTTAAAAATCAGCAGAGATGTAAGGGTCAGCGTAATAATTAAGACTCGTCTCATAGTCAGGTGTTTTTGGTTTATTATACACGCGGCTGTATTATTAATGTTTTTAACAACATGAGTAATTTAAGCATAAATTGTTAAAATTTTAATTATCAGTGCAATATAAATAATAACGAACCATAATTAATAAATCCGATACAAAAATACACAGATATATAAAATATATTAACAATTTGCCTATACTTTTCACCAACATAAATTGATTAATGAATAATAATTTTAATTTTAGCCTCGTATAAAAAGAATTAAATCTAAAGATTTTATGAGTGGTTTTTTCGGCAGTGTTTCCAAAACCGACTGTGTAAGTGATGTATTTTACGGTACTGATTATCACTCACATTTAGGAACCAAGAGAGCAGGGATTGCCTGTTATTCTAAAGAATCAGGATTTCAGAGAGCCATACACAGCCTTGAAGACGGGTATTTCCGGAATAAATTTCAGGAAGACATCAAAGGATTCAAGGGTGAAACCGGATTCGGGGTCATCAGTGATACAGATCCACAGCCCATTATTTTAACCTCTCATTTAGGGAGGTTTGGTGTTGTCACGGTTACTAAAATCAATAACGTGAATGAGCTGGCTGATGTTTTTATAAAGAAAAAGAGGACATTTTCCGAAACGAGCCAGGGGGGGATAAATCCCACTGAACTTGTTGCCATGCTCATTGCTGAGGGCGATAATTTCCTGGAAGGAATTCAGCATGTCATGGATTCCGTTAAAGGTTCCTGTTCTCTTTTAGTACTGACTGAAAACGGTATTATAGCGGCAAGGGATAAATTCGGAAGGACACCTGTTATTCTTGGAAAGAAAGAGAAGGCTTATGGTGTGGCTTTTGAGACCAGTTCTTTTCTTAACCTCGACTATGAGGTTGAAAAATATCTGGGTCCGGGGGAAATAATACATATCACCGCCGACGGGTACACACAGTTAAAAGAACCTGAAAACAAGCTTCAGGTGTGTTCATTTCTATGGATTTATTTTGGTTATCCCACTTCCATATATGAGAATATCAATGTTGATGAAACCAGGTATTTGTGCGGTGCTGCCCTGGCAAGGAAAGACAGTGTGAAAGCTGATTTTGTTGCCGGCATCCCCGATTCAGGAGTGGGTCATGCCATGGGCTACAGCAACGAAAGCAGGATACCGCTGAAAAGGCCTTATGCCAAATATACCCCTACATGGCCGAGGAGTTTCATGCCACAGAACCAGGATACCAGGGAGTTGGTGGCAAAGATGAAATTAATTCCCAATACGGTGCTTATCAGGGATAAATGTGGAATATTTTTGGATGACTCCATAGTCAGGGGTACACAGCTAAAAGATAATGTTGTGGATCTATATGCTGCCGGCATTAAAGAAATACATGTAAGAATTGCATGCCCTCCCCTCACCTATCCCTGTGCTTTCCTTAACTTTAGCAGATCGCGCTCCAATATGGACCTGGCAACAAGAAAGGCTGTATACCAGCTTGAAAAAACAGAAACTCCCGATATGACTGAGTATTCCGAGTATGGTAACGGGAAATATGATGAAATGATTGAACAGATGAGGAAAAATCTGAATCTTACCAGCCTGAGGTTTCAGCGTATTGAAGATATGATCAACGCCATCGGACTGCCCAGGGAAAAATTATGTCTTCACTGCTGGGATGGTTCGGGTTGCTTTGTTTAACAAATTACTGTTGAAATTTGAAAATAGCGGTCATTTCCGATATTCATGAAGATGTTGTAAGCCTGAAAAGGGCTTTAAAAGTCATTGAAATTGAAAAGTGTGACCAGATCATCTGCCTTGGAGATATTTTAGGATATCCTTTCCTGAGAGGTAAATATGAAGCAACAAGGAATGCTTCAGAGTGCATCAGTATTATAAGAAAAAATTGCAGCATTGTTCTTTGCGGCAACCATGACCTTTTTCACATAGGAAAGCTCCCTCAATACAGAGCGGGATTTAAATTTCCTGATAACTGGTATGATCTAACCCCTGAAGAAAAGACTCATATATCACTGGGTAAGGTTTGGAATTATTCTGATGACTATGCAGTCAAACTAAGTGAAAAGGAGATCGGGTATTTACAATCACTTCCGGAATTTGTCATTAAAGATATCGGTGAAAAAAAATTACTCTTTTCTCATTATGTTTATCCCAACTTCACCGGTACTGTTTCAACAAAGTATGATGATGACAGGGAAATAAAGGGCCATTTCGGTTTTCTTCGTCAGAAGGAATGTGAATTAAGCATTTGTGGTCATATGCACATTGAGGGATTAGGTGTTTGTTATGAATCAGAAGCAGGTCTCTTTTCGAAAATATTCAAAGGTTTTATGTACTATTCCTATGGTGAGAAGAAACTGAACCGGAACCGGTTAAACTGCCTTACCATCCCTGCTTTGGCTGATAACAGCCAGGTAAACGGTTTTGCTATCTATAACAGTACGGAATTCAGTATAAATGCATTATCTTTGAATACCAATCGCAGGTTTATATTATGAAGCTGTTTATCAGAGCGAGTTTTTTTCAAAAAATAGTGCTTCCGGCTATGCTGGCCATACTGCTTTTTGTAATTTCCGTATTTGCTTTCATAATCCCGGCTTTTGAGAGAAATGCTGTCATGCAAAAAAGGAACATGCTTAATGAGCTTACCAGCACGGCATGGAGTATTCTATACAAATATCACAGTGATGCATCAAAAGGATTGATTTCACTCCGGGAAGCTCAGGAACAAGCGATTTCTGAAGTAGAAGCATTACGATACGGGACTGAAAAAAAGGATTATTTCTGGATAACAGATCTTACTCCTGTAATGATCATGCATCCCTATGTACATGAACTGACAGGTCAAAGCCTACAGGATTATGCCGATCCTGACGGGAAACGGCTCTTTATTGAAGCACTAAAAATAGCGGAAGAATCAGGGGAAGGGTTCATCAACTATAAGTGGCAGTTTATGGATGATTCAACCCGTATTGTGCCCAAGTTGAGTTTTGTCAAAAAATTCTCTCCCTGGAACTGGATAGTTGGCACAGGCATTTACCTTGATGACGTGCAGGCAGAGATGTCTTCCCTTACAAATAAATTAATTCTGATACTCCTTGGCATTACCCTTATCATTACCCTGATCATCTTCTTTATTACCTATCAGAGTCTCAACATTGAAAATAAAAGAAGGGAAGCTGAAGAACAATTACGGGAATCCAGAGAAAAATACAAATCCCTGGTAGAGTCATCCACCGAAGGAATAATTTTACTGGTTAATAACAAGGTGTCATACAGCAACGCTTTTATTCAAAACTGGTTAAAATATACCGGGGAAGATTTAATGCAGATGGATATTAAACATATTTTTCCCGCAGGACACAGTCCGGATCCGGATAAGATTGACAAAGAAACCAGGCTGGAAATTGATTTAATAAGAAAAGACGGCACCCTCGCAGAAACTTTACTAACCCTGCTTCCGGTGCGTTTTGCGGAAAAAGAAGGTATTTTAATGACTTTCCGTGACACCAGTGAACATCGTTCGGTTAAGACTGAGCTTGAGGAGCTTAAGACACGGCTTCATCAGATATCTGATCTGTCAGATAAAGGAATATTCAGATTCTCATTGACAGGTAAAATACAATTAACGGAGTGTAACAATAAGCTTGTTTCAATCCTGGGATATGAAAATGCTGCTGAAATAGAAAATTTACCAATCAGGCAGATCCTTTCCGGAAATAATGATTTTAAAGAGATTTTTAAAGAGTTAAAGAAAAGAAATACCTATTCAGGGCGTGTCCGGTTAAGACGTAAAGACAATATGCTCACCCTGGTAAATCTACGTTTATTATTAACAGACGGGAATACCGGAGTGAATATATATTGTGACGGTATTGTCGAACCAGTGGAAGAAGTTATTGTAAGTGATGATCATCATTACTTTACACATTATCTTGCCGCCACAATGCAGCTCAGGAACCAAACTGCATCTGATCACTGTTTACCGGCAGTATTTTGCTCCGGCGATGCAGGGATAGAAGATGCCATTGAGATCATGGTGAGGAATGACTCGGATTTTGTGCTGGTAATGTTAAATAAGGTATGCCTGGGTATAATTACCCGTAATGATATTATTAAAAGGTATCTTTCAGAAGGGAAGACTGAGGGATCCCCGGTAATTGATTATATGACTGCCCCTCTTATTTACGTTAACAGTGATACAGGCATTGGGGAAGCTGCCATAAGATTTGATTCGGAGAACGTATCTCATCTTATTGTCAGGAACAGAGAAGGCGAGATAGCCGGAGTGATTGACAAGAATAGTATTTTTAAGGCATACCTGAATTCAGCCGGAATTATCAGCCAGGGTATTACGAACAGCCGGAGTCTGAATGATCTGTATCAATTCAGGCTGAAATTGCCGCTTTTTATAAGGCCTTTGCTGGATGAGTTGGGACATACGCAGACTTTTAACAGTATCCTTTCAAAATTTAATGATGAGATAACCATAAAGATCATTCAGGACGCCATAAAAGAATCAGGTCAACCCCCTGTACCTTTTGCTTTTATTTCATATGGAAGTGCAGGCAGGGAGGAGCTGGTTTTTAATTCAGACCAGGATAATGCCATTATCTATGCGGATAGCTCTGAAATATCTCCTTCATTACTGCAGGATTATTTCAGTACACTTGGATTACGGATATGCGAGGACCTGGATAAGTCAGGTTTACCCTTATGTAAAGGAGGGTATATGGCCGGCAACCCGCAGTGGTGTCAGCCGCTCAGTAAATGGAAGGATTATTTTACCACCTGGGTAATAAATCCTGAACCTCCAAGCCTCCTTAACATCTCCGTATTTTTCGATTTCAGGCATATTTTCGGGAACAGTGCCGTATTTAAGGAACTGGAAGATCATGTTTTCAGTATTCTTGAAGGCAGGACAGCCTTTTATTATTTCCTTGCACAAACTGTAGCAGGCTTTAAACCCCCCATTGGTGTTTTCGGTAATATACTTACTGAAACGACCAAAACCAAAGATGAGGTGCTGGATCTGAAAAACTGCATGTCACCCATCGTAATGTTTGCAAGAATTTATGCTTTAAATAATAACATCCGGCATACGGGTACAGTCGACAGGATTGGGGCTCTGAAGGCAAAAGGAGTGTTGAGCAAGTCAACCTCGGATGAAGTTTTATACCATTACAATTATCTCATGTATCACAGGATGCAGCAGCAACTGCTGGATATCAGTAATAAAAATGAGATCAGTAACAATATCCTTCCAAAGAAACTGACAGAAATGGAACAGGTGATATTGAAGAAGATATTCAGCCAGATGAATACCTACCAGGAAAAACTCAGTGCAGAGTTTATGAGTTCGTACAAAGGATAGTGATTATCCAACAGTGCTTATTTTCTCCAACATTTCTGTATTATTTAAGAATAACTCTTTTCCTTTAACTTCAACAATACCTTCATTTTTAAATTCAGACAACACCCTCACTACATTCTCTTCTGATATTGCTGAAAATTCTCCCAGTTCTTTCCTGGTAAGAGTAAGAGTGAAATTATCAGATTCATGGAGCCGGGCCAGATATAATAAACTTTCCGCAACCTTCCCCCGTGTTTGTTTCTGATTTAAAGAAATCAATTTTTGCATTATGAAAGTAACCGAATCTCCGAATGCCTTATTCAATTTAAGCATAAAGTTATGATTATTAAAATACATTTCCTTAATCATACGGATATCAACCTGGCATGTATGGCAATCAGTGATAGCGGCAACGCTGTATTGATAATCGTTAGATCCGTAAACCGACATTAACCCGATATAATTTGAAGGTAAGAGGATGTTAAGAATAATATTTCTGTTATTATTTCCTGTGATATACATTTTTGCATTTCCTTCAACCAATATATAAGCGTGGGTTACTTTAGTGTATTGTCTGCAAATATTTTCGCGTTTTTTATATATGGCATGAACAGGTGCCAGCGAATGTTCAATATTCATTTCCCTGGCGGTCAGAGAAATATCACACTTCAGGGGACAAGTGTCACACGTGATGGTTTTAATTAATCGCATATGTTAGTTTATACAAAAGTATCATAAAAAAGTTGATATAAAACAATGATATATTTCAATTTCACGGAAATTATTTTATGACAATAATTAATTAGTTTAACACGCCCTAAAAAGGGATTTTAAATAAGTTATAAAATAATCAAAAATAGTAAGGAGGTATTTATGCACGGACCGGCGGCAAAACTTGAAACAGATCATGCAGCAGCTAAGAAATCAAGACTGGGGATCATTTTGTTTATATTTTACATTTTGGTTTACAGTGGATTTGTGGTCATAGGGCTTGCAGATCCTGAACTGATGGGTGTACATATTATTGGAAAACAGAACCTGGCCATAGTATATGGTTTTGGACTTATTATTCTGGCCATCATTATGGGTTTTATTTATAATGCCATATGTACAGGGATGGAAAACAGCATGAACAATAAATACAGGGAGGACAAGCCATGATATATGATGTTTCAATTTGGGCAATAATTATTTTCATTGCCTTCGTGATGATGGTTCTGGGTCTTTCGTTCTATTTTGCAAGAAAGACAAAATCTGCTTCGGGCTACTATGCAGCAGGCGGGCAGATTCACTGGGGTGTTAACGGCATTGCGTTTGCCGGAGATTACCTGTCGGCAGCATCTTTTCTTGGAATTTGTGGTATGATTGCTTTTTCCGGTTACGATGGATTTTTATATTCCATTGGTTACCTGGCCGGATGGGTAGTTGCACTGTTTGTTGTGGCAGAACCCTTAAAAAGACTTGGGAAATTTACTTTCACCGATGCCCTTGATGCCCGGTTTAACTCAAAATCAATAAAGCTTACCGCTTCCATCAGCACGCTTGTTGTTTCCTTATTCTATTTAATACCCCAAATGGTAGGGGCAGGTGATCTTGTTGTGCCTTTGCTTGGATTACCTCATTGGGCAGGAGTTGTAATTGTCGGTTCAATAGTTATATTTATTGTAGCTACTGCAGGGATGACATCCACCACCTATGTTCAGTTTATAAAAGGAGCACTCTTAATAATCTTTTCAACTATCTTGACTTTCTATATCTTAAAGAATGGCTTAAATCTAAATCCTGGTGATCATTACAAAGAATTCACCCGGCTTGAAACAATTGTTGGGGGCAATACTATAGAAGGAGTTACTGATCCGGCATATAGTATTGAAAATTCTTATACAGTGAACAATGTTCATACTTTCATTAAACTGGATAAGGAGGGAATAGCACACTGGTTTAAGCTGACTGAAGATTCAGCTTATGTAGAGGAAGTTTTATCTGTATCCATTCAGGCTGACGGAACAAAATTATATAATGGAGCGCCTAAGTCTGAAGGCAGATTCCGCCAGGTGGGTCATCTTACCAAAATTGAAGTTGACGGGGAAGAAGTAGATGAAACGGGTCCGCTGGGTCCGTTTAAGTTTCTTTCCACTATAGAGAATAGTGAAATGGTAAGGTTTACAAAAATGGAAATCAAGGAAGCCAATACAACTGTATGGTTTCAAACACCCACTTCCGGCAGGGATATGCTTATACCCGGATTACTATATAAAATATCCACCCGTGCCGGTGCAACCTTCTGGACAAAGCTGAACTTTGTTTCCCTAATGCTGGCCTTGTTCTTTGGCACGTCAGCATTACCGCATATCCTAATCAGGTATTATACGGTTCCCAGTCAGAGAGCAGCAAGGAAATCAACCATTGTTGCTATTGCAGCCATAGGTTTCTTTTACATGCTGACATTGTATATGGGACTGGGTGCATCCGTCAATGGAGTACTTGACGTGGAAAGCAGCAATATGTCAGGCCCCCTGCTGGCAAAATATTTTGGAGTTGGATTATTTTCCATTATTTCGGCTATTGCCTTTGCAACTGTATTGGGCACTGTAAGCGGACTTATTGTGGCCTCGTCCGGGGCTATTGCGCATGATTTTCTGGATAAATTCCTGAATATGAAAATGGATGACAGAAAAAAAGTCAGGGCCGGAAAACTCGCAGCATTTTGTGTTGGAATCTTTGCCATCATCCTGGGCATATTATTTAAAGGAATGAATGTATCGTTTTTAGTAGGCCTGGCATTTTCCGTTGCGGCATCAGCCAATCTTCCATCTATATTGTTTCTCCTGTTCTGGGACAAAACAACAGCACGGGGCATTGCATGGTCAATTGTTACCGGAATTCTTACTTCTGTTATTATTATTCTTTTGTCACCAACGATGTTTGAACAATTCGGTTTTAATAAAAACCTTGCTCCTATCCCCCTTGATAATCCCGGCATTATTTCCATCCCGCTGGCTGTAATTGTGTTGATAATAGTATCCTTGTTAACTCAAAAAGATAATGTAAATAAAGTTGAAAATTATCATAACGACTGATAATTTAGTGAACCCATGAAAAGAGTAATTATTGCATATATTATAATCTTCCCTTTACTTGGTTATTCACAGGAAAATAAGGAAGAGCCAAGGTATGGAATTAGCTTCTCCGGTTTCATAAAAAGTGACTTTTTCTTTGACAGCCGTGAAACATACAGTATCAGAGAAGGACATTTTTTATTATATCCGAAGGAAAAGCTACCTGATAAGGATTACAAAGATATTAATGCCGTATCATCATTTAATTTTCTTTCCATACAGTCAAGACTAACAGGGAAAATCACTGCACCCGATGCTTTTGGAGCAAAAGTAAGCGGGATGCTCGAGGCTGATTTTTTTGGTAATGAAACCGCAAGTTTTGTCGATGCCAACGGATTTCGTATGAGACATGCCTATGTGAAAATGGACTGGGATAAAACAGAACTTCTGGCAGGACAATTCTGGCATCCGTTTTTTATCACCGGATGTTTTTCAGGTGTTATTTCTTTTAATACCGGGGCACCCATGCAACCCTTCTCAAGAAATCCACAGTTCAAAATATTACATAAAACAGGGAAAGTGAGTATGTCTGCTATTTTATCAGCCCAGAGGGATTTTACGAGCCCTCAGGGTTCAGCTTCCCTCCGTTATTCTTCCATTCCTGATATTACAGCTATGATCTCATATGAAGACAGGAACGCGGAGAATAACACTGAGCTTCTCACCGGTTTCGGTCTTAACTTCAAAACCTTACAGCCATTGTTGTCAACCACCAAAGGAAGTGAAACCTTTAAAACAGATGAAAAGTTTAGCGGCATCTCGGCCACAGCTTTTTTTAAAGTAAAGAATAAATATGTAACCTCAAAAATTCAAGGTATTTATGGTGAAAATTTATTCGACATGACCATGCTTGGGGGGTATGCTGTAAATGCTGTAACTGATACAACGAAGAACAAGGTAAGTTACTCAACTATAAACAATTTCACCACCTGGACTGAATTGCACAGTAATGGAAAAACATTTCAATATGGAATTTGGGCAGGTTATACCCAAAACCTTGGATCGAGAGATGCCGTGTTGTATTATTCCAACAAAGTGGAAGGAACCGATGTTACGGCCAGGGGAGCAAATATAAAATGGATATTCAGGGCATCACCAAGAATTGTATTTATCCGGAACAGATTAAATATTGCATCTGAGCTGGAATATACCACTGCAGCATACGCGGCGAAGGATGCAAGCGGAAATCTTTACAGGGATGTCTATGGCGTGATAACAAAAACCGATAATGTATCCAATTTGCGGATCCTACTGGCTTTCATTCTGAACTTTTAAATATTTTAAAATATCCTGCCCCTGCCCCCTCCCGCTCTGGGGGTAATAGCTCTTCTTTTTTCAAAGGAATGGTATGAACTGCCATGGCCCCATTACTTTAATCTATCTTAATAATCTTCAAAATCTTTTCTCCGGTTTATTCAATAAATTTGGCAGGCCCGAAGCTTTCGGGAATAATAATCAATAAAAAACTTGATTTAAAACAATGTATTCTTTAACTTGCTGTGAATTAATATTATTAACCCATAAAATTATTTATTATGAAAAAAATCTATCTTCTCGCTATTCTGACAGCGTTGTTTTTTGCCGGATGCGGCCAGAGTTCTTCCAAACAGAAAGAGATAGAAGAACTTGAAAAACAAGCAACTGAACTTGAATCAGCTGCCGAAAAAATGGAACAGGCTAAAGATGAAATTGAAAGTTCTCTTGAAGACCTTGAAAAAACACTGAATGAATTGTAAATTTAAACCAAAGAAAAATTATGAAAACCAGGAAATTATATTATTTGACAATTTTTGTTGCCTGCATACTGATGATCACTCCCTGTATCCAGGCTCAGTCAAAGAAAGGCCTGGAAAACCAGGCTAAACAAACTAAACAAACTACACAGGAAAAAGGAAAAGAAATGCAGGCGAAAGGTAAAGCTGCAGAAGATCAGACTGTAGAAGCAGTAGCTGAAGCAGAGGCAGTAATAAGTGAGGAAGCAGAAGATAAAGCTGAGGAAATTGAACAGGAAACAGAAACCCTGGAACAAAAAGCCGAGGCATTGGAACAAGAGGGTAAAAAAATGGAAAAAGAAGCAGGAACAGCTGTAGAGAAGGGCAAAGGGCATGCCTATGGTAAAGAAAAAGGAGAATTAACCGGAAAAGAATTTGGGCAACAAAGAGCTGCTGAAGCAAAAGAAAACAAGGAAATGAAGAGGGCAGAACTTGAAGGAACAATTAACGAAAGTCAGCAAAAGATTGATGATGCTAAAGTTAGAATACAAGCCGCAAAAGAGAAACTTGAGAATGAAAAGAAGACCGGAAAAATTTCTGAGAAAATTTACCAGGAAAAAGCTCAGAAAATAGAAAACGCCGAAAAGCAGGTTCAGGATTTAGAATTAAAAATAGGCAGGGCGGCTGATGATATTCAAAACAAGGTAGAATAGGATTCATTTATAGCAGGACAATGTCTACTGTTTCATAGTGCAGTACCTTAGGTGATTAGGTTTAAATCTGCTTTTTTGTTCCGGATAAACCTATTATTGTCCTTCTGAACGATAACGATGAACAGGGCCTTAGCGAACTCAACGAAGTTAATCTTATCATTTTTATCTGACTCATTCATTTAACGATAGAAAAATTATTAAATATATAAGTAATTAAGTACTTAATAAAGTATTAATTTGTTATATTTGTGCAAAAATCATGTATAATTAAATATTTGGAAGAAATGAGTATGTTTTGTAATCAATGCCAGGAAACAGCAAAAAACACTGCATGCACCATCAGGGGAGTATGCGGAAAAGTTGATGAAGTAGCCAATCTACAGGATCTGTTAATTTATTTATGCACAGGATTGTCGCATGTGGCCATTGAAGCCCGGAAACGAGGTATGGATACGAATAAGGAAAGTAAGTTTATTATCAATGCGTTATTTATAACTATAACCAATGCTAATTTTGATGATGCTGCCATTCATAAGGCAATAGAAGAATGTATAAAACTGAGGGATGAACTTAGATCAAAGATGAACATCACCATTTCTCATGATTGCGTATACTGGAATGGCAGCAGCATAAATGAATTTAAAGAGAAGGCCGGAATTGTTGGCATTCAATCATTTGATAAAGATGAGGACATTCGTTCTTTGAAGCAATACTTACTTTTTGGATTAAAAGGTATGGGTGCCTATACAGAACATGCGTTTAATCTGGGGTATGAAGATGATGAGATATATGATTTCATGCAACAGGGGCTGGTTACAATAAGAACTCCACAAACGATTGACTCCATGTTATCATGGCTGATGCGTGCCGGGGAATATGGTGTGAAAGCATTGGCTTTACTGGATAAAGCAAATACTTCAACATTTGGAAATCCTGAAATCACCAAAGTAAAAACCGGTGTAAGGCAAAATCCAGGAATTCTGGTCAGCGGGCATGATTTAAAAGACATGGAACAGCTACTTATTCAGACTGAGGGAAAAGGGATAGATGTATATACACATTCCGAGATGTTACCTTCACATGCATATCCACTGCTGAAAAAATACAATCATTTGGCTGGCAATTACGGAGGTGCGTGGCATCAGCAACTTGACGATTTTGAAAAGTTTAACGGACCTGTGTTATTCACAACAAACTGCCTGGTGCCGCCTCGTAAAGCCACTACCTATAACCATCGTGTATTTACTACCGGGGCTACAGGCATGCCTGAGTGGAAACATATTACAAAGAGACTTCCAAACGGGCAAAAGGATTTCTCGGAAGTTATTGAACTGGCAATGACTTGTCCTCCTCCTGCAGAAATAGAAAACGGAGAGCTGACCATAGGTTTCGCACACAACCAGGTATTGCAGCTTGCCGGAAAGATTCTTGAATCAGTCAACTCAGGTGCAATAAAAAAATTAGTAATAATGTCGGGTTGTGATGCAAGACAAAAAACCCGTGAATATTACACAGAATTTGCGAAAAGACTCCCTGCTGACACTGTCATTTTAACCTCCGGCTGTGCGAAATACA
>CAYVTV010000012.1:14679-33264 GCA_964454295.1 uncultured Bacteroidaceae bacterium
GCTTAATCTTGGAGACATTAACGGGATTCCCAGGGTTCTTGATGCAGGTCAGTGCAATGATTCCTACTCATGGGCTGTTGTGGCGCTGAAGTTGAAGGAGGTACTGAATCTGAAAGACATCAATGATCTCCCGATAGTATTCAATATTGCGTGGTACGAACAAAAGGCTATCATTGTTCATCTGGCGTTATTATACCTTGGAGTTAAAAACACACATATAGGCCCCACCCTTCCGGGGTTTGTAACTCCAAGGGTGCTGACATTACTGCAGGAAAAATTTAGTATTAAAACCATAACCACTGTTGAAGAAGATTTGAGTATCTTTGGCCTGAATTAACACTACTAATAGAATGAGAACCGCAATAATTGGCACCGGGGGTGTCGGCGGATATTTTGGAGGAAAGATTGCTGTTTCAGGTAATGAAGTAACATTCCTGGCACGGGGAAATCACCTGGAAGCTCTGAAAGAATGCGGCCTAAGCGTTAGGAGCTATCTGGGTGATTTTTCTGTTAAAGAAGTAAATGCAACGGATAAGATAGATGATATCGAGTCTCCTGATCTGGTCATCATAGCGCTGAAAGCCTGGCAAGTCAAAGAAATAGCCCTGGAATTAAATAAAGTTATCCATAGTGACACAATCATTCTGCCCTTACAAAACGGGATACTCGCCATGGATGAATTATCGGCACACATTAGTCCGGAAAATATCATAGGAGGATTGTGCAGGATACAAAGCAAAATAGATTCGCCGGGAAGAATAGACCACTTTGGGATAGACCCCCTGATAATTTTCGGGGAACGTGATAATTCGGTGTCCCCAAGACTTCAGAAGTTAAAAGAATTCTTTTCTGATTGTGATATTAATTCGAGAATAACAGATGACATTCAGTCAGAACTGTGGAAAAAGTTCATCGGAATTTGTGTCAGCGGATTACTGGCTGTGTGCAACTCCACATATGGTGAGATCAGGGAGGTTCCGGAAACAAGAAAATTAATGTCGGAAGTTATGTCTGAAGTATATAATTTATCACAAAAAGCCGGTGTTTCGATTCATTCTGATTTTGTTGCCAGAGCTGTCTCCTATATCGACACTTTTCCTTACGATTCAACCTCTTCATTGACTCGGGATATCCTGGAAGGAAAACCCTCCGAACTTGAGTATCAGAACGGCACTGTTGTCAGACTTGCTGAAAAATACAACATTAATGTCCCGGTAAACAGATTTATATATTATTGTTTATTGCCTGCTGAAATGAGATCAAGGGGGTTAATATAAATATCTTCTCATATAGAATTCAATGAAATCCCCGACATGTCGTCTATATCTTAATCAGGGTGTTTTATAACAGCTTTCTTTGTTATGATTATTCGTATGATAAAAATTAGGTAAGTAAGTTTTTTTGATTATTTTTAGAGGGTAAAATAATTATTTTGTAATTAATTGTTAATCAATGGATTTATTATTAAGTATTAAAGAAAAAGCTAAAAAAAACAATCAACGGATTGTACTACCCGAGGGTGATGAGGAAAGGACATTAAAAGCTGCTGACATAATTCTGGAGGAGAAACTTGCCAGAGTTATTTTAATAGGAGAAAGAGAGAAGATTTTATCACAGGCCTCTGCCTATGGTTTGGTACATATTTCAAATGCTGAGATTGTCAATCCTTTTCAACATGATAAGAAAGAGTCCTATATTAATTTAATGCTGGAATTGAGGAAAAGTAAAGGTTTAACACGGGAAGAAGCGGTAAAGCTAATTGAGGATCCTTTATACCTTGCTGTATTAATGATAAAGTCGGGTGATGCGGATGGGGAAGTAGCCGGGGCAAAGAATGCAACCGGGGATGTATTAAGGCCCGCATTGCAATATGTAAAAACCATGCCTGGAATAAGTGTGGTTTCCGGTGCATTTATAATGATCCTAAAAGATAAGGAATTCGGCAATGACGGGTTGATGGTTTTTGCAGACTGTGCAGTACATCCTGACCCTACTGACAGGGAACTGGCTGAGATAGCTGTGGCTACAGCCAAAACTACCAGGGACATTGCCGGATTTGAGCCTGTTGTTGCCATGCTCAGTTTTTCTACTAAGGGCAGTGCCAGGCATGAGCTTGTAGATAAAGTGGCAAATGCTGCCAGGATGGCTAAAGAGATGAATCCTGATTTAAAAATTGATGGAGAGATGCAGGCTGATGCGGCCATTATTGATAAGATAGGGAAAAGCAAGGCACCGGGAAGTGAGGTGGCAGGAAAGGCCAATGTATTGGTATTTCCCGATCTGGAAGCAGGGAACATCGCCTATAAACTTGTGGAACGTCTTGCTCATGCTGAAGCTATCGGTCCCATATTACAAGGCATGGCTGCACCCATAAACGATCTTTCAAGAGGATGCTCGGTAAGCGATATTGTTAATCTTGTTGCAATTACAGCCACTCAGGCTGCCGGAATGAAATAATAATATAAAAATATGATCAATATGTCAGAATCATTAGAGGATTTCGCTTTAAGCAAAAAAATCCACAAAAAAGGTACTATCCAGAAAGTCTGCGTCATTGGCTGCGGAAATATGGGACAGGAAATATCCCGTCTTATCAGCCAGCATGGCATGGAAGTAATATTTATTGAAATTTCCGATGAGAAAATAGCTGAAGTATACAATGAAATAGAGAAACAGTTGGACGAAAGCATCAATAAATGGGGGCTGACGGAAACCGAAAAAAAAGTTATCCTCTCAAGAATTAAGGGAACAACCGATTATAACCTTATCAGGGATGTTGACCTGGTGATTGAGACGATAAATTCAAGAAAGCCCGGTACAAATCTTGAAATGCGTCGTGAAGTTTTTAATAAAGTAGAAGAATATGTTTCGACCGATACAGTTCTTACTTCCAATAATTCTACACTAATGATATCCGATATTGCAAGCACTTTGAAACATCCTGAGAGAGCTGTCGGATTACATTTCATTACTCCCGCTTCTACGGTAAAAATAGTTGAAGTGGTAAGAGGATTTGAAACGAATGATGCTTCATATGATTTTGTCATCAAGTTTGCAAAAATGATTGAAAAAACACCTATTACGCTGAATGAATCTCCCGGTCATATAAGTTCAAGGCTGATTGTTCCTCTTATTAATGAAGCATGTGACCTGATTATGGAAGGAGTGTCTTCTGTGCAGGCTATTGACCTCACAATGAAAATGGGTTATGGTTTATTATACGGGCCTTTTGAATTAGCTGACAGGATTGGTCTTGATAAACTGCTTAAATGGATGGATAATTTATATGCTGAATTTGGAAATCAGCATTACAAACCCTCTCCCATTATTAAAAGATTAGTGAGGGCAGGATATTTTGGAAAGAAAAATGGTCGTGGTTTTTATAAGTATGAAGGCGGAAAAATCATTGGCCAGGCCATTTCAGCAACAGAATTCAAATAATTAATGAAGTTTAATTTATCTTAAAAATGAAAATTATAGTTTTAAATTGCGGGAGTTCATCCATTAAATATCAGTTATTTGACATGGCAACGAGTGAAGTGCTGGCAAAGGGAATTGTTGAAAAGATAGGGCTTTACGGTTCATTTATTAAACATGAAAGAATTGACGGGGCAAAAATTAAACTGGAAGGAGAAATCCTTGATCATCAGAATGGAATTGAATACGTACTGGGTATTTTAAAAAGTGATAAATATGGCTGTCTGAAGAGTTTTGATGAAATTGATGCGGTGGGTCACCGGGTCGTACATGGCGGGGAAACCTTTAAGGGAAGTGTATTGATCACCACGAAAGTGGTTGAAAAGATAAAAGAATGCATTGATCTCGCACCGCTTCACAATCCGCCTAATCTTAAGGGTATCTATGCGATGCAAACCCTGCTTCCCAATATACCCCAGGTAGCGACTTTTGACACGGCTTTTCACCAGTCTATGCCTAATTACGCATATATGTATGCCATACCCTATTCCCTTTACCAGAAATTCAGTCTGAGAAGATACGGATTCCACGGCTCAAGTCACAGGTATGTTTCTTACCGGGCAGCTGAGATACTTCAGAAAGACATCAGGGATATTAAAATCATAACCTGTCATCTGGGTAATGGGGCATCCATTGCCGCTGTAAAAGAAGGGGTTTCGGTCGACACCTCCATGGGGCTTACTCCTGTTGAAGGATTAATAATGGGAACCAGAACAGGAGATCTGGATATAGGCATCCTTCTCTACCTTATGCAAAAAGAGGGTGTTGATGTAAACAGCGCTAATACGCTTGTAAATAAATTCAGCGGAATGCTTGGTATTACTGGTGTTTCCTCCGATATGAGAGAAATAGAGACGGCTGCAGAGAAAGGAAATGAAAGAGCAAAACTGGGTCTGGACATGTATCATTATCGTATCAAAAAATACATTGGCGCATATGCAGCTGCTATGGGTGGTGTCGATGTAATCGTATTTACCGGAGGAGTTGGTGAGAATGGCCCTGAATCAAGGGAAGAAATATGTAAAGGGTTTGAATTTATGGGACTTGACTTTGATCCGGAAGTAAATGCAGGAAACCGTGGAAAAGAAATTATTATCAGTAAGGCGGGATCAAAAATTATTGCAATGGTTGTACCTACCAATGAAGAACTTGTTATTGCAAGGGATACAGAAAGAATTGTAATGGAGAATAATTAATTAATGTGCCTATGAGGATTAATTCTCTGGAACAGCTAATTGATATTGCCGGATCACAACAAAAAAAAAGAATTGCAGTTGCAGCAGCAGCTGATGAGACTGTTTTAACTGCTATTAACAGCGCTTACAGTCGTGAAATTATTGATCCACTGCTAATAGGCAATAAAAAGGAGATAGTAAAAATATGCACCGCATACCGGTTTAATCATTCAGGCTGGGAAATAATAAATGAGAAGGACCCGTTCATTGCTGCACAAAGGGCTGTTGAGGAAATTAAGTCGGGAAATGCAGACATCCTCATGAAGGGATTGGTTTCAACAGCTCCCTTGTTAAAAGCAGTACTAGATAAAGACAGCGGATTAAAAAAAAGCAATATACTCAGTCATTTTGCCCTTTTTCAGACCTGCGGTTATCACAAACTATTCGGTCTCTCTGATGCAGCTATGAATATTCTTCCTGGTATTTCCGAGAAAACAGGCATCATCGAAAATGCGGTGGAAATATTTCATAAACTGGGTCATAATGAACCAAAAGTAGCCATATTGACCCCTGTTGAAGTTCTCAATGAGAAAATACAATCCACTATTGATGCAGTCCGGCTAAAGGAGCTTAACGGGCAGAACAGGATCAAAGGATGTATTATTGACGGGCCTCTTGCACTTGATATTGCCATTTCCATGGAAGCCACAAGGCATAAAAATATTCAATCAGCGGTTGCCGGTGATGCGGATATTCTTATTGCTCCGGATCTGAATTCGGGAAATATCCTGTATAAATCACTTATCTTTTTCTGCGGTGCTGAGTCAGCAGCGGTTGTAACCGGAGCGAAAATCCCTATTGTACTGACATCCAGGGCTGATAGTGATAAATCGAAATTATATTCCATTGCTTTGGCTGCATTATTATAAATTAATCTTATTACCATGGGACTAAGACAGATCCTTGCCATCAATCCCGGATCAACATCCACTAAAATTGCTGTTTACAGTAACACAAAACTTGAATTTCTTAAGAACGTCAGGCATCCTCATGAAGATTTATTAAAGTTCAGGAAGGTATCGGATCAATATGAATACCGTAAGGACATTATCCTTAAAGAACTTGCAGATGCACATATTGAGCTAAACAAAATCGAAGCCATTGTAGGTCGTGGCGGTTTGTTAAAACCCATCAAATCAGGCATCTACAATATAAATGAAAGGATGAAGGAAGACCTCAGGTCGGATCATCTTGGTGAACACGCCAGTAATCTCGGGGGACTCATTGCGGATGACATAGCGAAGAATCTTCCTAATGCAAAAGCTTACATTGCAGATCCCGTTGTAGTTGATGAACTTGAAGATGTTGCCCGTATTGCAGGGCATCCTGATTTTAGACGGTTATCTATTTTCCATGCCCTGAATCAGAAAGCTATCTCAAGGGCATATGCAAGGTTACTGAATAAAAAATACGAAGACCTTAATCTTATTGTAGCACACATGGGTGGGGGTATATCTGTCGGGGCACACCGAAAGAGCAGGGTCATAGATGTTAATAATGCACTTGACGGTGAAGGCCCCTTCTCTCCCGAACGTTCAGGAACATTGCCTGCTGGCCAGCTGGTAAAAAAATGTTTTAAAGAAGGAATGACAAGAGAAGGAGTATTGAAGATGATCAACGGAGAAGGAGGGCTAATGGCTTTCTTTGGTACCAATAGTGCTTACCAGATTGAATTAATGGCACTCGAGGGAGATACCGAAGCCCGTTTGATACAGGATGCATTATCTTACCAGGTAGCGAAAGAGATCGGATCCATGGCTGCTGTTCTGCATGGCGATGTGGATGCAATAATTTTAACCGGTGGAATTGCAAATAACACAATGGTTGTGGAATATATTAAAAAGATGGTGTCCTTTATTGCTCCGGTAATCATCTACCCCGGAGAAGACGAAATGCATGCACTGGCAATGAACGGCCTGATGGTTCTGAAAGGTGAAATTGTACCCCGGGAATATTGTGAGGAAAATATGATTTAAGGAGTGGTGACAGCTACAGGAAGAATTTTCCCGTTAAAATATCTGTGACCGGTAAAAGCAAAATATTTAATAAATGAAGCCATTCCGGAAGCATCCAGCGGAGCCTTAAAACCAGGGAACGCACTGCGAAACATTTCGGTATCAGCAGAGCCCAGTGCCAGACAATTAAACTTTATGTCAGTGTTTTTATATTCCTCAGCAAGACATTCTGTCAATGTAGCTAAAGCTCCTTTTGCTGAACTGTAAAACGACAACCCCGGAAATTTAAGGCTGCCCTGGACACCCCCCATACTCCCGATATTAATAACATGGGCTCTTTCAGCACGCTTTAATTGTTCCAGTAATTCTCTTATGAGCATTGCAGGTGCCAAAAAATTTATCTTTATCATTCTCTCGATTTCATCAGTCTCAGTGCTTTCAAAGGATTTATTAATAAGGAAACCTGCATTATTTACCAGTATGTCCACAATTTCATATTTCTCTTTGATATGCTTTGTAACTCTTTTTATGCCTGCTGGTTGTGACAGGTCGGACTGAATAACATCACAGGAGCAGTTATTATTTAATTGCGCGATTTTCTTTTGAATTTTGTTAAGAGATCTGGTGTTTCTTGAAATCAGAACGAGGGAATGACCTCCCTCTTCTGCCATCTGAAGAGCCAGTTCTGCACCTATTCCCCTGCTGGCACCGGTAATAACTATAACCATAAGTCTTATTAATAGGAATTAAAACCTGTCAAATGATAAATATACAAAAGTTTTAGTTTAAATTAAAAACGGGGCTGTCTCATAAGTCAAAATATGTTTAACCACAATGGACACAAAGGATAACACAAAGGACACAAAGCGATATAAATCAATGATATATACTTCGTGTCCTTCGTGCGTACTTAGAGTCCTTCGTGGTAAAAAACACATTTGAGACAGCTACTAATGTATGTTTGACTATGTCCTGGATTTTTTATATCCATTTCAGGTTTTCTATTTTTTTTGGCATACTTTTAGTTTATTTGCAGATGCGTACTAAACATAATTATTATATATGACTAGGTTTGCTGCAATTTTTCTGTTAGTAAGCTTTCTGACAGGCAATAAATCCTTTGCACAGGATGATGATAACAAGAAAGGACGGTTTTTCATTGCACCCGATATAGGGTTGCTTATTGGAACAGTGACCAGCATTGAGTTGTCTCCAATGCTGGGGTATTATGTAACTAACCGCTTTAGTGTAGCTGCAGGTTTCAGGTATGAATACTATAAGGATTCAAGGGCATACTTTGGTCTGGAACCATACAAAACAAGTATTTATGGCCCCCGCGCCCAGGTCAGATACACTTTCATTGAAAATATTGACAACATACTGCCCCTGAAAATGTATACAGCTCTTTTTGTCCAGGCAGAAAACGAGACACTGAGCCTTGAATCGGAATATTTTGGCTTTCCGAATTATTCGGATGAAGGCCGGTTCTGGAAAAATTTCACCCTCATTGGGGGTGGTTTAAGACAACCAGCCGGGCGAAACTTTTTTCTTAATATGGTTATATTATGGGATATCGATAATTCTATCGTCTCACCATACAACAATCCAATCTTAAGGATTGGCTTTCAATATAATTTTGGTAATCGTGAAAAAATATAAAAAGGGATTTAGACCAATTGTACAGAAAATTAACATGCAGATTTTTTGTTTATTGAGATTAATCCCTTTATTTTGAAAATTTAAACAAAATCATAAAAATGGTAATTTCAGAAAACAAAGTAGTCTCTCTTATTTATGAGTTAAGAAAAGATAATGAATCAGGAGAAGTTGTTGAAACATTAACAGAAAGCAATCCCCTGACTTTTTTATTTGGAACTGGAAATTTGCTTCCAAAATTTGAAAATAATATCCAGGGATTAAAGGAGGGTGACAGTTTTAGTTTCGCTCTTACAAGTGATGAAGCATATGGTCCTGTTGAAGCCTCAGCCGTTGTTAATGTTCCTGTCAGGGCTTTTGAGGTAGACGGCAAGGTTGATTACAATCTCGTTAAAAAAGGTAGTTCCATTCCCATGATGGACAATACAGGCAGGAGAATGGTTGGTGTGGTAAGGGACGTTGGCACCGAAAATATTACTATGGACTTTAATCACCCAATGGCCGGAGTAAATCTGTTTTTCTCCGGGGAGATCACATCCATCAGGGAAGCATCGGAAGAGGAGATTGCTCATGGTCATATACACCGGCAAAGCGGATGTGAAGGTTGTCAGCAGGACGGATGCGGTGATTGTGGCTAAAGGATCAGTTGATATTCATCTCTGTCTTTAAGTACCGGGAACTTCTCCCTGCATTCTGTCAATTCCTGTTTTGACACACTGCATGTTTTGATATCTTCTTCATTTTCCCGGAAAGTCAGTATTTTTTCCCCATGGGGATTTATAATCACAGATCCGCCTTTGTAGGAAATATTATTCATATCTGCTCCTGTTCTGTTAACTCCGCAAACAAATGCCTGGTTTTCCAATGCTCTGGCAGTAAGAAGAATATCCCAGACAAACTGTCTGGAAGCAGGCCAGTTTGCACAGTATATCAGTAAATCATAATTGCAGGAGTTTCTGCTCCATACCGGGAATCTAAGATCATAGCATATGAGGGGTAGAATTTTCCAGCCACAAAGGTTAAAAATCTGTCGCTCATGACCACTGGTGAAATGAATATTTTCGCCTGACACTGAAAACAGGTGTCGTTTGTCATAATATTGCCATTCGCCTGAAGGTTCCATCCAGATCAACCGGTTAAACAGTTTATTTTTATCTGAAAACATAATGCTCCCTGTAATGACGGCATTACATTGTTTTGCCATATCCCTCATCCATTGAATTGTCATCCCGCCCTCCCCTTCTGCCATTGTGACATTGGTCAGGGTAAAACCGGTCTGAAACATCTCCGGCAAAATGATCAGGTCAGGTTTAGCTTTAGCTCCCAAAAGCATTTTGGTATATACTTCTAAATTTTTCTTCTTATCTTCCCAGGCAATATCAACCTGAACTAATGCCAATCTGATTTTTTCTTTTATTACTATATTTTGCATGATTTTTGAAATTGAAAAAAAAATTACATTTTTGTTCATCTTATTCAAAAAATTAAAATTAATATATTATTAATACATACACATGAAAATCATACAAAGATTATTGTTAATTACCACTTACCTTTTATTTGCCTTGCATCTGTATTCACAACGTGTTGAACCATGGAAAAATCCTGATTTCGGACCGGATAGTATTTCCAGGATGGAATGTGCTCATGACCTGTCAACAATGAGTGAATTCATGAAGATAAATCTTCCGGACCATGCCCTGCCCTCATGGAGGAGAGTATTCAATAATTGTCCTGCGTCAAGCAGAAATATTTACTTATATGGGGTGAGAATTTATTCTGATAAAATTGAGAACTCTGATGATGAAGTCAAAAAAAGTGCATATTTTGATACATTGATGATTATCTATGATAAAAGAATTGAATATTTCGGGGAAGAAGGGCGCGTTCTGGGAAGAAAGGGAATGGATATTTTAAAATACAAAGGGGAAAGTTCTTATGAAGAGGCATATATAACCTTCAAAAAATCAGTCATTTTAATACAGGAAGAAAGTGAAACCAATGTTTTAATAGGACTTTCCGAGACCGGATATGCTATGTTAATGTCTGATAAAATAAATATTGGTGAATTCCTTTCAGATTACATTCTCATAACCGGAATACTAGATAAACAACTACAGAACAGCAGGTTAAGAAACCGGGCAACCATGGCTGCCGAGAGAGTTGAATATACATTATCAAGAGTGAACATAGATGATTGCGAAGAAATAGAGAATGCTTTTAAAACCAGGTTTCTGTCAAATCCTGAAGAAGAAAACACACTGTTGACAATAAACAAATTACTCAGGAATGCAGGCTGTGAAAAAAATGATTTTTACAGAGATGTACAGCTAAACCTTTTAAAAATAACCCCATCTGCTGATATAGCAGCAGAAGTTGCAAAACATTTTATCAGAAATGATAAATACCCTGAAGCGCTCGACTACTTATTGAAATCACTTGAACTGGAAACATCCTCAGAGAAAAAAGCCCAATATGCCTTACAGATTGCTGTTATTTATTGTTCCAGGGTTACAAATTACAAGTCTGCTGCAGAATATGCGATAAAAGCTTCAGAGCTAAATCCGGGATGGGGTGAGCCATATTTTGCCCTTGCTCATGCATACATTGAAGGGATAAAAGAGTGTACTGACGATCCTTTCGAAAGGTCAGCCATCTACTGGCTTGCAGTGGATGTTATGGAAGAGGCAAGGAAATCAGATCCTTCGGTTGCTGACAGAGCGGCTAATAATATTCAGGAATATTCCAGGTATTTTCCATCAAAAGAGGAATGTTTCTTCAGGAGTTTAAATGAAGGAAGCACTTTCCATTTTGGTTGCTGGATAAACAGAACCATAAGAGTAAAAACAAATTAATAAGTAATCAGGAAATTTTGCCCTGAACAATCGTGGATGATACGGGAAACTCAGGAAATAAAATACTTTCCGTAGTGTTTTCAAAATCATCTATATGTACATCTCAGTATTTTCTCTCCTCTTAACATTGAATTCAGAATATGTTAACATATTCTTAATATTGATCAGGAATATATTCAATAATATTGAACATAATTCTGATAAACTACCTGTTAATGGAATATTACTATCTTATAATAGTTGGATTTCTTTTACTATTAGCTATTTCCGATCTGACAATTGGTGTCAGCAATGATGCAGTAAACTTCTTAAACTCAGCGATTGGTTCAAAAGCAGCTCCTTTCAATATAATAATTTTGGTAGCTGCGCTGGGAGTAATTATTGGGGCTACCTTTTCCAGTGGGATGATGGAAGTAGCCCGCAGCAGTATTTTTAACCCTGAAAAATTTCATTTCGACGAGATCATGATCCTTTTCCTGGCGGTTATGATCACTGATGTTATCATACTTGATATGTTTAACACATTTGGCATGCCCACATCCACAACAGTTTCCATCGTTTTTGAATTGCTTGGATCTGCAGTGGCAGTATCAACAATGAAAATCATCAGGGCAGGAGAAAGTATTGGTAATTTATCGAATTTCATTAATTCTGACCGCGCATTAGGTATCATTGCAGGTATTTTTCTCTCTATATTTATTGCCTTTACCATAGGTGCTGTAATTCAATGGATCATTCGTTTATTTTTTTCCTTTAATATTTCCAGGACATTAAAATACTGGGGAGGTATATGGGGGGGTATTTCAGTTACAGCCATATTTTACTTTTTAATAGTTAAAGGTGCAAAGGGCGCAACTTTTATGAACGAAAATATGGTTGAATGGATTACTTCCAATTCCCGTCTGCTTATGTTTTATTTTTTTGCCGGGGGAAGTATTTTGTTCCAGCTTCTCATTATGTTAGCAGGTGTAAATGTATTAAGGATCATAGTGCTCCTGGGCACATTCGCCCTTGCTATGGCATTTGCAGGAAATGACCTGGTTAATTTCATTGGCGTTCCCCTGGCGGGTCTTGAGTCATTCAAAGCCTATTTTGCATCCGGATTAAGGCCTGATGAGCTATTAATGACCATATTGCAGGGTCCTGTAAAAACACCTGTTCTGTTTCTGCTGGCTGCAGGAATAATTATGGCGATTGCACTGAAATATTCACGTAAAGCCAGGTCTGTCACGGCAACCACAATTAATTTAAGCAGTCAGGAAGAGCTTACCGAGAGATTTGAATCCTCTGCTCTTGCTCGTTTTCTTGTAAGATGGTCACTTGATGCCAGTAATTTTTTTCAACGGATAATACCCCACCGTTTACAAATATTTATTGAAAGACGATTTGATCAGTCAGCCTTAAGTAATGAGGACAGGAAGCAACAAGAGGTGCTGGCATTTGATTTATTAAGGGCTTCGGTAAACTTAGTAGTAGCAAGCGCACTGATCGCATTGGGCACATCATTAAAGTTACCTCTTTCAACAACCTATGTTACATTTATGGTGACTATGGGATCCTCCCTTTCGGATGGAGCATGGGGCAGAGAAACAGCTGTTTACCGTATTACCGGCGTGTTAACAGTGGTGGGAGGATGGTTCCTGACGGCATTCAGCGCTTTCGCCCTTGCTTTCCTGTTCGCTACCGGCCTTTATTTTGGAGGGTTTGTTGCTATAATAGGTTTTATGCTACTTGCAGCATATATATTGATCCGTACACATGCTTTGCATAGAAAGAAAACAGCTGAAACCACAATAGCTGCAGTAAAGGAAGATAAAGTCACTACTGCCGGTATAATTCAAAACTGTTCTGACACTGTTAAGAAAATGATCATAAAGGTATCCAAACTGTACTATCTTTCAATTGCTAATTTTGTTAAGGAAAACCGTAAGGACTTACACCAGGTAAGAAAGGAAACCAAAGAATTAAACCAGGAAATTAAGAAACTTAAAGGCTCCATACATTATACCATACGGAAGTTAATAGAAGAAGACATAGAGTCAGGGCATTATTATGTCCAGGTGCTTGATTATCTGCGTGAAACAACAAACTGCCTCAGTTTCGTCATCAATCCCCTTTTCGTACATGTTGATAACAATCATCCTCCTTTGAATAAAGAACAGGCAAATGAACTTATACAATTTAATGAAAAGATGTCTGAATTTTTCAATTTTGCATTGAATATATTGAAAAACAACAAGTTTGACAGGCTGAATGAACTTGTGGAAAAAAGGAACAATCTTGTTGTGGAAACGGTAAATCTAAAAAAGAAACAGATAAAGACATTAAAGAAACTAAGAAAAGGCAGCAAAGTAAGTATGCTTTACATTGAAATACTGACGGAATCAAAAAACATGTTATTATTTGCCACAAATGTTTTGCAGGCACAGAAAGAATTCCTGGAATACGGTAATAATAATGTAAGTAAAATAAAAACTGCTCTCAAGAAGTAAACTTATATCCTACTCCTTTTATAGTCCGGATATAATCTTCACCCAGTTTTTCCCGGAGTTTCCGTATATGCACATCAATGGTCCTGTCACCTACGATTATATTATCTCCCCAAACCTTATGAAATATTTCATCCCGTGTAAACACTTTATCAGGCTTTGATAATAACAGGTTAAGCAACTCAAACTCCTTTTTGGGAAGAAACAATTCCTTATCTTTTAATAGTACTACATACCTGTCAAGATCAATGGTAATTTCCTTTACAGTTTTAAAATGACCCTCCCTGTCAATTCTTTTTTCATCTGTATCCATATATCTTTTCAGCAAAGCTTTTACCTTGCTGACCAGCAACCTGGGCTTGATAGGCTTGGTAATATAATCATCTCCCCCTGCTTCAAATCCGGCAATCTGGGAATAATCCTCTCCCCTGGCCGTAAGAAAAGCTATAAGAACCCCTTTCAAGTCAGAATTATTACGTATTATCTCACAGGTTTCGATACCATCCATCTCCGGCATCATAACATCCAGGAGTATCAGGTGAGGATGGATTTTTTTTGCCTGCTCAATTGCTGCTGTACCGGTTTTTGCTGTATATATAATAAATCCTTCTCTTTGAAGATTATATCGGAGGAATTCAATAATATCCTCTTCATCATCAACTAACAGGATCTTATATTTACTATAATCCATAATTGTCGGAAATATAAATGTTGCAGATTATAATTCTTGCATAAGAGTGTTTAAAAACATTTGCAAATAATAAACAGCAAGATAAAGATATAATATTAAATAAACGTTATAATTAATTTAATGCTGTATTAAAATATTCTTAATTTTCTTGATGCTCAGGTCTTAAAAGATCAAACACCGTTTTTACCGGTGAAAATGTTACAACCGGCACTTCAACAAAGAAGGTAAGCCAGCCTGCCATACTTCCATTCCACAAGCCTGGCAGCTCAAGAGCTTTCAGGCCTCTGCCCTCTACCGACTTGCTTGAAATAAAGGCCATTTTATCATCACGGTATTCACTAAGGTTAAACTTCTCCCCTTTAAAATTGCTGATGCAACAGGCAATGTCGACAGGATTAAAATGAGTTGATGAAGAAAATGCCTGCTTCTGAAACGGATCATTCAAATCTGCCTGCGCGCTCTCAATGATCTGTTTAGTGGCGATGCCATCATCGCCCCTGACCCAGAAGGGCCCTCCTCCAGGTTCTCCGTAATTCCTTATCATGCCACACACTCTTACGGGACGGTTAAGAACATTAAAAGATTCGGATATAAAACTTTTTTCTTTTAATTCTTTCAGTACATTAAAGATGTCGGCAGACACATGTATCTTTACAAATTCCATCACATCATTCCTGACAGTCATGGAATAATTATTTTCCAGGCTATGCAGGAGCTGCCTTATCATATTCACTTTTTCAATCAAATATCCTCCCAGCAATTTTTTATGCAGCACTCTTACCTGTCTGTACTTATCAGTTGCAACATTATCAATGTTACCAATAAAGATTAAATCCTCATTTAAACCGTTAAAGTTTTTGAGCAGTGCACCATGGCCTCCGGGCCTGAATAATATGGTTCCATCGGTTTTACGAAAAGGCCTGTTATTAATATCCACTGCCATGGTATCTGTAGAAGGATCCTGTACAGAGAAATCTACCTCAAGAATTACCCCTTTTTCTGCTAATATTCCAATCTCTTTTCCGGCAAGTTTTTTAAAGTTATCAAGATGTTCGGGGGATACAGTGAAATGGATATTAAGTTTACCCTCCGCATTCAGGAGGTATTGTGATGCTTCCGAAATATGTTCTTCAAAAGGTGTACGGCTTAATTCATGGTACTTGTGGAATTTCAAAACACCTTTAGGTAAACTTCCATAGTCAAGCCCCTTTTTATCCAGAATGAGTTCCAGAATTTCGGGATAGTATTTATTTGCCAGCATGTCGTCAAGCCTGGTACGGTTATTTCTGCATACCTCATTAAGATCATCAATAAAAGGGAATTTTTTTATGCTTAGAAAGAAATTCTGAATTCCCGGGTTTTGCCCGATCCATTTATCCATCTGATGCGGGTTGTCTGCCAGACTATTAAGCGCATCATAAAGATCTTTGAACATTCGGGTAGCAGCTCCTGAAGCCGGTATAAACTTTATTTTATTCCAGTTATGAGAATATTTATCGAATAATCCTGCGTACATTAATATTCCACCCTCATCGAAGACTTCAATACCATCGCCAGGTGTTGCCGGACGGCATATGTTTACAGGTTTCAATCCTTTTACAAAGACAGCAATCTGACCCTCTGCCACTTCAGGAGATATGCCCTTTTTTCTGAAATTTATGATATCCTCGTCAGTAAACACTTTTTTAAGTTTTAAGAAGTATCTTTCCCTGCTTTCTTCCCTTCAATAAAAGCTTTAATATTCAGGTTAATCACATCATCTCCCTTTTTAAGGAACATTTGCTCAATTGCTTTTAAGAATGATTCTTCAGGAATACTGATATAGTTTGAAGCGGCACCCAGAATGACCATATTTGAAGATTTGGGTGAATTTATGGAATGTGCGATCTGATTTGCGTCAACAGCCACATACTTTTTCAGCTTTTTTATTTCACCAAGAATAGCATCAGGAGGCGGATAATTGTCAATATTTACAAAAGGCTTTGTATTAGTCACCAGCCACCCGTTAACTGACAACCAGGGTAAATACCTGAGTGATTCCATAGGTTCAACTGAAAGTATCATGTCTGCTTCACCGAGAGGTATAAGATCAGAGATCACCTCATCAGAAGATATTCTGAGATGGGATTGGACAGCTCCTCCCCTTTGGCTCATTCCGTGGACTTCGGCCTGTTTAAGAAATAATCCGTTTTCAATAGCAGCAAAACCAATAGTAGCTGCAATAGACAGGATTCCCTGTCCTCCCACTCCGGAAATTATTATATCACACTTCATTATCATTATTTTTTACAGGATTGCCTGATTTCTTTCTTTTTGCCGCGGTTTGTATACATTCTCTACGGGAGATTATTACAGATACGCCCTTATACTCAAATTCCTCATTTAAAATTCCCACATTTTCCTCATGGAATTTTTTTAGCGGATTAATTATCCGGATATGATCACTTTCCACGCCAACTCCTGCGCAGATGGTATCCAGCTTCCCGGTGGCAGAAGATTTTTGTCCCCCTGTCATACCGGTGGTTGAATTGTCCGAAATAATCACAGTAACAGGGCTGTTATCATTAACTGCATCGAGCAATCCTGTAATCCCTGAGTGAGTAAAAGTAGAATCCCCGATAACAGCAACAGAAGGAAACAGTCCGGCATCAGCAGCTCCTTTTGCCATGGTAATGGAAGCCCCCATGTCGACACATGAATTTATAGCATCAAAAGGTTCCAGTGCACCCAGTGTATAACAGCCAATATCAGAAAAGACTTTTCCTTTCCCGTATTTTTCCATTGCATTATTTAATGCTATGAACATGTCGGCATGACTGCACCCTTTGCATAGAGCCGGAGGTCTGTTTACAACAATAGATGGAATGGCATGAACAGCAGGCATTTTAACATTGAGGGCACAGGCTATAAGGTCGGGATTAAGCTCCCCATCCCGGGGTATAGCACCGCTTAAACGTCCTTCTATTTTATAAGGCAAATTAAAGAAGCCCCTTAACTGTTCTTCTATAAACGGAAACCCATCTTCCAGAACCAAAATCTTCATGGTATTCCCGGCAAACTCTTTAATAAGCTTTCCGGGTAACGGGTATTGACAAATTTTCAGTATCGGGTAATTCAGATTATATTTTTTGCTAACTTCAAGATAATAATTGTAAGCTATCCCTGATGCAATTATGCCTGTTTCATTATTATTCCCTTTAAAAGAAACATTAAATCCGGAAACAGATGATTCGCTTTCAATTTCGGGCTGGAGAGAGAGGATGTTTTTATATCTTTTTCGCGCAATGGCTGGCAGCAATATAAACTGTTTAAGGTCTTCCGGAAGTTTAAGTGCTTTCTGTTCCAGGCTTTCCCTGCGTATAATACCTGCGCGGCTATGAGCAAGCCTGGTAGTGATCCTGAACAGGACGGGCAATTTGAATTTCTCAGAGAGGTTAAAAGCATAAAAGATCATATCATATGCTTCCTGCTGATTGGAAGGCTCAAGTACCGGGAGGTTCGCAAATTTACCATAGAAACGCGAATCCTGTTCATTCTGTGAGGAGTGCATGGACGGATCATCTGCAACAGTGACAACAAGTCCCCCATTAACTCCGGTCAGTGCAGCATTGATATAGGGATCGGCCGCTACATTCAGTCCAACATGTTTCATGCATGCCATCGCTCGCTTTCCGGCATAAGACATTCCCAACGCGGCCTCCAGAGCTGTTTTTTCGTTTGCCGACCAATCTGAGCGTATCCCCTTTTCCTTAGCTTCTTTTAAGGATTGTACATATTCGGTAATCTCAGTGGACGGAGTTCCCGGATAAGCGTATATCCCTGACATTCCGGCATCAACAGCAGCCAAAGCAATGGCTTCATTCCCCAGAAGAAGTAATCGTTTCATAACTATACCTTAAAGTCCAAAAATAGTAAATTATACCGAAAAGGTAATGGTTAATAATTGCCCGGGGTTACCTCTCACCCATAAACAGTGAGTACAATCTTCCTTTTCCCCCCATAATCCCTGAATTCACACAAATATATACCCTGCCAGGTTCCCAGGTTAAGCCTGTGACCGGTAACCGGAATAGTGAGCGATGGACCAAAAAGCGAGGATTTAATATGTGCCGGCATATCATCAGAGCCCTCAAGCGTATGAGAATACAGAGGATGATTTTCCGGTATCAGTGAGTTCATAAACTTTTCAAGATCTTCTCTTACATCCGGATCGGCATTTTCATTTAA
>CAYVTV010000013.1:0-32949 GCA_964454295.1 uncultured Bacteroidaceae bacterium
TTGAAAATCTACAGGAGATTGAAGATGAAGGTGAAATTTATGAGAGTATCGAAGATATATGGCCTGACTATCCCAGCAAAGAAGATTTTTTCTTTAATGAAGATGAATATTAGTTCAATCTCCAGCTAAAAATATCCTCTTTCTTTAAAGGTCTGTATTCCCCGTACCATGTAAAATGCTGAAAAAACCTTGTTTCTTCGGGCAGTTTTTCGATGGGATAAAATGTTGCGTCAGGTTGATTAACAAACAATATCCGGTCAAATTTTCTGTCTTTAAGAAAAATTACCATATTTGATCCGGCTGCTTTGTTGGCGCCGATAATCACTCCCATGTCCCTTGCATAATAAAGGGTTTCTCCATTACCATTAACATCGATCCTCACCAGTTCATTGTTCTCGAAATATCCGTACATATCCCTGCCTTTAATCTGGTTATACTGTCCGGAGTCCTCCGCAGAGGCAATAAATGCCATGTTTTCAAGGATAATCTTACTGAGTTTTCTTTCCTTTGTAAAAATGGTCATATACTCGGAAGTTAACTGATTTTCTTCCGACCATAACACAGGTTCTCCATAAAATCTGAAAGCAGAATCAACATCTGTATAAACCAGTGAATCACACTTACCCTGTATGTCATGTCTGAATATTTTAACATGATAGTAGGCTTTTATGATTCTGAAATCAGGGATGCTGTCTTCCACCGATTTAATGGTATCTGCATGAACAAAGAGCGAGTCTTCTTTCTCAATCTGTATCATTAATGCCCTGTCTGTAAGCATGGCGTATGCAGTTTTTTCATTATAACGGGCATAATTGCCCCTTAATATCATCTGTTGTTCCGTGTCAAACAGTTCAACATTGCTTACTGCTTCACCAAATCCGGTTTCACGTTCATAATACAGGCTGTCACCTGACAGTGTCCGTGTCCCGGTAACAAGAGAGGCATTTCTGCTGAAACGTGAGATATTCTGTCGGGTATCATACCAGCCGTTTTCACAATAAATAAGATTCTCGTTGCTTACAATATTTGTGGGTCCCAGGAAATAGGCAATTTCCGTTACCGTATTATACTTTAAGGTGTCTGAATACATAATGTAGTCCGGATTGGTAATGACAACAGAATCTTTAAAGAAAAACATTTTATCCCTGGCATAATAAGAGCCCAGATTGCTGCAAAGATGGTTATTCCCATTCATGATGTCACCGCCATTCCAGTAATACCCCATGTCGCTGTTAAGGTCATAATCAATAAACTGTGTGGTCAGGGTAGTCTCTTTATCAATCAGTTTAACATCACCACGGATAGCAGCCATCCTGTTATTACCTGTATATCTGAGAAAATTGCCGAAGAGCTGTAAAGTGTCTTCCCTCCATATATGGACATTGCTGAATGCATCCAGGGTGTTGGTTTCAGGATAGTAATGAGCACTGTCGCAACTCATCATCATATCTTCATGCTGAAACCGTACATTACCCAACAATCTGCTGGCCTGGTTTCCCAGTTCATTGTCAAATTCGGTAATGTCGGCATTTAAGATCTCAATTTTTCTTATTTGTTGGGCATTAATAATACCAGGGAGAGAAAGGAGCAAACAAAACAGGAAAAATATGAGCATTGAAGGATAAATTTTGTACACATAAAAAAGAGTATGTCTCATATCAGAAAGAATTACTATGAAATACTCTCCTGCCTTCCCGGGAAATATCATTGAACAAGCCAGCCGGTTCTGAGGAATTCACATGACTTCAGTGCCTCGTCAATATGAATATAGGTTTCCAGTTGCTTTTCCTGAATCCACTTACTTATTACTTTCATATTTTTTTCCTGGAGTGCATATTGTTTAAATAAATGATAATCTTGTTGAAGATTAGCTCTGTGTGGTTCGGTTCTTGATTTCAGCCTTACTATTTTATACATGATTTTTCCGTTCTGGTCAGTCGACTCAAAAGGCGCTGAAATATCTCCGGCTTCCATATCCCTCAGAATGAGATAATCATTTGTCTGCAACTGGTTATACTCAAACCATGAAGAGTTATTTTGAGGATTGATAACAAGTCCTCCGCTCAATCTTGTGTCCTTATCCTCTGAATACATTCGTGCAGCATTCAGAAAACTTATACTGTCCTTATTAATAAAATCCACGATAGAGTCAAGCCGGCCGATTGCCCTGTTTCTGGCTTCAGAGGTAACAGCAGGTTTCATGAGAATATGACGGGTGTTAACACGGTCATCACGTCTGGCAATCAGTTGAATAATATGAAAGCCAAATGCAGATTCAACAATTTTTGACACCTGTCCCTCTTTCAGGCTGAAAGCAATTTTAGCGTATTCAGGGTCAAGTTCAGATTTTGTGAAAAAACCTATTTCTCCTCCAAGTGAAGATGATCCGTCTTCAGAATAGAGAATGGCCAGTGTTTCAAAACTTTCTCCTTCGGTAATTCTTCTCCGCAGGTTTAACATTCGCTCCTTTACATCAAAAACAGCCTGTTCTGAAAGTACCGGATAAATAACGATCTGTTCATATTCAATCTGCGAATCAATATTAGGGATGCTGTCTTTTGGTATTTTATTATAGAAAGCCCTGATCTCAGAAGGAGTAACTGTAATATCACCGGTAATTTCCGACTGCATTTTATTCGTAATGAGCTGGTTTTTTATAGGTTCCCGGAAGTCGTTTTTTATCTCCAGAATTGATTTGTTAAAATATTGTTCCAGTTCTTCCCGTGATCCCATCATATTGATGAAATGCTGGATACGTCGCTCCAGTTCCACCTGAACCGACCCCTCAGAAACTTCAATACTGTCAATCTTAGCCTGGTTAAGCAAAAGTTTCTCTTCCAGCAGTTCTTTGAATATCATGCATTTCAGATCAGGAATATTTTGTCCCTGTGCCCGGTATTGCAGGTACTGGCTTTCGATATCTGACTGTAGCACCATGAAATCTCCGACAATAGCTGCCACACGGTCCAGTATAAAAGGCTGCCCGTTTGTAAAAGTGACAGACAGCGTTAAAAATAAGCAAATCAATAAGGTTCTTATCATTAATGTATTATTTATAAATTTCAGCCAGGTTACGGCTTAACCCTTCCTTGTATATTGAGCTTTCCATTTCCTGTAAAATAGTAATTTTTCTTTTATTAAGGAGTACACTCCTGATATCAGCATATACCATCTCAATCGGGGCAACTTTCCGTTCAGGAATATGCTCAAAAATATGAATAAAATAGGAACTTAAAGAATCACTTGCTTCTATATTCTTATTATAGAGTAAAAATCGTCCGGGATTAACTACATTAAAGGGTGTATTTTGAATGAAATCAGCAAATGTATACCAGTTCTGGCTCTTTATAATAAACCTTTCAGCAAAGGAATTACAATATTGTTCCAGTTTTGCCAGGTCATCATCGTTTTCCGATTTGTACAATCTTCTTACCATCTGTATATCCGGTGCATCTGACGGTATCTTTACAAAGGTTAACCTTACTACGTCTGCATTAAGGATATAATTGGAGGAATTTTCATTGTAATAATCTTCTATCTCACTATCGTTGATTACAGTATCCAGCCTTTGTGCAAGCAATTCCTGTTTATACCTGAATGTGAGCAGAGAAGCCCTGTAATCCTCAACCTGATCTTCAATGTTGAAGCTTGAACCTGCAAGGTACAATTCGGCTTTTTTTAACAGTAGTTTGTCCCTTACCCACTCTTCAACAAGCCTTCTTGCAATTCGTATACTGTCCTCACCTTGCGCACTGTTTGGAATCTGGTCTTTCAGATCCCCGGGATATAAAAAAAGATCGTATACCCTGGCTACCGGTTTTTCATTTGGTTTTTTATCAAAATAATCACAGGATGCGATAATCAGCCCACAAAAAGATAGTATGATAAAAAAATTATTCTTCATATAATTCAATTGATCAATGAGAGTATTTCCCGGTAAATTTTTACCGGGTATTTTTCCCTGAGTTCTTTAATCCATTGTTCTTCAAGATATTCCTGATAATCAGAAATGACTATACCCCTGGTCTCATCCAGCACTTTTAATGTTGGGGGAAGTATATTCCTGATAAAAACAAAAATGATCTGTCCGTCTTTCTCAGTATTTGCCCCGAGGCCTTTTTCCCAACCGGTAGCATCCACAACATCGTTCATCCCCTTTTCAAATTTTCCGTGTTCAATACGGATACATGAATCTGTTGAATCATCGGGACAAAGCCTGGTTACTAATTGCTCTTTTGAAAAGTTCTTCTTCTTTCCGTATTTTGATGTTGCCTTACGTGCTTCAGTAACCAGGGAAGGATCATCTACTGTAACGATTAGAGCTTCGGCTCTTGCTTCCCATGAATATTTTCCGCGGTTCCTGTTAAAAAATTCTTCCAGTCCTGCGGAATCCTGGATGGCTTTATTCCAGATCATTTTTTCCGTAAGATCAAAAAGCAGGATGCCGTCGTGATATTCCTCAAGAATATACCTGAATTCAGGATATTTTTCTTCCAGGAAGGATTCCTCATAGTCATATACAGCCTGGTCTGCAAAACTTTCAAACTGAATATTTACATAGGAACGAATATCATAGGGGTTTGTCTTTTTCTGATGTACGGCAATCCATTCCGCAAACTCACCGGCATTAATTTTCTTATCCCCGATAGAGAAAAGGCATATTGCAGGGTCAGGGATGTTTTCAGGTGACCAGGAAGCAGAAAATACCGATGTGTCGACCCATGAATAGAAATCTTCCAGCACACTCCTGTTAAGACTGAAATTATGCTGTTTTTTTAAATGGTTTATGTATGCTTTTTTCTTAATATCTGTAAAATGGGAAGCATTCAGTTTGCCGAGTAATGCGTCCTTTTCTTCCTCAAAACTTCCCGGCATCTTTTTATCAATCAACTTAATCAGGTGCCATCCGTAAAATGATTGTACCGGTTCGGAAACCTGTCCGGGCTCCGTAAGGGAAAAGGCAGTATTCTCAAATTCAGGGATCATCATTCCCGTGGAAAACCATTGAAGTACTCCCCCCTGGGAGGCAGAGTTCTTGTCGTCAGAATATTTTAATGCCATTTCCTCAAAACTAATACCGTTGTTGACACTGTCCTTTATGGCAAATATTGATAATTTTGTTTTTGCTGCTTCGTCGGGAGGCATATCTTCCGGAGCCCTCAGAAATATATGGGCAACCTGAACCGAACCTCTGGCAGGTCTTACTTCATTCACTTTTATTATGTGATATCCGAAACGGGTTCTTACCGGCATACTTATCTGTCCCGGAGGGGTTGCATAGGCTGCTTCTTCAAATTCATACACCATCCTGAAGGTGGAAAACCAGCCCAGGTTGCCTTTGTTGGTTTGAGCTGAAGGATCTCCGGAAAATTCAACGGCCAGATCCTCAAAGTTCTCTCCTTTTAAAGCCCTCTCTTTCAGGTTAATTATTTTATTCCATGCTGCCAGTGTATCTGCCGGTGATGCTTTCGGGTCAAGCTGGATTAAAATATGACTGGCATTTATTTCTTTTAATGATTTGTTATAGGCATGCTGAAGCATTGTGTTTTGTGTTGCAGGATCAGTCATGTAAGGTTTTGCCAGTTCCCTGCGGTACATTCTGAATTCATCAAGGAAGGATATGGTTGTATCCAATCCAAGGTTCTCTGCCTCAATAACCTTTAATTTAAAATTTATAAAACGTTCAAGATATTCTTCAATATCCTGTTTCTCTTCTCCGATAACGGTATTATTTTTTTTATACAGTCTTTCAAATTCACCGATGGTAATATCTTTGTCACCTATTTTCAATACGATTTTATCCTGTGAGAAGATTACTGTTGTACATAAAACAAAGACAAAAACTAAAATAAGGGGTTTCATGCGTAAATATTTTAATTATGTTATTAAAAATCAATAAGTTTTATTTTCCAATGGGCAAATGGGCATAGCCTGTCCCGCTCTGCGGGGGAACCCCATGTTTGTTGCTCCCGTTGGTCGCGAGCTCACCGCCTATGGTGGTTCGGTTCATGTCCTTGTTGTATGCGCCAGTGCATGGGGGGTTCATAGAATTTTTTTTAATTAAGAAAATCAGGTTAAATGCATAAACGCGATTAATTATAAAATATTATCTGCTGTAGTTGGGAGCTTCACGTGTAATGGTAACATCATGAGGATGACTTTCCGTGACTCCGGCGTGTGTTATTCTGACGAATACGGCTTTCTGAAGGGTTTCAATGTCGGGGGAACCGCAGTAACCCATTCCGGCGCGCAAACCTCCAATTAACTGGTACATAACTTCCGTAAGGACACCTTTATAGGGCACCCGTGCTTCAATGCCTTCCGGAACGAGTTTTTTAATATCATCTTCCGCATCCTGGAAATACCGGTCTCTTGATCCGGCCTGCATAGCTTCAATGGATCCCATTCCCCGGTATGATTTATACTTTCTTCCGTTATAGATAATGGTATCACCGGGTGATTCCTCCACGCCTGCGAACAATGATCCGGCCATTATGCTGCTTGCCCCGGCAGCCAGCGCTTTCACTATATCCCCTGAATACCTTATCCCCCCATCTGCAATTACCGGAATGCCTGTACCTTTGAGAGCATTTGCCACCTCATAGATACCTGATAACTGAGGGACGCCAACTCCTGCGATGACGCGTGTGGTACATATTGAACCCGGCCCGACACCTACTTTTACAGCATCAGCTCCGGCTTTATACAATGCAACAGCAGCCTCTGCAGTTCCTATATTGCCAGCTACCAGATCAATTTCAGGAAATACCTTCTTTATTATTTTCAATGTGTCTATTACTCCTTTTGTGTGTCCATGGGCAGTATCTATTATAAGTGCATCGACACCTGCGTCAACCAGTAATTCTGCCCGGTCTTTTGCATCCAGCGTTACGCCAACTGCAGCTGCCACCCTGAGCCTTCCTTTGGCATCCTTGCATGAATTCGGCCTGTCTTTCGATTTGGTGATGTCTTTGTAAGTTATTAATCCAATAAGTTTGTTGTTGTTATCTACCACCGGCAGCTTTTCTATCTTGTGCCTTTGCAGGATATCGGCAGCTTTGTCCAGATCAGTCTTCTGAGTGGTGGTGATAATATTCTCCTTTGTCATGATATCAAATACCGGCTTTTTGATATTCGTCTCAAAACGCAGATCCCTGTTGGTTACAATACCAATAAGTATCCCGTTCTTGTCAACAACAGGAATCCCGCCTATTTTAAATTCCTTCATAATATTGAGTGCATCGCCAACAGTGGCTTCCTTACCAATGGTGATGGGATCATAAATCATCACACTCTCAGCCCTTTTAACTTTTTTCACCTGTTTGGCCTGCTCTTCAAGCGGCATGTTCTTATGGATAACTCCCATTCCCCCTTCCCTGGCAATGGCAATGGCTAACTGTGCTTCAGTAACCGTATCCATAGCTGCTGAAACTATGGGAACATTTATCGAGATGTTCCTTGAAAAACGCGAATTGACATTCACGTCCCTTGGCATGATCTCTGAAAACGCAGGTATCAGAAGGACGTCATCAAATGTTAATCCTTCATAAATTATTCTGTCTTTTGTAAATGACATTGCTTTATTTTGATTAAATTTAAATGCTGCCAAATTACAAAAAAAACCTGATTTTTAGATTTTTTTATTATCAGTTCAGGTATTTGATAATAGTTAGTTATGTTTTTATTCTGATGAATAATTTCACGGATATATTGTTTCGATACTGGGGATACACTAAGTTCCGGCCTTTACAGGAAGAGATTGTACAATCGGTTTTCGATGGTAAAGACACTCTGGGTCTTATGCCTACCGGGGGAGGGAAGTCCCTTACATTTCAGGTTCCTGCCATGGCAATGGAAGGGATTTGTATTGTTATTACTCCTCTTATAGCTTTAATGCTCGACCAGGTTGGGAACCTGAAAAAAAGAAATATCAAAGCGGTGGCAATCCACAGCGGCATGTCGAAAGAAGAGATCGATGTGGTTATGGATAATTGTATATACGGAGATATCAAATTCGTGTATGTTTCTCCTGAGCGTCTTGGGACCGGACTTTTTCGTGCAAGACTTCAGGGAATGAAGGTTTGTCTCATTGCAGTGGATGAAGCACATTGCATTTCCCAATGGGGATATGATTTCAGGCCTTCATACCTCCGGATAGCAGAGTTGAAAAGCTATCTGCCGGAGACTCCCGTTCTTGCCCTTACGGCTACCGCAACGCTGAAAGTTATTGATGATATTCAGGAGAAGCTGGCTTTCCGTGAAAAAAATGTATATCGCAAAAGCTTTGAGAGAAAGAACCTAATATACAGGGTGGATAATACGGAGGATAAACTGAACCGGATGGAGAAGATCATAAAAAGTATCCCGGGAACAGGGATTATATACGTGAGAAACCGGAAGAAGACATCAGATGTTGCTCTTTACCTTAAGAAGTGTGGTATAAGTGCCGATTACTATCATGCAGGACTTAAACATGAAATCAGAAATCAGAAACAGGCAGACTGGCAGAAAGGAACAACCCGTGTTATTGTAGCGACAAATGCTTTTGGAATGGGTATTGACAAGCCGGATGTCCGGTTTGTTATTCATCTGGATCTGCCTGATTCCCTCGAAGCATATTTTCAGGAGGCAGGGAGAGCCGGCCGGGATGAGAAGGAAGCAACAGCCATTTTAATCTATAATGAATCAGACCGTAAAAGTTCCCTGCAAAGGGTCAAAACTAACTTTCCTGATCTTGACATTGTAAAAAAAGTGTATCATGCACTGGGTAACTTTTTGCAGGTACCCATAGGTGCAGGGAAGGATCAAAGCTATGATTTCATCTTTGCCGACTTCCTGTCGCGCTATAAAATTCACGCCCTGGTGGCACACAGCTGCCTGCAGATACTGCAGCGTGAAGGCTATATTGAAGTAACCGATGAGCTGCATAATCCCTCCCTTGTTCATTTTATCGTTCAGCGTGATGATCTGTACAAGTTCCAGGTTGCCAATGCTCAGTTTGACGGCTTTATAAAGCTTATACTCAGATCATATACCGGCCTGTTCACAAGCTATGTCCCGGTAAATGAGGACCTCCTGGCAAAGAGATCCGGACTTAAAGTATACGATATCTATAATTATCTCAACAAGCTCAAAACTATGGGGGTAATAAACTACATTCCCCGAAAGAAAAACCCGGTGGTCATCTATACTGAAGAACGGCTGGATGTTTCCCACCTTCGTTTTTCTCCGGAAAATTACAGGTTTCTGAAAGACCGTTTTATCGAGAAGATGGATGAGGTGTTGCATTATGCATCTTCTGAGAACAAATGCAGGAGCCAGATGCTTCTTGCCTATTTTGGAGAAAAGGACACTGTGAGGTGCGGAAACTGCGATGTGTGTTTAAAGAGAAATGAACTGGGACTCAGCAACTATGAATTCGATATCATTCTTGATGAATTGAAATCGAAACTTCAGGATGCTCCGTGTGGTATCAGGGAACTGACGGATCACGTAAGAGTTTCTGAAGATAAAGTGTTAAGTGTGTTCAGGTGGCTGCTTGATCATGGGAAGATAGTTAAGGGAGAGGATATGCTGTTCAGGTGGAAAAATTCCTGATCATATTCTCACCCCCATTACCAGTATGTCGTCTATCTGGTTGGTATTGGCCATCCAGTTATCCAGAGTCTGTTCAAGGATGGTTTTTTGTTCCTCCATGGGTTTCAGGTTGATTACCTCAAGGATCTTCTTAAAATTCTTTATCATGAATTTTTTTCCGTCCGGGCCGCCGAACTGATCAGGAAATCCATCAGTAAAAGCGTAAAGCATATCTCCTTTCTTAAGCTTTTCAGAATGGTTTGTAAATGGCTGGTTTACACGGGTATGGATTCCGATAGGCATCTTGTCGGATTTGAGCTCAATAAGTTCACTGTTTCTGTATATAAACAGTGGATTGTTGGCACCGGCAAATTCCACACTCATATTGTTTCTGTCCAGGATCAGAAGTGCGACGTCCATACCATCCTGGTTTTCCCCTTCTCTTCCTGTCTGATGAAGTGAATGTATCACCTGGCTGCGAAGCTGATCTAAAATGTCACCGGCAGTGAGTTTACGGTTTTTACTCACTATTTCGTTCAGAAATGCAACACCCAGCATGCTCATAAAGGCTCCGGGTACTCCATGTCCGGTACAGTCGGCAATCATTACAATGATCCGGTTGTCTTTTTCCGTCAGCCAGTAAAAGTCGCCACTGACGATATCTCTTGGCCGGTATATTATAAAACGTTCCGGCAGGAACCTGTCTATCAACTCAGCGGGTGGAAGAATAGCATTCTGGATCCTGCTCGCATACTGGATACTGTCGGTAATTTCTTTTTTCTGTTCGGTTATCAGTTTGTTTCTCCTTTCCAGTTCAAGATTGGCCTTTTTCCTGACAGCATTCTGCTTTATCAGCATAACTATAAAGGCGATAACAACTGCAATAACGAAGATGAAGAAATAAATAGTGGCTTTCTGTTGTTTCAGTTTTGCTTCAGAGATGAGCTGGTCTTTACGCAGCAGCTGGTTTTCTTTTTCCTTGGCATCGGTTTCATATTTTACCTGCATCTCATGTATCAGCCTTCTCGATTCATCTGTCAGCAACGAATCTTTATATGCCGAGAACATTCTGTGGTATTCATACGCTCTGCGGTAATTGCCCAATCTTTCATACAATTCAGCCAACTCCTCAGTGATATCCCTGAGATAGACCCTTTTACTTATTTTTCGTGCATATTGCAGGGCTGTGTAAAAGGACTCTATAGCCTTTTCAATTTCTCCTTCAGCTTTATATATCTTACCAAGTGCCTGGTTAATGGAAGAAGTCTGGTCATCGTTGGCTATAACCTCCGACAGGCTTAGCCATTCCTGGTAGATTTCCCTTGCCTTAACAAAGTCATTCAGCGTAAAATAGGTAGAGCCGAGGTTTAAAAGAGAAGCTCCTATCTCACGTGCGTCGTTAAGTTCACGTCTTTTTTCAAGGGCAAGTGTATGATATTTCAATGCTTCCCTGGCCGCAGGGATGTCAACCCTGATCTTGTTTAAGTATATACTGTCCTGAAAGTCATTGCCATACTTTTTCCTGAGTGTGTCAGCAAGCATGTTGTTATGGAGAATTCCAATATTATTGTAGGCATTTGCAACATCACGCGTGCTTTGTAATTCGAGATATATGTTGAGGTACTCCTGTAAAGCTTCCAGTGCAGTGGAATATTCCTTCAATGTTTCATAGATGGCAGCCATGCCCAGCAGTGTATTCGCCATGCCCCTCTGGTGCTGGTTCTCCCTGAAAACATCTCCTGCCTCCTTGTAACTGCTTATTGCATCCTGGAAGTTCCCCATCTGGGTGTAAGCATTGGCCAGGTTGGCCAGGGAATAAGCAGCACCAAGACTGTCGTGCAGTTCCTTTCTCAACTCAATGGCGCGCAGGTAATATTCTGCAGATTTCTGAAACTCTCCGGTGTCAAACCGTAAAATTCCCAGGCGATGTGCAGATCTGGCTATACCGCGCTTGTCTGGAATCTTTTCATAGATATGGAGAGCCTCTTCATGACATTCCAGCGCTTTACTGTAATCATTTATACGGTAATATCCATTACCTAACTGAAACAACGCGTCAGCCTTCAGGGAATCAGTATTGATCTCGCCGGCAGCCTGGAGAGCACGTTCAGCATGACGTATAGCTTCTTCACCATTGTAAAGAAAATAATACAGGTTGCTAAGCCTGGCAGAAGCAAAACTTACCCCTGCCTTATCGCCGGCTGTCTCGTATAAGGTAATTGACTGGGTAATAAACCCAAGGGCTTCCTGTGTTCTCCTGTTTATTTCATAAATATCTCCTTTCACAAACAACGCACGGGCCCGTAACTGAGGCAGATTTAAATTCTCCGCCAGTGCAAGAGCCTGATCAGTATATTGAACACTTTCAGTAAAATTTGAATCCCTTAATTTCCTGGCAATATTTAATAACAAATCAACCTTTTGTTCACTGTCAGTTGTAACTGTTACTAATGACTTCAGACTATCCACTTCACTTATCTGTGAATAATTGTCTGAGAGATACAGAGTTATTAATAATGATATCAGTAAAATTCTGATTCGCATAAACGGGTTTGTGAATTACAAATATATTAATATTATATAAGGAATTAAGATATAAGTAAATCTCTTTTTATCTTTTTTTTGTATCACAGATTTTAAGTCAGAATTCTTTTCAGGCAACTTTTTAAGGGTTTTGGGAGTCTAATTATGTATGTAGTATCACTAAATCATAAGAATTATGAAAAAATTTCTACCTTTTCTTACAATTCTCATCATTTCAACAGTTACTTTCACTCTTGCATATTCACAACCTGATATCCCGTTGGACCTGGGCAAAGACACCACCCTTTGCCGCGGCTCTCAGATCGTTCTTGATGCCGGCTTATTGGAAGGCTATGAGCTTAGTTACGAATGGGGTGGTATTCCCCAGCCTCCTCCTCCGCTCAATACTCAATTCTTAACTGTTATCTCGGCGGGAAAATACTGGGTCAGGGTCTGGCTTACTGAAATGCCCCATATTGAAGCTAAGGATACTATTGAAATAATAGAAGTGGATGTTCCCGAGTTCAGGATACTTTATCCTGTCGCCGACTATTTCTGTAAAGGCGAACAGGTTGAACTCATGCCTGATATTACAACAGCAAACTGGATGTATGAGTGGGAAATCGATGGAAAAATTTCCCTTACAGCCAACGCATTTGCTGACACAACCGGTACCTGTACACTGACTGTTACCGATGAAAACAACTGTGTTACCGTTAAGTCAGTTGACCTGGAATTCCAGTTTCCGTGGGAAGAGGATAAAATTCTCCTTGCCACCTGGGATCCGGAGGAAAAGAAAAATATAGTTGTATGGAAAAAAACTCCGGATAAGAGAACCCTGTCGTATATTATGTTCAGGGGAAATGATCCCGACACCCAGTTTAGCAATGTTGCATTTGAAGAAGTGAACCTTGTAGTGGATTATGAGTGGGATCCGGGAGCAGGACCGGCAATATATAACTGCATATTAAAAGATGTATGTGAAAACCTGTCACCTGTGAAATTGGATATGGCCCATAAAACCCTTCACCTCACCGTGGAAATCACCGCTGAAAAGGAAGCAAAGCTTACCTGGACGCCTTATGAGGGTTTCGACTATCCCTTCTTCGATATTCTCAGGGGAAATACACCCGAAAGCATGGAATTAATTCAGACTATAGAAAACACGGGGAAGGATGTATATACCTTCATTGATCCCACCGGGGGAACCGGCACGTATTATTACCAGGTACGTATCAATACCCCGGATGAAATAGTCCTTATCACCCAACCTGACAAAAAAGCGGGAGCCGGTCCTTTTGTCCATAGTTTTTCAAACCTGGAAGATAACCAGCATAGTACGGCTGTAAAAGATCTTATTGTTGAAAATGACCTGGCGGTATATCCAAATCCCTATTCAGGGCATACAACTATCCGGTACAGTTTAAAGCAACCCTGTAAAGTGAATATAGAGGTTTACAACCTGCTGGGACAGCGTGTTGCCGGCCTTTTCAGCGGCATGCAGCAGGCAGGAACATGGAGCATACCCTTTTCTGTACGGAAATATGGACAGCCTGCAGGGATGTATTATCTGAAGATGGAGATTGAAGGAACGGGGGTGGTGATCAGGAAGATTATTGAGAAGTGACGGGGGGGAGAGTGGGAGAGTGGGAGAGTGGGAGAGTGGTTGAGTGAGTAATTGAGTAATTGAGTAATTGATTAATCGAGTAATTGAGTACCGAGCGTGGTTGAGTGGTTACGTTGATGGGACGAAGGGGGTGGAATGCACTGTAGAGACGCACGGCTGTGCGTCTTTGCAAGAAAACCCCGACTCGCTTTCGCGTAGCTTGCTCCTCCGCTAAAGCTTCTGCGGCACGCGGACAGCGAAGCAAAGGCAGGGTTTCAATAAAACAGCCAGGGGTGGAAAACCCCTGGAAAAATGACGAAATGATAATCCGCCGTACAGACACAAAATTTTGTGTCTCAATATTTTGTGTCTCAACAACGAAATTATATCATTCGGCTGATTGAGGCGGAACAGATAAAGTTAATTTAAAGAACTGTAATTTAAAACACAATAAGTATTAACCAATAAATTGTAAACCTTTTTAAGAACGATTCTCACAGAGCTTGCTCTGCGTTAACTTAACCACGTAACCACTCAACCACGTAACCACTCATCCACTTGAATGTATCAAAACTATTGACGAACGGAAAACCAGTACAAATGCTGTTAGATAAATTCTATCTAAATACTATTGTCAAAATGTTCTTAAACAATAGCTTAATATAGATTATTAGATAAGTAAAATTTATCTAATCTTTGATAGACAGAGGGATACGGAACATTTTTTTGATTAAAAATTTTACTTATGTTAAATGATTTTGTAATTTAGGAGTGTTTTTAAATTATGATTGTTAGATTTGGTGTTGTAATATATTACTGATATTTTGAAATCTATACTTTGTGTCCCTTAGTGAAATCCTTTGTGTCCTTTGTGGTTAACAAAAATGCGTCATCAACCACAAAGGAACACGAAGTACGCACAAAGGGGCACGAAGAATAAACCTTAAAACATATATCATCTGTAACAAACGCTTAAAACCTGAATAAATGAAAAGAAAATTCTACTTCAATCTCATCCTGGCTGTCATTTTTATGCTGGGAAGTAATACCAACGCATTCACTGCTCCCCTGATCACTTCTCATCCGGTTTCTGTAGCTGAATGTGCAGGTTATATCGGCACACTGTCGTTCAGTGTTGTAGCAAATGGCAAGTCTCTGACTTACCAATGGCAGTACTACGATGCTTCTCTAAGAAGATTTGTGAACATCACAAATGTTCCATCTACCAGTGTTACATTGAGTTATACTTTTACCACCAGAGACCCTTTGCCTTTGAGCGCGAACGGACTGAGGGTAAGATGTGCCGTCACAGATTTCTCCGGCACTTCCTTTTCCAACCCTGCCTATCTGTATGTCAATAACAATATTACCTCACACCCCGCATCACAATCAAAGGTTGTGGGTGAAAGTGTCACTTTTTCCGTTACGGCAACAGGGAAAAATCTGACTTATCAGTGGGATAGACTAGTTTTATCAACCTGGAAAAGTATTACAGGTGCTACTTCTTCCTCCTTTACTATTTCCTCTGTTGCAGAACAAGATGCGCTGCAATATCGTTGCCGGGTATATGGAGGTTGTAATAATCTGACAAGCAACGCAGCCACTCTTACGGTTTATCCGGTACTTGCCATTACCAAACAACCGGCAAATCAAGGAGAATGTCTGGGTGAACAGGTTTCTTTCCAGATTAACACCAACATAACTGAAGGCTTGAGTTACCAGTGGCAATATCTGGTATATAAAGGAACCGAATGGGTGGATATACCGGCCGGCAGCGGAGGCACAAGCAATCCTCTGATAATTCCTTCAACAACCATTGATATGAACAGAGGATCATTCCGTTGTACAGCAAGCGGGGCAGGAGGACAATCGGTAACATCGAATGCTGCTATGCTGACTTTATATACACCTGCAACCATTACTTCGCATCCTGCTTCGGCTACAAAAGAAACAGGGGAAAGCGTAACCTTTAATGTAATTGCAGGCGGGAGTAGTACCAGCCGCACCTATCAGTGGCAGGCAGATAAAGGGTCAGGATACGCAAATATTACTGGTGCAACTGCATCATCCCTTACCCTAAGTGATCTTACGGTCAGTGATAATGGTTCATATCGTTGTGTAGTTAAGAATATCTGCAATTCTGCCGGGGCAATAAGTAATCCGGCAGTGCTGACGGTTAACCCGCCGGCTTATCCGAATGGATGGTATAAACAAACTTCAGGTACAGGGCAAGATGTATTAACCATTCATCCTTTGAGTGAAAACATAGCATGGGCATTAACAGCTGACAATGACAAACTTCTGAAAACAACAAATGGAGGAGAAAACTGGAATACCGTAAACACGGGTTATGAGTGGAAATATTGGAAAGCACTATATTTCATTAGCGAAAGTATAGGAATGGTTGGAGGTAGAAACGGAATTGCCAGAACAACTGACGGAGGATCAACCTGGTCATATATTGACCTGAAAGCCGCGTTTTTTGAAGTAGGTTCTACCGAACTCTTTGATATTCAAAATATTTACTTTTTTAATAATTTGCTTGGCTGGGCTGTGGGTAGTAAAGGGATAATATGTAAGACCACTGATGGAGGAGCTTCATGGACTAAGCTTAACTATAATGGTGATCCTTATCCGATAGATATAATTCTTTATTCAGTCTTTTTCCTTTCTGAGACAACGGGATTTGTTGCAGGACAAAATGGAATAATGTATCGAACCACTGACGGCTCAAGCTGGACAGAAATCACTTCAAATACCAGCAGTACTATCTATGATATAACGTTTGTAAATTCCTCAACCGGATATTTTGTGTCTACTGATTACAAGGGGTTCTTTTCCACTACAAATGGAGGATCAACCTGGACTAAAATTTCTGCTGATATGCCATATATATATCCTTACTCAGTTTTCTTTCTTGATAATGACAATGGATATGTAGCCGGTATGACATATATTGAATCACAACAAAAAGGGATAGTCCTTAAGACCTATGATGGAGGAACAACCTGGGTTTCACAGGCAGTTCAGAATGCTTCAAGTATTAATGAAATCAGGATGCTGGATGCAGAACACGGATGGTTTGCAGGGAAGGCAGGGAACATTTACCGAACCGGAAAAGGAGGTTGTTACACTCCGGTAGTAAGTTTGTATGAAGACAAAACTTTCTGTTCAGGGGAAAATTATGTAATACAAGCTGACACATTTTCAGCCAATGTTAACGGGGTAAGGTATTTATGGAACCCCGGAGGTGATATAACAGGAACAAAAACCGTTACCACCACCAATACCTATTCTGTTACATTAACCAACGAATGTAATGTTACTGCCAGTGATGCTGTTACCATTACCTTCCGTCCGTTACCGGATGCCAATGCAGGGGAGGATGTGGCTATATGCAACGGTGAGATCACCCAGCTTAATGCCACCGGCGGGGCAGATTATGTATGGAACAATGAAGCGTATCTTGATGATAACACAATACATAACCCGGTAACTATACCCCTTACAAACTCAATGACATTTACTGTTACTGTCACTGACGAACATGGCTGCTCAAAATCAGATAACATGACCGTGACGGTTAAGCCTATCCCTTCTTCTGATTTTAATACCCCGGAATTTGTCTGTGGCACAAGCCCTGCTTCGATCAGTTACAGCTCTTCCACCAGTGGAAAGACTTTCGAATGGGATTTTGGTGAAGGCCTGATTGACAGCATAGTTTCTACTATTCCTGAAGGACCATATCAGGTGAGTTGGGAAACTACAGGCGATAAGCCGGTATCCCTGGTGGTTACACAAAACAGTTGTGTATCACAGATGACCCAGAAATTCGTTGAGGTTCGTACTATGCCTTCATCTGTATTTCTTTTACCTGAAGCAGTTTGTGGCAGCAGCCAGGTAACAGCTGAATACACGGGTTCATCAGATCCGGGAGCAACGTATACATGGAATTTTGACGGAGGGGTTGCTGATCCCGGAACCGGACTGGGGCCACACCTGGTAGCATGGGTATCCGGAGGAACAAAGACGGTTAGCCTTTCTGTTACCGAAAACGGGTGCCTGTCATCAACCACTGAACGGGAGATTTATGCGGCATATCCATATGCAGCTTCACAGATATGTATGGTTGGTGTCGATGAAGAGACCAATAAAAACATGGTAGTCTGGCATCATACCCCGGATACCGGCATTGCATATTATAAAGTGTACCGTGAAAGTGCTGTTGCCGGAGTATATGATCATATAGGAGATGTTCAGTCTGATGAGATACCGATCTTCGTTGATATGGGAGCTAATCCTAAAGCAGGGCAGGAGAGATATAAAATATCTGTTGTGGATACCTGCGGGAATGAATCAATAAAGAGCCCGTATCATATGACTATGTTATTGTCATATGTCCCTGCAACTGAATATGTCAGTATGAGATGGGATCACTATAAGGTGGAAGGTATGCCTGAAGAAGAAAGTTATTTCGAGAAGCTTATTATTTATCGTGGTGCAGATTCAACAAGCATGTCGCCTTTAATTGAAAGATCAACAAATACAACTTCTTATAACGATACCGATCCTGTTGCTCTTACCACTAAGATGTATTATAAAATTGCCGGTGTGCTGAAATCCACCTGTGATCCTGCCGGATTACTTGGCAGAAAAGCCAGCTCAGGACCTTTTGTACATGCATTTTCCAATCTGGAGGACAATCAGAAGTCAAGTTCAGGAATAGATGATCCCTCAGGTGACAAGATCAATCTTGTTGTTTATCCGAATCCTTTCGTTGATGAAGCCACCCTGAGATATACCCTGAGAGAACCATCCAATGTAAGAATAGAGATATACAATATCATCGGTGAGAGAGTGTCTGAATTATTACAGATCAATAACCAGTCACCGGGAACATACCTGGTACCTGTCGAAGCATCAGACCTGAATAATCAGAACGGATTGTATTATGTGAAGGTGTATGTGAATGATGCGTATGCTATTAAGAAGATGATGATGGTGAAATAAAGAATAATTAAAATAAAATTAAATAACCCTGACAGGGGTTTGAAACCCTGTCAGGGTTATTTATTTACGGATTATACCCCGACCCCCTTAATATTTTCTGATAATCCATTTCATATATTATTTCCCTTAGCGTCAGGTCTTTATTGTTTTTAGCGTATCCCCTCACGATCTGCCAGCCAATCCATACCCCTGTCCTTCCCGGCGATTCAGTAGTGAAATAGGAGGTGTAGGGAGACGGACCAATCAGTTTCTGAATAACCATCTTCTCTGAGGAAAAAAGAAGTTTGTTCTCTATGAGATATTCCCACATTCTCCTTTCATTATTCCGGCACCATTTCATCTGATCAACGGTGAATCCTATCTTCAGACTATCAGGCTGATCCGGTAACAAGGCATCCAGAAAATACATAAGCTTACCCTGGTGGATGCAATGTCCAAGCAGATTGTCAGATTCATCATAAAAAGGGATCTCCATATTGGCAAAGGCATATAATACGTCTGAAGGTATCTTTTCCCTGAACATATTCTGCCGCTGGTATAACGGCAACCCAAGACTTTTGTAGTACGGAGAATGTATGCCAAGATATTTGTCAAGACCTATACATATGTAATTACCAACAGTAAAATTGGAATGATTAAACCTGCTTATGTAAGATACTGTGACTGGAATATCCTTATCCGGGAAATGATAACTATACCTTTTAAAAGCGTCGGAGAGCACTGACTCCAGGTCAGTCAGATCCGGGAATACTTTCATGGTTTCTTCATAAACCTCCCTGTTTAATCCGTCATTTAGGAACATTGAAAGGTAAACAGGGTATGTTTCTTCAGCCGGCATACCTATATTGATCACATGGTAACTGAATACATCGAAAAAATCATCATATTTATCCGAGAAATAAGAAATACCCTGCTTAAGGGTATCAGACGACATACTGAATAACTCTTTCTCAAAGCGGTTAATCTTCATCGCAAGGTCAATGTCCCTGATATTTACATTCAAGGGATTTTGCCTGCATGAAATGATGGAAAGAAATGCAAAAACCAGAATTAATATTCTTATCTTCATAGTGTGGAAATACATTCGTAAAACTTCGTTAAAAATACATATTTTTACAATTAATATTTACTTTGTGTTCCTTAGTGATTTCCTTCGTGTCCTTAGTGGTTAAATACATTACGTCATTAACCACAAAGGACACGAAGGATAACACAAAGGTACACAAAGTGTATAATCAGGGTTAACTAAAAAATTTTCAGGTGCGTATATTTTTTCTGTCCTTTATATTAACGGGTTTCTTTATCTCATCCTATTCCCAGGGAACACGAATCAGTGTTTCGGGTCATCCGCAGTTAGCATGGCTTAAATCCGTTAATGAAAAGGCAAATGGAGAAGGTTTGATTACCGGTTTAGGGGCTATTCTTGAAATGGATTTCTTCTTTGCTGAAAGATATTCTTTTTACACGGGTATTTCATTGGATCATACCGGGGGAAAGATCAGTTTTTCCGATACTATTCCCTTTACTGCATCGGGTGAGCAGAAATTAGTGCCGGCCGGTACTGTAATGAAATTCCGTTTACAATATCTTGGAGTGCCTCTGGGCTTAAAATTAAAAACCCAGGAAATTGGGTATACCACTATTTTTATCAATATGGGTGTAACTCCAATGGTCAACCTTAGGGCAAGGATTTACGATACCGGTGTTTTTCCGGAAAAATCGAATGCTGATGATGAGATCAGGTTATTCAACATGAACTATTTTATTTCATCGGGGATTGAATATTCCCTGGGAGGAAGCACTTCACTGATCGGCGGCATAGGGTACACTTCCGGGTTTTTGGATATTACAACCCGTACAGATGATAAAATAACTACCGGGTCATTATTTTTAAAAGCGGGTATTTTGTTTTAAAAAAATCTTATGCAATGAAGATCGCACTGGCACAACTGGATTATCATGTGGGGAATTTCCTGGAAAATACAACAAACATTGTATTGGAGATAAAGAATGCCCAGCAGAATGATGTAGATCTGATTGTGTTCTCTGAGCTTTCGGTATGCGGTTATCCGCCGCTTGATCTACTCGAGAGAAAGGAATTTATTAATAAATGTGATGCTGAAATAAAACGAATCGCAAGGATTTGCACGGATATAGGTGCAATTATCGGTGCTCCATCTGTAAATCCAAACAGTGAGGGTAAGCTTCTGTATAACTCTGCCTTCTTCCTGCATGAGGGAAAGGTAAAACAGGTCTTTCACAAAACCCTGCTTCCCACCTATGATATTTTTGATGAATACCGGTATTTTGAGCCGAATAAGGAATTCCGCTTACTGGAGTTTAGAGGACATAAAATTGCTGTAACCATCTGTGAAGATTTGTGGGATGAGCAACCGGCTGAAAATGAATATGCAAGGAGACGCTTATATACCCTGAACCCGATGCAGGAATTATCTGCCGGTAATCCGGATCTTATTATTAACATAGCAGCCTCTCCTTTCTCACATAAACGCACCAGCCTGAAAAAGAATATTTTTATTGAAAAAGCCAAAAAATACAAAATTCCGGTAATATATGTAAATCAGGTTGGAGGGCAAACCCAGCTTATTTTTGAGGGGGGAAGTATGGCTGTTGATAAGAATGGAAGAATAGTGGAACAGCTTAATTATTTCACTGCTGATACCCGCATTGTTGACACTTCATTACTAAATGGTGATACGCCTCCTTCGATAGTTTTTGAAGAACCCGACCGTATCAAGATGATCCATGATGCTCTGGTCACAGGTATTAAAGGATATTTCCAAAAGTTGAATCTTCAAAAGGCTGTACTTGGCCTTTCAGGAGGAATTGATTCGGCAGTAACACTTGTTCTGGCTACACGGGCATTGGGAAAGGAGAATGCACATTCCCTTCTGCTCCCATCGCAATATTCATCTGATCATTCTGTAAGTGATTCTATTGAACTATCTGAGCACCTTGGTGCCGCTTATGATATCATCGATATCCGTAAAGCGTATGATATTTTTATTGACCTTTTACAACCGGTTTTTAAAAACAAAAAAGAAGATATTACAGAGGAAAATATCCAGTCGAGGATAAGAGGATTGATATTAATGGCATACAGTAACAAATTCGGTCATATATTGTTAAATACCAGCAATAAGAGTGAGGCAGCTGTGGGTTACGGGACATTGTACGGGGATATGGCCGGAGGGTTATCTGTTCTCGGAGATGTCTACAAGACAGATGTATATAAGCTTGCAGCCTTTATTAACAGGAAGAAGGTTATCATTCCCTTAAATATCATTAATAAACCACCTTCTGCAGAATTAAAGCCTGATCAGAAAGATACGGACTCATTACCGGAATATGCTCTGCTGGATAAAGTGCTGTTTGAATACATAGAGCAGCAAAAATCAGTCGAGGAGCTTATTTCATCGGGTTTTGATGAGGAGCTGGTGAACAGGATCATCCGGATGATCAATGTTAATGAATACAAGAGATATCAAACCCCTCCCATCCTGCGTATTTCTTCAAAAGCTTTCGGGGCAGGACGGAGAATACCGTTGACGGCTAAATGGTAACTTCGGCAAGCTCAGTAGCCGTTTACTTCGGTGTAAGGCTGCAAAGGATTTTAGATTAGTAAAAAAAACGCAAAAGCAAAAGAAACGCAAAGGCGCAAAGGCGCAAAAAAACGCAAAGGAAGTTACATAATGTTTTATTTCGGTGGGAGTATTAATAAAAAAACTGCGCCTTTGCGCCATTGCGTTCCTTTTACTGCTGGTTATTAAAAAAATTATTCGAAAAATTTATAATTGTGAGGATTTCAATATTTGATATAAATGTCAGGTATACTGGATGTTAATATTTCTAATCATTATTTCTGAAATGCTAATATTTGTAATTGGTCGAAGATTTTTTTGCATTTATTTAATATACATCTATCTTAGTGTCCGTATTTTAAAACTCGAAAACACATGAAAAAACTTCTTAATCTTATTGCTGCCGCTATGATTACCGGCAGTGTATTCGCAGGCGGCCTGGTAACTAATACGAATCAGAGTGCCTCTTTTATTCGTAATCCTGCCCGCGATGCTTCTCTCGGAATTGATGCCGCTTATTTTAATCCTGCAGGCCTGGTTTTCCTTCAGAATGGATTTCATCTTTCCCTGAATAACCAGTATGTTATGCAGAAAAGAACTATCAGCAGTACTTTTCCAAATATGAATCAGGATGAATTCATAGGAACAGTTACAGCTCCCATCTTTCCATCGGTTTATGCTGTTTATAAAATGAATAAACTTGCAGTTTCGTTTAATGTTAATCCTATTGGTGGGGGTGGCAGTGCATTTTTTGAAGACGGATTGCCGTCATTTGAACAAATGGTAGCAGTGCTTCCCGGAAGCCTTACTGCTAACGGTGTGCCAACATCTGCTTACAGTTTTGATACAGAATTTGATGGAGCGTCTCTAATCTGGGGATTTCAGGCTAATGCGGCGTACGCACTGACCGATAATCTTTCTGTTAGCTTGGGGTTGAGGGTTTTAACCTCAAAGAATGAATACAATGGATTTCTGAAAAATATTATGATCAATCCAAACCAACCGGCTTTCGGGGCAAGTTACAACGGAACAAATATGGTATCTGCACCCCAATTCTTTACTGATGCAGCTACGACATTATCTACCTGGTCAGCAGGAGCAACCAGCTATGCTACAGTACTCGGTGGCTTACAGGGAGATGCATTGCTGACTGAATCAGGGCTAAATGCAACTCAGATCGGGACTGTTCAGGCGTTAATAACCGCAGCCGGTCAGAATCCTGCAGGATTAACCGTAACTCAGGCGCAGACTATTTTAACTGGTGCCGCTCCGGTTTTTGCTGCAAAAGCTCAGGCCATGGGCATAAATGCCTTAATGACAGCCGATAAAGCCCTTGAAACAACCCAGACCGGTTTTGGTTATGCCCCGGTAATAGGTGTAAACTATAAGGTAAGCGATAATCTGAATATTGCTGTACGCTATGAACACATTGCCGAAATTACACTTACGAATGAAACTACTGTTGATGATGTTAATATGTATCCTGACGGAGATGAAATGCAGAGCGATATGCCTGCAAATATTTCTGTTGGAATTGGCTTTAGACCCATAAAAAAACTAAGTCTTTCAGCAGGATATCATTTTTATCTGGATAAAACTGCTAATTATGGAAAAAAACTTAATGACGTTTTTGTGGAAAATTCTGAAGTGATCGATAACAACTTCTGGGAAGCTGCATTTGGCCTTGAATTTGAATTAACCGACAAGATACTCTTAAGTGCAGGCTATCTCCGCACACAAACAGGAGTAAATGATAATTATCACAGCGACCTGAGTCATAGCTTAAATACTAATTCAATCGGACTCGGAGGAAGGTATATGGTTACTGAGAATATAGGTGTTAACCTTGGTTTCATGAATACCATGTACCAGAGTTATACCAAACTATTCGGAACTACGTATGAAGAAACGTATAATCGCGCTGCTACTGTTGTTGCATTGGGAGTGGACTTAAAGTTCTAATATGGAAATTATTAAAAAAAAGGGTGTCTTTAAAAACACCCTTTTTTTTTGGATAAATACCTGTTTCTGAATCGGTAAAAGAAGAATTCAATGAAGCATTAAGAAAAAAGTTTCTGATATGATCTTCCTAGTACAGAAAGTTCAGCCCTATATAAAATCCCATATTCCCATCCTGCTCATTTAATGCCTTCCCCATATCAACTGATATTATAAAGTTCTCATTCATGGCTATCTTAAGTCCGGCTCCAAGGCTGTGATGCAGTTTGTCTTTTTCCCCGGTAAAGAAATCGGTTTTTAAGAACTCTGCTCCCCAGTCGAGTGAATTAACGTCCACTCCCAGGTCGATAGGTTGGGTAATTACCCCAAAATCCCAGAAAGGATTCAAAGCAAGGTAGATATTCTGGTTAAGAGCAATAAAACGCACAAATTTCCAGCGCAGTTCAACATTTCCATAAAGGAATCCATCTCCCACAACCCGGTTTCGCGCAATTCCCCGCAGGGTTTTGGATCCGCCAAGGCCTTGTGATGTTGATCCTTTCAAAAATGAAGTGATTACCAGCGGTTGGGCATAGAAAGGGGCCTTTCCCCCCAGTGTCTGCTGGTAGGCCAGTCTGTATGCAAATGAGAGGTTCTTTTCAATGATCGTAAAATACTGCCGGTGAGTTAATGCGAATTTGGTATGCCCAAAATCCCCGTTTCCGAGAAATCCGGGTGCAGTCTGAATAACAGCTTCCGTCCATAGTCCCTTCATCGGATTGGGTTCATTATCACGAGTATCATAGGCTAGCCCTGCTTTGAGATAATTTACCCATCCACCGTCTTTCTCGCCATCCTTTATAATACCCCAGTTAATATATTTCTCGTACAGGGTTTCTGCCTCAGGCATATCATATTTTTCCCTGTCAACAGCCCCGGATTTAAAATTATAAATAGCGAAACCAGCTATCCAGTTGAGGTTTTCACCCGATAGTTTTCCCACCAGGTCGACTTTTGTTCTGAACATTTTTCTGTCGTGTGCATAAAAAACCCTTGAGATATAATCAGCAGTATTGTCTTCATCAACGAAAGCCGCATTATACGAAGTTTCATAACCGTTAAAACCAAAAAAATCCAGTTTAGGATCTGTGATATAGCTTAAATCGAAGGTAGTCCGGATGCCCTTGACAAGTTGGTCGGAATCATAAAAAAAACGGTTTATCCCGCTTCCCCGGGTGTAACGCGATACTTCAAAATAGAGGGAATGATTATACCGGGGATACCTGGTGCCATCACCATAGTGATAAAGATTGACAAGAGCACCGTACTGAAACCCCAGATCAGTATCAAAGGAAATGGTTGGCAGGGCGCCAAGGTTCCAGCCTGTTTTTATTTTTTCAGTTTCCTGTCCGTATGATATCTGGCATAAGCATGCAAAAATCAATGCAGGAATTATTGAATTATTTTTCATAGAATAGTGTATTAGGTTAAGGGCTGAAATTTAATAAAATTATTGATTTAAATGTAATTAATTTGAATTTACCTGCTCCTGCGATGAGTTCCGGCGGATGATAAGGGACTGGTGATGAGTTATTGGGTTATTGGGTTATTAGGTTATTGGGTTATTAGGTTATTGGGTTATTAGGTTAATGGGTTGTAAGGTTATTGGAGGGGGTGTCACTTGATCCCGTGATCCCGTGATCCCGTGATCCCTTATTACAGTTACTTAATTTGCTTTAATAGAAAAAAAATGTAATTTTATCCATCATATTTCTATTTATGTGATCATATATCAGTATACCTGATTTTCCGGTGGGCATTAAAATTTAAAGAGATAACTAAAACAATAAACCATGAAGAATCCTGGTTTCACTCTCTACTACTTCTCCATTGGAGTAATTTTTCTGATCTTCGATTTTTATAAATGGTTCTATCCTTCACTGGTTGCAAAGGCAATGATCATTCCTGCTTTAATGATCTTTTATCATATTAAGGTCAGGAGAAGATACTATCTTTTACACGTTTTAATTCTCATCGGCTTGTTTTTTTCATGGATGGGAGATGTGTTTTTACATTTTTCAGGGAATAAAATAGGCTTGCCTCTGGATAAGGATTTATTTTTTATTTTAGGTCTTGCTTCATTTCTTCTTACCCAGCTGATCTATATTTTTGCATTCAGCCTTCCTAAAGGGCCGAATCCTGTTTTTAACCGGAGAGCCTACCTGCTGGTTCTGGTTACCGGTTACGGTTGTTTGTTGATATGGTTACTATACAGGGGACTTGGAGATATGAAGGTGCCGGTAATCATATATGCTGCAGTGATTCTTACTATGTTGCTGGCAGCCCTCAACAGGCACGGTAAAGTGAACGGGATCAGTTTTATGCTGGTATCGATTGGTGCATTGTTGTTTGTTGCATCCGATTCTATGCTTGCAATAAATAAATTTCATCAGAAGTTTGATTTTGCCCGGATACTGATAATGTCGACTTATGTTGCAGCCCAATACCTGATAGCTGTTGGTTGCATAAGGCAGGACGAGTCGTCGTTTATTGACGCAAGGGGTTGAAAGCAAGTAGTTGACAGAAGTCAGAAGTCAGTAAAGACTTTTGAGATAGTCCTTTAATCAATTACTCAATTACTCAAATACTCAATTACTCAACCACGTAACCACTTAACCACCTAACCCCATGAAAACAATAAAATACATTCTCGCTTTTCTTCTGATCATTATTGTTGCAAGCATTATCGCTGGCGGCATTTTTATCCGCATAGTGTCCACGCGGGGTATTCCTGATTATGATAAGGATGTAGTAATTACAGGATTATCATCTGAGGTACATGTATTACGCGATAGCCTTGCCATTCCGCATATTTACGCATCCACTGAAGAGGATATGTACAGAGCCACGGGATATGTAATGGCACAGGACAGACTATGGCAGATGGACCTTCTCAGGCGACTTACAACCGGCCGGTTATCTGAAATTTTTGGAAAGAATCTTGTACAGGCAGACTTACTCTTCAGATCACTGGGTTTCAGTGAGAAGTCTGAAATTGTAATTGACAGCGCTGGTGTGGATGTGAGAAAAGCCCTGGAAGCTTTCGCAGATGGAGTTAATCAATATATCAATGAGGCAGGATCTAAATTACCACCTGAATTTACTATTCTTGGATACAAGCCTGAGCCATGGGAACCGGTACATTCTGCCAACCTGATAGGGTACATGTCATGGAGTTTGACCATGGCATGGGATATTGAAGCTGTAATTTTTAAAATCAGCCAGGTAGTGGATGAACAAAAAGCCGCTGAATTGATTCCGGATATGAATTACCAGGATCAGCCGGTGTTTGGATCAGTTAATAAAGCAGCCTTGCCTCTTCAGTTTGAATCTGTATTAAGTGAGGTAAACAGAATGATCTCCGAAATGGGGCTCCGCGTGTTCAGTGCCTCAAACAACTGGGCAGTTTCAGGAGAAAGGAGTGTTACAGGCATGCCCGTTATGGCTAATGATATGCATCTGGAACTAAATGCTCCGGGTATATGGTACCAGATACACCAGGTGGTTGACGGAAAACTGAATGTGACAGGTGTGGCAGTTCCCGGTCAGCCTTTTGTTGTTTGCGGACATAATGAAGATATCGCATGGGGCATGACCAATGTTATGCTGGATGAGGCAGATTTCTATATTGAAACCATTAATCCGGATGACACGTTGAAATACCTTTTTAACGGCAGGTGGAATGATATAGAGCTGAAAGAAGAACTAATACATACTAAAGAGGGAGAAGTAATACGGGGGTACAACAGGTTTACACACAGAGGACCGGTAGTATCAGGTTTTAAAGGGATCAGGGATCACGTTGTTACCATGCGATGGATTGGGATGGATTATAGCAATGAACTTTTGTCGGTGTATAAATTTAACCGGGCCAGGAACTGGGAAGATTTCAGGGATGCAGCCAGAACTTTTATCGCCATTGCGCAAAATATTGTGTATGCAGACAAAACTGGTAATATAGGATTGCAGACAGCAGGAGGGGTCCCGATACGGGAAGGGAACCCGGCTTTGTTTTATCCCGGCGATACTTCCTTATACGACTGGAAAGGAATGGTGCCGTTTGAAGAACTTCCCTTCAGTTACAACCCTGAAAGAGGATTCGTTGCGTCAGCCAATAACCGGACAGCCGGACCTGATTATCCCTATTACATCAGTTACTGGTATGATCTGCCAAACCGGTATGAAGCCATCGTGGAAAGGCTTATTTTAAAAGAAAAACATAATGTAAACAGTTTTGCGGAGATACAATCCAATCAGACCTCTGTATATGCGCGTAAATTTACTCCTGTATTTCTCTCTGCTCTTGAAACATATAAAGCTGAGATGAAGGATATTGAAGAACAGGCTTTTGAATATCTGGCAGAATGGGATTACCATATGGATGTCAGCAGCATTGCATCTTCTGTTTTTGAAGTGATGTACATCGAACTGGTAAAATCTGTTTTTCATGATGAACTGGGGGATACACTGTTTAAAGAATTAATCAGGCAGGATCTTCTTCCAACTTATCTTATCGACCAGGTAAGAGTTACAGGTATTTCTTCCTGGACAGATAATATTCATACGCCTGACAGGCAGGAGACATTTACAGATAATATAATTGAAGCTTTTATCAATGCAATGGCCTGGCTTGTTGAAAACGCCGGAAGTAAAACAGAAAACTGGAAATGGGGAGACTTGCATTTCCTCGAATTAAATCATCCATTGGGTTCTGTAAAGCTAATTGCCAACGCTTTTGACCTGAACAGGGGGCCTTATCCTGTCGGAGGAAGTTATCATACAATAAGCCCTTATTCCTATCCGTTTGAGACTCCATTTGCCGCCAACCATGGGGCTTCCCACAGGCATATCTATAGCACGGAAAACTGGGATAACTCGCTGGTGGTTATTCCTACAGGTATCAGCGGTATCCCTGCCAGTGAACATTATTGTGATCAGACTTTGAACTATGTCCGGTATGTATATAACCGGGATAAATTCAGCCGCACTGCTGTTGATAAAGGGATGAAATATAGTATGATTATTAAGCCTGAGTAAAAGATCAGTTGCCTGTTTGCATGTATTTGTTCAGCTTTTCAAGCAGTTCAAAAGGATCCATAGGTTTCGATATATAATCATCACAACCCGATTCAAGGCATTTCAGCCTGTCTTCAGTAAAAGCATGAGCCGTTTGGGCAATGATACTTAAATCAGGCCGTAATTCTTTGATTACTGCAGAGGTCTCATATCCATTCATGTATGGAATCTGTATATCCATTAACACAAGGGATATTGAAAGGTCTTCTTCACACATATTAATGGCCGTAAGTCCATCTGAAGCATACGCAAGATCAACTCCTGTGTCTTCAAGTACCTCTTTCAGAAAATATGTGCTGGAAATGTCATCTTCAACAATAAGAATTTTCTTTCCCTTCCAGTTAAGATTAGTAAAGTTTTTGTCAGACATCAACTGAAATTATCTATTTAGGTTGTGCGGTTATGGGGCTGTCTCATAAGTCCAAATATGCTCAACCACTAAGGACACAAAGGATGACACAAAGGACACAGCGCCTCCGCTGAGTAGCTTGTACCTTAGCTGAAGCTAAGGCAACACACAGTCAGCGTTCGCGGAAAGTGTTGCAAATCAGAGATAAATACTTCGTGTCCTTCGTGTGTACTTAGAGTCCTTCGTGGTTAAAAAATTTATGAGACAGCCCCAATTTTTTGCAAAACGTGAATTATATGGTAAAGATCATTAACCTGTCCTTTATTATATCAAAGATAGGATGATTTTTTATATAATTATTGTATTTTGCAGCAAAAAGAGAATATATTCCAATGAAGTCGGTTGTCATCCTTATCCTGTCAAATATGTTATTCTCAGGAATGTTCTCTGTTAAAGCACAGAACATTGAATTAAATATATCAGGAATACGATCAGAAAAGGGGCAGGTCATCATAGGTGTTTTCCGGGATAATGAAACTTTCCGGAAGGAGACACCTTATGAACAATTCAAATTTGAAAAAAGCAATATTTTTGATAACACACTGAAGCTGTCTTTTTCACTCGAACCTGGTCTATATGGGTTTACGCTGCTGGACGATGAAAATAGTAACGGTCTTATGGATTACTCATTTATGGGAATACCTAAGGAAGGATTCGGATTTTCCAGGTATGATCATAAAGGGATGAGAAAGCCACATTTTGATTCTTTTAAATATGAAATCCGACAACATGAAATTTATATGATTAATATAAATGTTAAATATTTTTAAAATTTTTATTTAATCCAACAGTTCGTTAAATTAAAATAAAACGCGAAGGCGCAAAGGCGCAATATGTTGAATATTAATAATATAATTAATTTTTAACTGAATTGCTAAAATGCTCATTTTCAGTGCAATAAAAAAACTTAACGAACTATTATTATAATAGCATAAAATATCGAGAACATAATAATTTAAAACTATCAGATTATGAGAATAAATCATTCAAGAAGAAAGTTTCTGCAAATATCAGTTGCAGGTGCATTTGGAACCATTGTTTTCCCGCAATACGGATGCAAACCAAAGGGAGGTCCCGGTCAGTCAAAAGCAGATGTTGATCCCTGTGACGTTGGCATTGGCCTGCAATTATATACTATCAGGGATGCCATGGCATCTGATGTTCCCGGATCGTTGCAGAAAGTTGCAGCACTTGGGTATAAATACCTTGAACTTGCCGGGTACAATGACCGCAAATTTTATGGTTATCCTCCGGATGAATTTAAAAAGCTGGTTGAGGATATGGGAATGGAAATACTCAGCAGTCATACCCAGGTTGAGGCTGAAGGAATTACACTTGATAATGCGAAGCAGATGGCTGAAGATCACGCAGAGCTTGGTGTAAAATATTGTGTGCAGCCATGGATTGTAGAGGAGGCGCGTACTACCATTGCCAGTTATCAGAAAATGGCTGCCGACTGGAACCTGGTAGGTACAATAATGAAAGACCATGGCATTCGGTTTGGGTATCATAATCATAATTTTGAATTCGACACGGTGGAAGGGAAAGTTCCTTACTATGATGTTTTACTGAAGGAACTTGACAGAGAACTGGTAACCATGGAAATAGATATTTTCTGGGCAACTAAAGCAGGACAAGACCTGGTGGAAATGTTCAATAAGTACCCGGGGAGATTTGAGCTCTTTCATATGAAGGATATGTTCACAAGGGAAGAACCTTTCTTTCATACAAACACAACTGATTTTGCGCCGGTAGGAGAAGGGGTGATAGACTTCAGGACTATACTGGCTGCAAAAGATATCGCCGGGATGAAATACATGGTTGTGGAACAGGACAGCACCAAAGACGGGAAGCCTTTTGAGGCGATAGAAAAGAGCATTAATAATTTAACGGCAAAAATATTGGCTTAGAAGGAGATAAGCAGAGGAGTCTTTGTGTACCTTAGTGAAAACCTTTGTGTCCTTTGTGGTTATCCCTCTAACGTAGTGAAACACGAAGGACACGAAGTACACACGAAGGGATACAAAGTATTTAAAACAACCCCTTCTCAAACAATTTATCCGGTTAATTTACATAGTAGAATATCGTCTTACACTGAATGATTGGGAAGTCCTCTGAGGCAATTCAATATCATAGAAAAAACCGACAAAATCAGATACAATACTATAATAAACATTATCCCCGGAATCCTCCAGATTATCAAACATGCAATTGCTGCAGCAATTAACAGGTAACGCATATAGTTATCCTTCCACGAAAGGTTATGTAATTTCAGTGAAATGAACCTGAAAGGTGATATCAGTAAGATGGCCATAACAGTGGTTACTATGAAAACCAAGGCACTGTTGTGTATGAACATCATTCCTTTTATTCCATGTGGAGCGGACCATACAAGAGCTGCAATGAATAGAGCATTTGCCGGAGTGGGGAGCCCCCTGAAAACTTCGGCCTGTGAAGGGTCATTGTCAAATTTTGCCAGTCGCAATGCGGAAAATAATGGTATCAGCAAAGGAAAGAATATTATAATGTAGTGTGAAAGGGTATATTCGGACCGGAATTCCGGACCAATACCTGTTCCGGTGAGACTCAGCTGAAGTTTTAATAATAGTAGTCCGGGTAAAATTCCAAAACTGACAAGGTCGGCAAGGGAATCGAGACTTTTACCTACAGGAGAATAGGCATTTAGCATCCTTGCTGACATTCCGTCAAGGAAATCAAAAAGTGCCGCTATAATTATCAATAAAGCTGCAATATAAAAATTAACTTCAACTAAATAGTAAATCCCTATGCATCCGCAGAGAAGGTTCAGGGAAGTGAGTATGTTAGGTATGTGTTTGTGCATTGAATATATGTATATGGTTAATATGAAACAGAAGTCAGAATACAGGAGTCAGAATATAGGAGTCAGAATACAGGAGTCAAAATACAGGAGTCAGAAGTCAGAAGTCAATGGTTAGCAGACAGTAGTCAGTAGACAGAAGTCAGAAGTCAGAAGTCAGTGGTTAGCAGACAGTAGTCAGTAGACAGGATAAAGGGGTTAATACAAAATCTATAATTTTGAACCTTGAATTATGAATCCTGAAATGAACAAATATGAAACCTTGAACCTTGAACCTGAAACCTTGAACCTGAAACCTTGAACCTGAAAC
>CAYVTV010000014.1:0-32425 GCA_964454295.1 uncultured Bacteroidaceae bacterium
AATATAAGCTGGATATTCCCGAATCAGAAGAGTACGACACCCTGGCAGGGTTCATAATTTATAATTACGAAAACATCCCCAAACAAAATACAAGGATCATAATCAATCCATTCCAGATAAGGATTCTTAAAGTAAGCCCCACTCGTATTGAACTTATTCATCTGAAAAAAATCATGGCCAGATAATAAAAGCAGATATGCCGGCATATAATATATCAGGTCTTTTTACTGTAATAAAATGGAAATTACTATATTCGTACCCTGAATTTTAAAATATTAATAGATTTTCACATGGCAACATTACAGAAAATAAGGGAAAGAGCAGGAGTACTTGTCGCAGTTGTAATAGGACTGGCTATATTAGCCTTCATAATGGGAGATTTGTTCAGTTCAGGGCCTTCCGTTTTTAACAGGAAACGTCTGCAGGTAGCAGAAATTGGAGGAGAATCAATAAACTATTTTGATTTTAATGACAGAATTGAAAGGCTGTCTGAATTTTATCGTATGAATTATCAGATAACATCTCTGGATGCAGAGCAGATTGAAATGATAAGGGAAGAAGCATGGCGTGAACTGATCCGCGAACTTGTGCTGGGAAGTGCAATAAAAAAACTCGGAATACAAGTAAGTGATGAAGAGCTTGTATCAATGCTAATAGGAGATTCTATTGCCGCAGGGAGTACAAATATCATTATGGATGAACCCCACCCCATCATTCGCCGCATGTTTACAAATCCTGAAACTGGCGAATTCAACCGCTCCCAGATGATCAGTTATTTTAATGCCATAACAAATCCCGTGTACCGTGAAGAAAAGAAAAGATGGATATTCCTTGAAGACCAGATAGTTGATGAAAGGCTTTCCCAGAAATATTTTAACATGGTTCGGAAAGGAATAAGCCCATCAAACCTTGATGCCAGATATTATGCCCTTGAATCGGGTTCTGTTGTGGATTTCAGTTTTGTTTATCAGAACTTTAACATCATACCTGATGATGAAATTGCTGTCAGCCAGAGAGAAATAGACAGATATTATAATGAGAGAAAAAATCATTTTAAACAAGATGAGGCCAGAAGCATAGAGTATGTGGTTTTCGAAGTTACGCCATCAGAAGATGATGACCGGAATGCAAGGGAATATATTGAACAAAGTGTTGCTTCTTTTAGCAGGAGTGATAATCCTGTTGCTTATGTGAATTCCAATTCCGAAATACCTTACAGGGATGTCAATTATACTTATTCCGATCTTCCTGAAGTTGTAAGAGATTCCATATTTAATGCAAAACCGGATGACGTTATTGGTCCCTTTTATGACAACAATGCATATAAACTGGCCAGGATTACAGAGATTAACTACCTTCCCGATTCTGTCAGAGCAAGGCATATTCTTATAACTCCTTCTATGCAGAGGGATGATGAAAGATCCAAAGCAATTGCCGATAGTTTAAAATCACTGCTCGACAGAGGACAGGCACGTTTTGACCAGCTTGCCCTCGAATTCTCAGGTGATCAGAGCAACCGTGAAATTGGGGGAGACCTGGGGTGGTTCAGAGAGGGAATGATGGTAAAAGCTTTCAATGATGCATGTTTTCATGGTAAAAAATCTGAGATTCAGGTAGTAAAAACCAATTTTGGATATCATATTGTAAGAGTGGAGGATCAAAGCCCTAAAGTTAAAAAACTTAACGTAGCGTATCTTATCCGTGAAGTTTCTCCAAGTGACCAGACATATCAGCACTATTATTCACTCGCCGTTGAATTCCGGAATGCCGCTGTAAATCTGGATAAATTCAGACAGGCATGCATTGATAAACAAATGTCTCCAAGGTTTGCTGCCGACTTTACTGCACAGGAAACAAAAATACCGGGACTTGAAAATGCAAGGGAAATTATTCGATGGGCATATGAATCTGAAGAAAATGCTGTCAGCCAGATTTTTGATCTTGATGAACAATATATTATTGTTGCACTTTCGGATGTTAAGGAAAAAGGATTTGCTTCTCTTTCCTCGGTAAGAACAGAAATAGAAGTTACATTAAAGAAACAAAAGAAACTTGATCTTCTGGCCGAACAAATACGGGAAAAAAGTTCCGGAGCAACCTCCCTTGAAGCTGTTGCCTCTGCACTTTCATCTCAGGTAAATGAAGCCTCAAAGGTTCGCCTTTCAAATCCATATATTTCAGGTGTCGGGTTTGAACCTTCAGTTGTGATCCATGCTCTTAATATGGTAGCAGGTAATATTTCAGAACCGGTAAAAGGTGAAAATGGTGTTTTTGTAATTGAACTCATACATGCTGAGGTGCCGGAAAATCCTGATATTGCTGCTGCAAAATTCAGGCTTAACTATGGTATTGAAAGCAGGGTAACATATGAGGGCTTCCAGGCCTTACAGGATCTGGCTAATATCGTTGATCGCCGTATAAGGTTCTTTTAGGTAATACTATATCTTAATCCACGTTATCATGCAGGTAGGAATTATCCTCCCTTAAGCGTGGTGTGTTTTCCTCATCATCAGACAGGCTGAATCTCGAAATATTGGAATTTGGAGACGTCTGCTTATCATTGATTTTTATGTTTTTCCTTATATAGGCCGGTTCATTTTCAAGATGATCCAGTTTGTTATTCTCAGATAATCCGGTCTGCTTTGTGTTTTTTGCCAGTTCATTTATCCTTCGGATGTTATTAACTCTTTCCTGCCTCTTCTTGTCTGCCTCTGCACTGTTTTTCCCCTGAATGGAATCCTCAAACAAAGTATATTGCTCCGGCTTTTCATCCTCATTAGATAAAAACTCCAGTGATTTTTGCTGGATGGGTTTATAATCCTCTGCATTTTTTACCTCAAACGTATCCTGATTGCTCTGTTTTACGACTATTTTTTCAGTTTCTCTTAGCGGGATTTTATCGAAATGCCGTTTAACAGGATATAATTCAGGAATGCTATGCGACTCAAAACCTGTTGCAATAATAGTTACCGTAATAGAATCACCAAGACTTTCCTCCACACAGGTGCCCCAGATGATCAATGCATTTTTATCAGCAGCCTGGGTAACATAATCCGTTATCTCACCTATTTCGTCCATACTAACTTCATCTGCACCCGATGATATATTAAGCAAAATACTTTTAGCACCTGTTATATCATTATTGTTTAGTAATGGAGAAGTAAGAGCATTCTCAATAGCATTGAGTGCCCGGTTCTCGCCGGAAGCAGAAGCTGACCCCATAACCGCCACTCCACTGCTGGTCATTACAGTTTCAACGTCAGCAAAATCAACATTAATATAACCATGCACTGTAATTATTTCAGCAATACCTTTTGCTGCCGTAGCTAATACATCATCTGCACGTGCAAATGCCTGGGACAGCTTCAGATCACCATAAACTTCCCTCAGTTTTTCATTACTAATTACAAGTAATGAATCAACATATTTCTGTATCTCACTGATACCTTCAATGGCCTGGTTAATTCGCTGCTGGCCTTCAAACCGGAAAGGAATAGTCACAATGGCTACAGTAAGTATTCCCAAATCTCTTGCTGCTTTGGCAATCACAGGAGCAGCTCCTGTGCCCGTTCCTCCACCCATACCGGCAGTTATAAATACCATTTTAGTGTTCTTTGACAGAACTTCATTTATTACATCAATAGCTTCCAAAGCAGCCTGCCTGCCAATCTCAGGTTTATTCCCGGCGCCTCTTCCCTCGGTAAGCGATTCTCCCAGCTGGATCTTAACCGCCACCGGACTATTTATCAATGCCTGTGCATCAGTGTTACATACAACAAAATTAACCTCCCTGATGCCCCTGCGGAACATATGATTCACGGCATTGCCTCCCCCGCCTCCAACGCCTATCACCTTAATAATAGATGATCTTTCAACTGGTAATTCGAAATTTATTAATTCATCGTTCATGAGAATTATTTTATTAGAGTTAAATTAATCTATCCTCGTTCCTTCGTCAGTAAAAATATCATTAATTGCTTCTTTTATGTTAAAAAATAACTTTTTCCCTGTAAAAATATTCTTCTCTTTGAATTTTTGTTCAGCAATCATTTCATCTTTCTCTGCCGTTTCCGAAGCCATGGCTGAATCATTCTCAGCCATATATTCTGAACCTTTAAGTAATAATCCGATACTGGTAGCATACATCGTCTGATTGATATCATTATTTGTCTCGCTCACCAGTCGTTCATTCGGATAACCTATTCTGACATCAAGGCCGGTTTTAAATTTCACAAGCTGGGGAAGATGTTGGAGCAATGCCCCTCCACCGGTAACTACAATCCCGGCAGAGAGTTTATCAATAAATCCCGAATTCTCCACCTCAAAAACCACTGTGTCAATAATTTCTTCCATTCTTGACTGAATAATATACGCCAGACTTTTAAAGCTGATCTCCTTATGTTCTCTTCCGCTGATTCCCGGTATGGTAACGACCTTTTCTTCAGGAGCCAGATCCCCAAGGGCAGATCCAAACTGTATTTTTAATGACTCTGCCTGTCTGTGCAGTATTGAACAACCCTCCTTAATATCCCGCGTAACTACATTCCCCCCGAAAGGAATGACAGCAGTATGCCTTATTATATCATCATAGTACACCGCAATATCGGTTGTGCCTCCTCCAATGTCCACCAGAGCTACTCCTGCTTCCTTTTCATCCTCAGTTAACACGGCTTCACTTGATGCAAGGGGTTCAAGGATCATCTGCCTGACATCCAGCCCGGCCCGGTTAACACATTTAATAATGTTTTTTGCTGATGCAGTCTGTCCTATTACAATGTGAAAATTAGCCTCAAGACGTCTCCCTGACATTCCTGCCGGATTTTTTACTCCCGTCTCACTGTCAACAATAAAACTTTGTGGCAGCACGTGAATAATCTCCTCCCCTACTTCCACGGGAATTTTATACATATCATCCACCAGACGGGTGATATCGCTTTTAACTATCTCCTTCTCATATACATCGCGATTGATATAACCCCTTGTACGTATTGACCGGATATGCTGACCCGCAATACCAACAAATACTTCTTTCAATTTTAGGCCCGACTGTTTCTGAGCTTCATTAACGGTCATTTCAATCGCATTTACCGTTTCTTCAATATTCAATACTACGCCCCGTTTAACACCTTTGGAAACTGTTTTTCCCAGTCCCAGTACTTCCAGCCTGTTATTAGCATGCATCTTACCTACAATGGTTACAATTTTTGTGGTGCCGATGTCAACTGCTGCAATAATTTGATCTTTTTGTGCCATATAATTATCTTTTAGTACATACAACCTGATTTTTATATCTTAAATCAATTTTTTCATACGTGTTCCACCCTTCCACAGGAAAGCCTTTCAAATAAAGTGATCTCAGTTTGTTCAGCTTTTCTTCCATGTCAGTTACGTCTCCAAGTATTATCATGTGAGCGCCAACCCTTGGTATTAACTCAAATTTTCCCTGCCGGTTGAAATAGATCTGCACCACCTGGCTCCTCCAGAAATCATCTTTGTTTATGTATTTTACCAGTTCCAACACATCAAACCATGCTTTATATTTCTTTTTATTCTGGATATTATCTATATGCCCTGCATTAGAAATCTCATTACCACCAGGAAAATACCCGTTTGCAACTAAAACGAAAGGGGTAAAACGTCTGCTTTCCGGCATTATATATCCCTCAGCATCCAGATAATAACTCCTGCTCTCACCTGTAAAGATCCTTACAACAGGTTCTCTCTGTATCGCCTTCACTGTTAATGAACCCTGCATGGTTACATATATATTTACCTTCCTGATATATGGCATGTCATAAAATAATTTTTCCATATCTCTCGTATTAATTGCAGTAACAGGATATCCTTGTAAACCAAACCCTGAATTAGCAATTACTTCCTTAATATCATTTTTTGTATAAAAACCTATATTCAGGCTATCCTTTATAACTACATTTATATCATTACAGATTACACTCCGGCGCTCTCCTGCAGTAAAGCCAAAAGCGATGACCAGGTAAACTGTAATCAGCAAAACAGGCAATATTTTTAGCACAGCCTTCATCATATTTTCCCAAAACATTTTCGCAGTGGTTCAACCGCCAAATCAATGTCGCCGGCACCCATATTTAATAACACCTCAGGTTTCAGGTCTTTTACAATACCTGTCAGTTCATTCATTTTACAAAGTATACGACGGCCTCTGTTAGTAAGCTGCTTAAAAATCATCTCCGACGACACTCCTTCCAAAGGTTTTTCTCTGGCCGGGTAAATATCCAATAATATCACGTCATCCATTAAAGAAAGGCTGCTTGCAAAACCTTCAGCAAAATCGCGCGTCCTTGTAAATAGATGAGGCTGAAAAATTCCTGCTATTCTTTTTCCGGGGAAAGCATCCTGTACGGAAAAGATAAACGCTCTTAATTCTTCAGGATGGTGCGCATAATCATCAATTAAAACAAGCTCGTCGCTTTGTATAATGATATCAAACCTTCTTTTAATTCCCTGATAGGAGGCCAGCGAGTTAATTATTTTCTCAGGTTTAACTCCTGCTTCAGCACATGCTGCAAAAGCGGCTAAGGAATTCTCTATATTTATCCTTCCGAAGATTCCGGTTTCCACATTATGAAAATCTCCTCGTGGGGTATGAATGCTGAAGGTATAATTGAGTTTCCTATGCTGAATATTATACGAATAATAATCAGCCTTTTCATTCATTGAATACCTCAGGGTGTGTATGTTTCCGGGAATATCTATATCAACATCCTGCTTTATGATAAGTACTCCGCCTTTTTTAACCTGGGAAGTAAAAGTGCTGAAAGAATTTTTCAGTCTCCCGATGTCTCCGTAAATATCGAGGTGATCAGGATCTGCCGATGTAATAACGGCAATATGAGGATGCAGGGTAAGAAAAGACCGGTCATACTCATCTGCTTCAACAACATATATTTCCGAATCTCTGTTCAGAACATAATTGGAATTAAAGTTCTTTGAGATACCTCCCAGGAATGCATTACATCCGGTACCTGAATTATGAAGAATATGGGCGATCATACCCGAGATTGTAGTTTTTCCATGTGTTCCGGCAACAGCAATTCCATACCCTTCATTAACAATAGCCCCTAATATGGCTGAACGCTTTTCCACTCTGTAATTATTCTCCCTGAAAAAATTCAGTTCGCTGTGATCTGAATCTATGGCTGGAGTATAAATAACAAGGGTATTTGCTTTATCAAGGAAACGCTCTGGTATGGCATTAACACTTTCATCATAATGTATATCAATGCCCTCAGATACAAGCTGTTGGGTAAGGTTAGTCAAGACTCTGTCATAGCCGGCAACTTCAAATCCTTTCTGCTTAAAATAACGCGCAAGGGCACTCATTCCTATGCCTCCTATGCCTAAAAAATAAACTCTATGTAATTTACTATCTATCAATGTGCTATATGTTTATGATTTCATTCGCTATTTTATCTGCAGCATCAGGAATGGCAAGTTTCATTATATTTTCAGATAGTTGCCTTCTCAAATCTTCATTATTGATCAGATTAATAATTTCATTAATCAGCTTACCGGCTGCTTCATCATCTTTTACCAGCAATGCGGCTTCCTGTTGGATGAGTGCAAGTGCATTTTTCATCTGATGATCTTCTGCAACATTCGGACTTGGCACCAGGATGGCAGGTTTTCCAGCAACTGCGAGTTCAGAGATAGTTCCGGCGCCTGCCCTTGAAATGACAAGATCAGCACATCCATAGGCAAGATCCATTTCACTGATAAACGGAAGTACTTTAACATTCTGTTTCCCTGTTCTTTTTGTGAATTCATCTGCATCCCGGAAATATCCTTTACCTGTTTGCCAGAGGAACTGAATGTTGTCAGGGATGCCAGAGAGAGAATTCCGGAAAGTTTCGTTTATCGTTCTGGCTCCCAGGCTGCCTCCAAGGATAAGCACTACAGGATCAGTCGGGTTTAATCCAAAATGCTGCAATCCTTCCGTTTTTTTATTGTTGCAATTCAGGATATCCTGCCGTACCGGATTCCCTGTAAATAATATTTTTTCCTCAGGAAAATATTTTTCCATACCCGGGTATGCCACACAGATTTTTGACGCTTTTGATCCTAGTAGCCTGTTTGTGATCCCTGCATATGAGTTCTGTTCCTGTAAGATTACTGGTATTCCTGATCTGGCGGCAATCCTGCAAACCGGACCACTGGCATATCCTCCAACCCCAAGAACAACATCGGGTTTAAATTCCTTTATGATCAGCCTGGCCTTTCTCATGCTTCTAAAGAGTTTCCAAAAAAAAACTACATTACTGAAGCTTACGCTTCTCTTAAAACCTGTTACAGGTAAGCCGGTAATTCTATACCCTGCAGCAGGGACCTTTTCCATTTCAAGTCGTCCGAGAGCTCCGACAAACATAATTTCCACCCCGGGATTACGTTTTTTCAACGCATCTGCAATAGAAATTGCAGGAAAAACATGGCCTCCTGTACCTCCCCCTCCTATGATAATTCTTTTATTCATTGTTTACCACCTCCTGCTTTTCAGTTTTCAGCCTGTTTTCTTCCTCTACACCCCAGCTTACACTCAGGATAATTCCAATGGCCACACTTGTAAACAGTATTGATGACCCCCCCATACTTACCAGAGGAAGTGTCTGTCCGGTAACAGGAAAGAGATTTACAGCCACAGCCATATTTATCAGTGCCTGTAAAACCAGCCCTATTGTCAGTCCCATAGACAGAAAAGCCGCAAAAGATCGCGAACACTTCCTTACAATTGAACCAGCCCTGAACAACAACCATAAGTATAAAGCAATTACAAATACACCGCCTATAAATCCATATTCTTCAACGATAATGGCAAAAATAAAATCAGAGTAGGCAAGTGGGAGATAATTCTTCTGAATACTATTCCCTGGCCCTTTGCCGATAAGCCCCCCATCCACAATAGCTATTTTCGCCCTGTTAACCTGGTAATTCTCAATAGTTTCCTCCTCTGAAAAATAAGCTTCAACCCTGTTTTTCCATGTGCCGATCCGGCCTTCTTTATTTACCGCAAGTGATATAGCCACGAAAGAAGAAAAAACAATAGCCCCGCCCGCTATAAATAATACAATGTATCTTACAGGTATTCTTCCAATGAACATTAACAGAATACATGTAAAGAAAAGGATGAAGGCTGTGGACAGGTTAGCCGGCATTATCAACGCACAGATCAGGGAAACTGATATTGCGGCAGGCAGAAACACCTCCCTGAAATCCGAAATATTGTTCTGTCTGACAGATAAAATTCTTGCCAGATACATTATTAGTGCCAGTTTCGCAAAATCAGAAGGCTGAATGGTAAAACCTGTACCGGGTAAACTGATCCATCTTTTAGCCTGGTTTATTGATTCACCGGTAAATAAGGTAATTACCAGTAACGGAACTGCAATATAAAGGAATATCTGTGACAACCTTGAATAGTACCGGTAAGGGATAATATGTACCAGTATTATCAGGAAGAATCCCAGCATAAGCAGGATAAACTGCTTGATGAGGTAATAGGAAGTATTTCCGTCCCTTTTGGCAAATGCAAGTGAGCCCGACGATGAATACACGGCAAGAAGTGAAATTACCGATAATAGTAGAATCACCATCCAGATTACGCGATCACCTTTTATGTATTTTTTAAAATCCATATTTACAGTTCCCTGACAAATTCTTTAAATTGTCTGCCCCTGTCCTCATAATTTTCGAAGAGGTCAAAGCTTGCACACGCAGGAGAAAGCAGAATTGTATCTCCGTCAACCCCCTGCAGATATGCTTTTTTTACCGCTTCCTGCATATTGCCGGCATCACTTATAAACGGAACAATGCTTTCAAAGGCATTATGAAGCTTGCTATTGTCCTTGCCCAGGCAGATTAACGCTTTCACCTTTTCTTTCACCAACGATTTAAGCGGTTCATAATCATTCCCTTTATCGGTTCCTCCTGCCACCCATATAACAGGTGTGGTTATACTTTCCAGTGCATACCAGGCTGAATTTACATTCGTAGCTTTACTGTCATTTATAAATTCAATCCCGTGCACTTTAATAACCGGTTCAAGGCGGTGCTCAACACCCTGAAAATCCATAAGCGCCTCACGGACAATGTCTTTCCTGATTTTTAATACATTCCCCGCAATACCCGCGGCCATGCTATTGTAAGTATTGTGTTTTCCTCTTAGTGCCAGCTCATGAACACTCATAGAAAAATCTACATTATCAAATTCAATTCTCATCAAATCCACCTCATCAACCCAGGCAACCTCATCATCAGTTTTGCGGTATGCATATGGTAGTTGTTTTGCCTTTGAAACTATCTTTTCCAGCTCCTTTATGGTAATCTGATCATCTGAACAGAAAACAAAAAATTCATCTTCAGTGAGATTCTGTGTTATCCTGAATTTGGAATCGATATAATTCTGAATATTATAATCGTACCTGTCAAGATGATCAGGAGTGATATTCAGAAGTATCGCAATGTCAGCTTTAAACTCATACATCCCATCGAGTTGAAAACTACTTAACTCCAGTACATAATAATCGTATTCTTCTGTGGCTACCTGATAGGCAAAACTTTTTCCGACATTTCCAGCTATTCCGGCATTAATTCCCGCTTTGCGCAACATATGATGAATTAAAGAAGTAGTTGTTGTTTTACCATTGCTGCCCGTTACACAGATCTTTTTGGCATTGGTAAAACGGGCGGCAAATTCTATCTCTGATATTATGCGGATGTTCTTCTTTCTCAATAACTGAATAATATGTGAATTTTCCGGTATGCCGGGACTTTTAATTACCTCTTCTGCATTTAGTATCAGTTTTTCGGAATGTTTCTCCTCTTCATAGCTTATACCATTCTCAGCCAGCATTTCCTTATATCTTGGCTTTATTCTGCCATTGTCGCTGACAAAAACATCAAATCCGAATTTTGCAGCAAGGATGGCTGATCCGGTTCCACTTTCACCTGCTCCGAGAATAACTACTCTTTTTTTCTGCTCCATCTTTGTATACTTTTTAATATGTCTATCTTACTTTTAATGTAACGACAGCAAGTACTGCCAGCAGGATCCCCACTATCCAGAATCTGGTAACTATTTTTGCTTCCGGATACCCGAGAACCTGATAATGATGATGTAAGGGTGCCATCTTAAAGATCCTTCTTCCTTCCCCGTATTTTCTTTTGGTATATTTAAACCAGGTGACCTGTAATACAACCGACAGGCTTTCAACGAAGAAGATACCGCACAAAACAGGAATCAACAATTCTTTTCTGATGATCACAGCAAATACTGCAATGATACCGCCAATGGCAAGGCTTCCTGTATCACCCATAAAAACCTGTGCCGGGAATGAATTATACCATAGAAATCCTATTGATGCACCAATAAAAGCACTGGCAAAAACCACCAATTCAGCAGTAAAAGGTATATACATAATATTGAGGTAATCAGCTATTATGAAATTACCTGACACATATGCCAATATGCCCAAAGTAGTACCTATTATTGCAGAGGTACCGGTAGCCAGTCCATCCAGCCCGTCTGTTATATTAGTCCCGTTTGTAACGGCAGTAACAATAAAAATTACTACTACAATAAAAGCTATCCATGCATAGGAGGCAGCCTTGTCGCCGGTAAACCAAACAAGCCATGCATAATCAAATTCATTGTTTTTGAGAAAGGGGATTGTAGTTACGGTTGACTTGGAATCAAAAATCCTGTAGAACTTATTATTATCTCTGACCACAGGAAAATCAGCTGCTGCAACTTCTTCACCAATAATTAATTCTCTTTCTCTTATTTTAACATCATCACTCAAATACAATGTAATTCCAACTATTAATCCAAGAATAATCTGCCCGATAATTTTCATCTTGCCCTTTAATCCTTTTTTATTGTGTCTGAAAACTTTAATATAGTCATCCAGAAAACCGATCAACCCCATCCACACTGTTGTGATTAACATTAGTTGTATGTAAACATTATTTAAGTCAGCCAGAAGAAGCACAGGGATAAGTATTGAAATAATAATGATCACCCCCCCCATAGTAGGTGTGCCCTGCTTATTCAGCTGTCCTTCAAGACCAAGATCCCGAACTGTTTCCCCTATCTGCATCCTCTGTAAAAACTTTATAATCATTTTCCCGAAGAACATTGAAATCACAAGGGAAATAATAACAGCTACGGCTGAACGGAATGAAATATACCTGAACAGCCCCGCACCGGGAAAATCAACCTCATTTAAATAATCGAATAAATAGAATAACATTATTTTATATATTTCAGCAACATTTCCTTATCATCAAAGTGTTTCCTGACTCCTTTTATCTCCTGATAATTTTCATGTCCCTTACCTGCAAGGAGAATTATATCACCGTTTTCGGCAAATGCACATGCAGTTTGGATTGCCTCTTCCCTGTCAGTTATCGTAACCACTTTATGTGCGGAAGTATTATCAATTCCCTTTTTCATGTCCGATATAATATCATCAGGGTCTTCATCCCTTGGATTATCTGAAGTAAGGATAATCTTATTACTCATTTCAGCAGCCAATCTTGCCATTACCGGCCGTTTTTCCTTATCCCTGTTTCCCCCGGCACCCACTATGGTAATTAACCTGCTTTCACCGGTACGTATCTTATTTATTGTATTCAACACATTCTCCAATGCATCAGGGGTATGTGCATAATCTATAATTCCAGTTATCCCCCTGGCGGACTTTATTATATCAAACCTTCCCGGCACTGATGACTGTTCGCTTAACGCCCTTAACACGCTTTCTTCATGCATGCCTGACAAAACTGCGGCTGCATAAACTGCAAGCATATTACAGGCATTAAAGGCACCCGGTAATTTAGTCCATACCTCATGATTTCCTATGCGGAGCAGGTTCCCTTCGAGATGACTCTCGATAACAGATGCACGGAAATCTGCCATGGCCTTTAATCCGTATGAATATTTCTCCGCTTTTGTATTCTGAACCATTACCTTTCCATTCTTATCATCAGCATTGTATAATGCAAACGCATCTGCAGAAAGGTTATCAAAAAAGAATTTCTTAGCCTTCAGATAATCTTTAAATTCTTTATGATAATCAAGATGATCGTGAGTAATATTCGTAAATATGCCACCGCAAAATATGAGGCCGGAAATGCGTTTTTGAACCGCAGCATGGGATGAAACTTCCATGAATGCATATTCACAGCCTTCATCAACCATTTCAGAGAGAGCCTGATTTATTTGTAAAGGATCAGGAGTCGTATGGGTTGCTGTTCTTGATCTTTCCTCTATCACCACAGCTATTGTAGAGATGAGTCCTGCTTTATACCCTAATGATCTGGAAATTCTGTATAATAAAGTTGCTATCGTTGTTTTTCCATTTGTACCGGTAATCCCTATAAGTTTTAATTTACCGGAAGGACAACCATAAAAAGCTGAAGCAATAACACCAAGTGCTTCATGAGAGTCTTCCACCTCTATATAACAAACGTTCTCCTTCAGTATACCGGGTAACTTTTCGCAAACAACAGCCGTTGCACCGTTGTTCACTGCAACAGGAATATAGTCGTGTCCGTCAGATCTCGTGCCTTTTAATGCAACATAAAGATCTTCAGCACCAAGCTGTCTTGTGTCAAAACTGAGAAATCTGATCTCCCTGTCAATCCGTCCACTGAACCTTATAATCCTTACCTGGTTTAGTATTTCTTTTAAATTCTTCATAATTTGTCAGATATACTCATTTCCAATCTTATGCTCTGGCCTGGTCTTATTGTACTTCCCGGTGTAACAGATTGACCCCTGACCGTTCCTCTTCCACTTACCAATACGTTCATTCCTGTGCTTTCAAGAAGGTACACTGCATCTTTAAGTCCCATATCATTGACATTGGGAACCAGACCGGGTTGTACAGTTCTTTTTCCGATAATTACAGCTTCATCAGAACCTGTGGTATTCACCCACATACTTCCTTCAGCCATATCTGTATGCGGGATATTCAATTCTTTCAGCGTATTAACCAGTTCTGTGTAATAACCGCTTTTTGAATATGGCATTTGTGTTAACAGATCACTACCGGAGTTAAGCGGTTCATGCCAGTCAAGACTGGTGGCATACACTTTCCTGGCAATCTCCCTGAATGCAGGTCCGGCAACAAGGTTACCGTAGTAAACATCCCTTGATGGAGAATTAATTACCACAATACAGCTATATCTGGGATCATCAGCAGGAAAGTAGCCTACAAAAGAAGCCTGATAACTGATCCTGGATTTATCCCTGTAACCGGTATTTTTATCAGGGATCTGTGCAGTACCGGTTTTACCGGCAATTCTGAACTCAGGGTCCCTAAGATTCCTGGCTGTACCGTCTTCCACTACTCCGCAGAGCATCTCATGCACCTTGTCGCGTGTACGACGACTGCAAATCCTTGACTCAATAACCTCAGCATTAAATCTTTTTATCACATTACCCCTGTATCGGATTTCTTTTACAAACATGGGTTTCACCATAGTGCCACCGTTGGCAATGGCATTATAAAAAGTAAGCAATTGCAGCGGGGTAAGCCTGACTTCATAACCTATCGACATCATAGGTAAAGATATCCCCGACCATTTTGTGCTTCCGGGAGCATTTATCTCGGGTATGCCTTCTCCCTTAATTTCTATTCCAAGCTGCTGGTTTAACCTCAGCTTATACAGACCGTTAACAAATTCCTTTTCTTTACCTTTGTAATTCTTGTAAATAATCTTTGAAATCCCCACATTGGAGGAAGCTTCAAAAGCTCTTTTTACGGTAATTCGCCCCATTCCTTTATCCCCACTGTCTTCCAGTGTAATATCGTGATACCTGATTGATCCTCCGCCGACATCAATAGTGTCGGTGATATTCACATAACCGTCTTCAAAGGCAACGATTAATGAAGCTAACTTAAAGGTGGATCCCGGCTCAATGCTTTCACCGATAGCATAATTTCTTCCCTCCCAGTACTCCCCCCTGCTGTTCTTCTCAAGATTGGCTATAGCCTTTATCTCTCCCGTATTAACCTCCATAAGTACGGCACATCCATGGTGTGCATTGCGGGCTTTAAGTTGTTTAAGCAGTGCATTCTGTGCAACATCCTGAAGATTCAGATCAATAGTGGAAATGATATCTTTACCATCCTGAGGATCCATTTCATTTCCATCACTTACCGGAACTGATAACCTGTCAGCAATTCTCCTGTACATCTTTACTCCCGGATTCCCGCTGAGGACATCATTAAACGCCCCTTCAAGCCCAACAATATTACCCGCTTCACTAAGATTAGTACTTCCTATCGTCCGCGCCGCCAACGTTCCGTTAGGTCTTACTCTTTTATTCTTCTGGACAAAAATTGCGCCCCCCTTATACCGATGCATTCTCAATATCGGAAACTCCCTTGCTTTAATCATCTGCTCATAAGTAACATCACTCTTGACCAGAAAAAACTGCCTGCCTTCATGCCGGGCCCTTATCAGACTTTTTTTATAATCTAACGCACTCCTGTCCCTGAAAAGCCTGGAAAGACAATAGGACAGAGAATCGAGATTTGAATAAAAGACATCATCCGACAAGCCTTCAACAGTTAAATCAAGCCTTATTTCATAAGCAGGAAGAGAAAGAGCCAGTAATTTCCCGTCCGATGAATAAATATCACCCCTGTTAGCTTCAACTTCCATACGCTGTATCGGATATTTCTCCGATTTTACCGACCATTTTTCCTTTTCAAAAAACTGGAGATAAATTATACGTCCTGCTATAACCACACCTGTAATTACCATGAGCAGGTATATTACACCAAAACGCCATAATATTTCTTTTTTAACTGACATCCGGTTAATCTCCTATTTGATCTTTTTCGGGGGCTGAACTGATTCCTTTATATCAAGCCCTTTATGCCGCAACTCACGAACAACTTCAGTCTGCCTGCCTAATCTCATTAACTCTGACGAAGTATAAAGAGCTTCTGATCTGAGTTCTTTTAATTCATTTTTTAACCCGGCAATGTTCTTTCTTACTCTCTCAGCATGATACCTGTTGCTGATATAAATCAGCCCTATAAAGAACAGATAGAAAAAAAAAGGTATTTGCCTTACTACAAACTTCCGGGTTAAAAAAGTCCCGTCAACAAGCCCTTTTAAATTAAAACCGCTTTTTTGAGAAGTTTCATCCTTCTCTTCTATAAATTCAATATTTTCTTTATCTTCTGTCATTCAAATCATTTCTGCAATCCGTAATTTGGCACTTCGTGCCCTAATATTCCCGGAAATTTCATCATTACCAGGAATAATGGGATTCCTGGTAATGAGTTTAAATGGCACAACAGGATTCCCGAAAAAGTCTTTCTCTATTCCTCCCAGTAAATTTCCTGACCGGAAAAAATTCTTTACCAGCCGGTCTTCAAGAGAATGATAAGTTATTATCGCAATCCTGCCACCGGAAACCAGAACTTCAGGCACCTGGCAAAGAAAATCCTTTAACGCACCCAATTCATCGTTTACTTCTATCCTTAACGCCTGAAATATCCTTGAAAGAACACTGAAACGATTTTTGTCCGGCAGAAATGCATTTATTCCGGATATGAACTCATCACTTGTTTTAATCTTCTTTTCCTGTCTTAACCTGATAATCAAACTAGTAAGATAAGTTGCATTGGGAATTTCCCCATATTCTCTGAAAATACGATTTAACTTCTCAGCCGGATAATGATTGAGAATATCAGATGCAGTGAGGGAGGAATCCACATTCATCCGCATATCTAACTTAGTGTTTTTTAAGTATGTAAATCCCCTTTCCATACTGTCAATATGATGCGATGAAATTCCAAGGTCTGCCAGAATACCATCTGCTTTATCAATTGCATAATACCTTAAAAAGTTTCTTAAGAACCTGAAGTTGGCATGTATAAAAGTAAGCCTGGGATCATCCGGAATATTAGCCCCGGCATCAATATCCTGATCAAACGCAAGAAGCCTCCCTTTTTTCCCCAGTTTTTGCAAAATAGCTGACGAATGCCCTCCTCCTCCCAGGGTCACATCAATGTATGTACCCCCTGGCCTGATATTTAACCCAAACAGGCTCTCTTCCAGTAATACCGGTTTATGGTATGCCATCTTCTGACAAATGATCATTTGACCTGCCTAAGATCTTTTCGGCTAATTCAGCAAACTCATCATCTGCTTTTGCTGCCTTCTGATATAGTGTTTCAGACCAGATCTCTATCTTCCCAAAATGACCCGCCATTACTACATCGGAACCTATATCGGCGTATTCTGCCAATCGTCTGGGGATCAATATCCTGCCATTACTGTCTAAAACAACTTCAGCTGTCCCGCTGTAAAACATCCTTAAAAACCTGTTGTGCTCACGATTAAATGAATTCGTTTTGCTCCTTATTATCTGGTTCTGACGTTCCCATTCCTTCATCGGATAAAGAATGAGGCATTTCTCAAATATGTCACGCTTTAACACGAAACCTTCATGTGCCATTTCCTTCATCTGTCTCCTGAAAGCAGAAGGAAAAGCTATCCTCCCCTTCGAATCAAGCTTACCACTATAATCACCGATAAAGGTTATCATTACCGTACATTTTTATTAAAATGTAAAATTAAAACAAAATTTCCCACATTTCACCACTTTTTCCCATTTTTTACCACTTTTGTTAATAACTTTTCCCGTAAACAGTGGGAATTCATAATAAATGGCTCTGAAACTCCTTAAAACAGGAGGAAACAGGATATGCTTATTTTGATTACTTTTGTATATTCAATAATAGTAACTATCTGGTAAAAGATGGAAGGAAAGAACCGTGATGACAGATTTAAACCGCTGGATATCAAACAAATATTCAACGAGAAAAATCCAAAAGCCGCAAAGTACATTCCAGGCTTTGTATATGCATATCTGAGAAAAATTCTTCACCTGGATTGGGTGAATTATTTCCTTAAGAAACACGGAAATAAGGAAGGAGTTGATTTCATTGAGGCAGTTATTGAAGAATTTAATACCACCATGGAAATCAGGGGAAAGGAAAATTTACCCGAACCAGGCAGGTATATATTTGCATCTAATCATCCTCTGGGAGGATTTGACGGGATGATGTTAATGTATATTCTGGGTAAAAGATATAAAAACATAAAAACACTGACGAATGATATTCTGTTAAATATAAAACAGCTTTCATGCCTGATGATTCCGGTTAACAAACATGGAGGGCAGTCAACTGCTGTTGCCAGACTAATTGAAGACGCCTTTATATCTGATGATCAGATACTTACATTTCCTGCCGGATTGGTGAGTCGGAGAAAAAAAGGAATTATCCGTGATCCTGAATGGAAGAAGAATTTCATCTCCAAAGCAGTCCGTTATAAAAGGAGTGTAGTTCCGATACATGTCAGCGGACGTTGTTCCGGCTTCTTTTACCGGTTAGCTAACCTGCGTACTTTTCTGGGTATCAAAGCCAATCTTGAGATGTTTTTTCTTCCTGATGAAACCTACAAACACCGTAATAAACACATCATAATTACCATAGGCAAACCGGTGCACTGGGAGATTTTTACAAAAAATCATTCTTACCATGAATGGGCACTGAAAATGCAAAACCATATTTATCAGCTGGCAGAATATGGAGAGACTATTATTATGATAGAAGAATAAAGATAAACAATTCAACCTGAAACAGATTTAATCCGGTTCAGAATTTAACTCTGAGGAAATCCGCGATTATATCTGTGCTTTATCAGCGATAAATATCGATTTGAATATACCTGAATAGTTACTTTTTTTTTTATTTTTGAATTTTAATTTACATCCCATATGGAAAATATAATCCCTGAAATCTCCCGGGATAAAATTGAAGCTGAGCTGACCCCGGAAAGATTTATCCGGAAAACAAACAATGCAGGAAATCTTCTGTACATAATTACGGCGGAGGATTCACCTGAAGTAATGCTTGAAATAGGCCGTTTGCGTGAAATCACCTTTCGTGAAGCCGGCGGAGGTACAGGCAAATCAGTTGACATTGATGAATTTGATACAGGCGAAGACGCATATAAGCAATTAATTGTCTGGGATCCGGCAGAAAAAGAAATTCTTGGCGGCTACCGTTTCCATGTATGTGATGAAAAAAACTGTTTTAGCGGGGGAAAAATAAGATTGGCCACAGCTAAACTTTTTCACTTTTCTGATAAGTTTGTCTCCAAATATCTGCCTCACACCATTGAATTGGGAAGATCTTTTGTACAGCCTAAATATCAGACGACCAACCGTATGACAAAGGCTCTCTATGCTCTCGATAATCTTTGGGATGGACTGGGAACACTTGTAATTGATTATCCGGATAAAGAATACTTCTTTGGCAAGGTTACCATGTACAAGAATTACAACAAGAGGGCAAGGAATCTGATATTGTATTTCCTGCAAAAACATTTTCGTGATAATGAAGAACTTGTGACTCCATTCACCCCGTTACATCTTGACATGGATGAAAAGGAGATGGAAGAAATTTTTACCGGTGAATCTTACATGGAGGATTATAAAATTCTTTCACAAAGTGTACGGGCTTTTGGAGAAAATATCCCTCCCCTGATAAATGCCTACATGAATCTTTCTCCATCCCTGAAGACTTTTGGCACTGTCGATAATCCTTATTTCGGGCATGTGGAGGAAACGGCAATAATGATCACTATCAACGAGATGTATAAGAAGAAAGTTGAAAGACATATTTCCAGTTACAACCCTGACGAAAAACCTGACTTTTAATAGGCTCTTATATCTTTCCCTTCAATATAATTCAGAAAGGCATTGGTAACTATTTTATTTCCTCCCGGAGTAGGATAATCACCGGTAAAATACCAGTCGCCTGTATCATCCGGGCACGCTTTGTGAAGATTTTCTATAGTTTGATAAACGATCACCACTTCTGCATTTATTTCAGATCCCTTTAAGATTTCCGCAATCTTGCGACTTATTTCTTCATCAGTAAAGGGCTGGTAAATTTGTTTAACATAATTTACATACTCTTCCTTCGGCAATCCCAGCTGGCTGCGGCATTTTTTATAAACCTCATTTATAATGGAATCTTTTCCCCTGTCTTTTATCAATGCCATTGCTGCTTTAAAAGCAATGAAATCGCCAAGCTTAGCCATATCAATACCGTAACAATCAGGATAACGTATCTGCGGAGAAGAAGAAACTATTACGATCTTTTTCGGACCCAGCCTGTCAAGAATTTTTAATATGCTGTACTTTAGAGTAGTCCCGCGTACAATGGAGTCATCAATAATAACCAGATTATCAATTCCTCTGCGGATTGTTCCGTAAGTGATATCATACACATGTCCTACCAGATCATTTCTGCTTTTATCCTGTGTAATGAAAGTTCTCAGTTTCACATCCTTAATCGCAACTTTTTCCACACGGGGGCGTTCGGATAATATTTCCACCAGTTTTTCCTCAGGTATATTTTCTTTGTCCTGTTTTATCGCGTCTAACTTCTTACTGATCATATAATCCTCAATTCCCTTTATCATTCCGTAAAAAGCTATTTCAGCCGTATTTGGAATAAATGAAAAAACTGTGTTACCAAGATCCGAATCGACGGTGTTGAGAATTTCGGGAATAAGTAATTCACCCAGCTTTTTCCGCTCATTGTAGATATCTTTATCACTCCCGCGGGAAAAATAAATTCTTTCAAAAGAACATGATTTTTTGGGCATTGGCTCAAGAACCTTGTCTACACGTATTTCTCCGGTTCTTTTAACTACAACTGTATATCCCGGAGGCACTTCGTGTATTGAATCTGAATGAACATTTAAAGCTGTTTGAATCACCGGCCTCTCGGAAGCAAATACTGCTATCTCCTCATCATGATAATAAAATGCCGGCCTTATGCCCCGGGGGTCACGCAGTATAAAAGCATCTCCATGTCCAAGGATGCCGGCAATAACATACCCTCCGTCCCATCTCTTACTCGCGTCTGTTAAAATACCGGCGATATTGATCTCTTTTGCGATTAACCCGGATATCGCCCTGTTGGAATAGCCCTTTGTTTTAAAAAGATCAAAAAGTCTCTGATTTTCACGATCGAGAAAGTGTCCTGTTTTTTCAAGAATGGTTACGGTGTCTGAAAAATCTTTTGGTGACTGTCCAAGGTCTATCAGAGTATTAAAAAGTTCATCAACATTGGTAAGATTAAAATTTCCGGCAATAACAAGGTTACGGGTTTTCCAGTTGTTCTGCCGCATTACCGGGTGAACATTGTCAATACTGTTATCACCGAAGGTCCCGTAGCGAAGGTGTCCAAGATAAACTTCAGCGGCAAATGGCAGGTTCTTTTTAACAAAATGAAAATCATTCAGTAACCCGGGATTTGCTTTTTCAAATTTTCTGAATTGCTTATAAATTTTTTCAAAAACAACATTAATAGCTGATTCATCTGTTGACCGTTGCCGGTGAAAATACTTCTCCCCAGGTGGCATATCGAATTTCAGGCTTACAACTCCGGCACCGTCCTGTCCTCTGTTTCTCTGCTTTTCCATTAACAGATACAACTTCTGTAATCCGTATCTCCATGTGCCGTATTTTGCCTGGTAATACTCAAGAGGTTTCATTAACCTCACCAGAGCAATCCCGCATTTGTGCCCTATCTCTTCACTCATGTAAACTGAAATTATTCCGCTATTTTTATATTCTGAACAACAATAAATGCATGGGGGAAATCTCTCCGAATAAGCTCCAGAATCTTTAATGCTTCAGACCTGGTGCGACAATCCCCCACATAAACTTTATAATTTGGATTATCATACTGAATGTAGGCTTCAATATTTTCATATGTTGAAATAAAACGGGCCCGGCTTTCAAATGCCCTTTCTTTTGCGTCAAATCCTGAATCGGAAAATATCCTCACCCTGAAACCATGAATACCGGAATTTTTATAATTATATAAAATATGTTGCTGAAAATTCTCTTCAATCCGCGAATCCATTATAAGGTTAATCTCTCCCTGGGATTTCCTGTGCTCCATCAACCGGTAGAGGAAATTGAAGTCCCGCAGCTCCTGACCACCGGCTGAAACAGAAAATAATAGTGCGATCAGAAAAAACAATAAACCTGAACCTGCTGTTCTCATATAAAAATTAAATTCTGAACTTCAAAAGTAATCAAATTTAATTTACGAAGGATAAATGTAAAAAAATATGTTACTTTGCAGCATGACCAAAGTGTTGAAAAATAAAAGGAATCCTGATGCCGTAACCGGTATTTTTATGCTTCTTGCCGGCTTTTCCATAATTGCTGCATTTCTCACAAAATTTGAATTTATTGGTATCATTACCAATTTTACAGAAGACTTCGAATACCTGGCAGACAGCAGAATGGTAATCAGAATTAATTCCATACTTTGGATCCTGTCAGCTATATTAACAACTTTCCTTTCAGCATCCTTATTTTCTTCAATGAAAATATACAAAAATCCATCGAAATATTATACGGGTTTTTTTTTCTTGCTTACTGCGATGATGTTCTTTATAGCCGGAATAAAAGGATGGGGATTGATCGAAACTCTCGTCTATCAGGAGACGAAAGTAATTAACCTGATTGAAAATGAATATATTAAGGCAAGCATCATCAGTCTTGAGAAAGAGAAAGATCTGTATATAAGGATATCAACTGTTTTAATTGGTTTTGTATTAATATCCCTGGGATTATTCAGTATGAAGACACGCAGGATTCCGCTTTTTTACGGTATTATTTTTTTAATTACCGGCTTGTCTTTGCCGGTGTTAGCACTGTTTATGCCAGGAAGCCCGTTTTACGATATAGCCGTCATAATAGCCCTTCTGATATTAATGTCTTTCAGTTTCCGCCTTTTTTTTCATGGATTTGTAAGAAAGAAAAAGATGTCCGGGAAAACATAAGGTATTATAAAAGTAACCTGCTGATTCCGGCACCCTACCTGTTCTCCATCGCTTCCATCAACTCATCTGTCAACTCAAGATTATGAAATACATTCTGTATATCTTCATCCTCCTCAAACTCTTCAATTATCCTCATTATTTTAAGAGCTTCGCCTACAGGCAGAACTTTTGTGTCGTTAGGTATCCTCTGTAATTCAGACACCTCAGATTGAATTCCCATTTCTTCCAGCTTCTTCTGAACGTTGCCAAAATCTTCAAGAGGGCATGTAATCACAAACATATCTTCTTCGATCTGAAAATCATCAATACCGGCATCAATCAATTCAAGCTGTAATTCATCAGGATCAAAATTTCCTTTTGCTACATTGAAAACCCCTTTTCTGTCAAATATATAACTCAGTGAGCCGTTAGTCCCCAGATTGCCCCCCCTTTTATTAAAAATGGAACGGATGTTTCCTACTGTCCTGTTATTGTTGTCGGAAAGGCATTCAATAAACACAGCAATGCCATTTGGCAGGTATCCCTCATAGGTGGTTTCCAGGAGAACAGCATCATCTTTTTCAGCTTTATTAATAGCCCGCAGGACATTTTCCTTAGGCATATTAACTCCCTTGGCATTATTAACAGCCAGCCGCAAGCGCGGATTTGTTTCAGGATCAGGGCCGCCTTCGCGCGCAGCGACGGTTAACTCCTTGGATATCCTGGAGAAGATCTTTGAACGCTTTGCGTCAACTGCCCCCTTCCTTCTTTTAATGGTTGACCATTTACTATGACCTGACATATTGTTTAAATTTTTTGTAAAGATAAGTGAATCAAATATTATGTATACATATATTCTGCCTGAAAATAATGAAGGATAATAAAATCTTTGTGGGTAAACATATTTTAACTTATGTGACAGCCCCCATTATTTTATACTTCCCTTTTATATTCAACATACATCATGTAACTTAGCAGAATATATTTCACGATGTTATGCCTTCTGATAAAACCGAAATATCCTCTGTTGATATTGCTTCGCAAACACCTGATAAGCAGAGACTTTACATTGAAACTTACGGATGCCAGATGAATGTATCCGACAGTGAGGTTGTGGCCGCCATACTTCAACAGCAAAAATATTACCTTGTGAGGGATTCCTCAATGGCTGATGTCATACTAATCAATACCTGTTCTATCAGGGAAAATGCTGAACAAAAGATCCGGCACCGCCTTGCTGCTTTAAAAAAATATAAGAAAAACAGCAATGGCCCGGTAATCGGAATAATCGGGTGTATGGCCGAACGATTGAAAGAGAAGATCTTTGAAGAGGAACGCATTGTGGATCTTATTGCAGGCCCTGATTCCTATCGCGACCTTCCCCGCCTTATCCATGAAGCTGAGAGGGGTGAAAAAACAGCAAATACCATCCTTTCATTCGAGGAAACATACGCTGATATCTCCCCTGTACGACTGGATGAAAACGGTGTATGCGCTTTTATCTCCATAATGAGGGGGTGTAATAACCTGTGTGCTTATTGCGTTGTACCTTATACCAGGGGAAGAGAAAGGAGCCGTGACCCGCAGAGTATTTTACGGGAAGCTGAAGAAGTTTACAGTATTGGTTACCGGGAAATTACGTTGCTGGGACAAAATGTAAACTCATATTCCTGGATAGATGATAAGAATGATGTCGACATAGATTTCCCCGGATTGCTCGCACTATTGGCAGGGAAATTCCCTGATATCAGGATCAGGTTTTCCACTTCACATCCGAAAGATATGTCGGAAAAGCTTATAAAAACCATCAGCTCATATCATAATATCTGCAAAGGCATTCATCTCCCTTTACAATCGGGAAGCACTGAGGTCCTTAACAGAATGAAAAGAAAATATACTGCTGATGAATATATGGACAGAATTAAGGCTATCAGAAAATATATCCCGGAAGCTGCTGTTTCAACTGATATTATAGCCGGCTTCTGCGGAGAAACTGAGGATGATCACCAGCAAACCCTTGATCTGATGAAAAAAGCTGAATTCGATTTTGCGTATATGTTCAAATACTCAGAGAGGCCGGGGACCCTGGCAGCCAGAAAATATACCGATGATGTTCCGGATGATGTGAAAACAAAACGATTAAATGAAATTATTACACTTCAGAATATTTTATCACTGCATAGTAAAAAGAAAGATCCTGGCAAAATATTTGAGGTACTGGTAGAAGGCCACTCAAAAAAATCCGGGGAAAATAATATGGGAAGAACCAGTCAGAATAAGGTGGTCGTTTTTCCGGCTGAAGATTCCAAACCAGGACAATACGTACATGTTAAAATTGAGAAATGTACATCTGCAACATTAATAGGCAGAATAGTAAAAAAATAAGACAACATTACCGTCTTTCTTACTGATTAACTCTGAATAACAACTGGCTTTCCCCAACATGTTGTTTATTGTTTGTTAAAAAATCTAACCTGAACTTATAACCCCTTGAAAATTAAGAAAGATTTTGTATCTTTTACGTGACACTAAAAATCTGAATATAGTGAAATCCCTTAATAATATTATACTGATGATTGTTATATTAATAACAGTAACTTTTTTGTCATTTATAACAATCCCTTTACTTCAGAGCAATATACTGCGGAGTATTGTTTTTAAGCTGGAAACATACACTAACTGGTATCCTCAGCAAAAGGTTTATCTGCATTTCGATAAGGAAAAATATACTGTGGATGAGAAAGTATGGTTTAAAGCTTCTCTGGTGGATGCGCATACTCATAAACCTGATCATTCATCTGTCAATCTTTATGTTGAACTGATTAATCCGCTCGGGTATGTTGTTCAGACAAAGCTTGTAAGAATGGAAAATGGTTATGGCCATGGCGACTTTTCTTTCCGGGATACTGTGCCTGACGGGATCTATAAAATAAGGGCTTTTACAAACTATATGCAAAATTTCGGAGCAAACTTCTTCTTTACAAAGGATATATATTTATCAAATCCTTTCTTTACTTCTTATGCAACTCGTGAAGGAGTTAAAACAGTGAAAAGATCTTATAAGAAAAATATTAAAAAACAATCCCGTTATGATGTAAGTTTTCTACCTGAAGGGGGATATTTGCTGAGTAATGTTCCTAACAGGGTTGCTTTCAAGGCAATTAATGAACTGGGAACCGGTATAGAAATTGAGGGTGTTCTGAAAGATGAAAAAAATAACATTATTCTTAATTTTTCTGACAGCCATAAGGGTATGGGGTGTTTTGAGTTCATTCCTGAAACTGGAAATAAATACACTGCGGTTGTCAGTGCGGAGGGTATGAAAGAAACGTCTTTCCCTTTACCCAAACTCCTGGACATGGGAATTAACCTGCGAGTCGAAAAGCTGAAGGAAAACCTGAAGGTTAGTATTGTTACCAACATCACCCGGGGAAGCTATCCGCCCAACACAACCTACTTTCTTGTGGGCCATACAAGAGGGAAGCCTGTTTATACTGCGGAAACAGACCTGACCGACACAACCTCCCATACCATATATATACCCTTAAAAACACTGCCGTCAGGTATTTTGCATCTCACATTATTTAATTACAAACCTGCCGCAGTTAGTGAAAGGCTGGTATTTGTCAACAACCAGGATCACTTAAGAATCAATATATTACCAGATAAGTCGCTGGCCGGAAAACGTGAAAAGATCAATCTTGCTCTCCATGTAAAGGATGCTTCAGGATTACCGGTCGAATCAGAATTTTCACTCTCAGTAGCTGAATCAAAGACTGCCGTTACTTCCGGTAATCTGCTCAGTTATTTATTGCTAACATCAGATCTGAAAGGATATATTGAAGATCCTGATTATTACTTTACAGAGCATACTTTGCAAAAGGAACATCATCTTGATCTTCTTATGCTGAGCCAGGGCTGGCGAAGATTTGACTGGAATGTGGTTATCCTGAATGAAAAAATCCCTTTGCGTTATCATAAGGAAAAAGGTATAGAGATCACCGGCCGGATCACACGTGAATTCTTCAATATCCCGTTAAGAGATATCCCGGTGACTTTAACCATTATGGATCAGTATAATGATGTATTTACAACACGTTCCGATCTGAAGGGAAGATATAGTTATACCGACCTTTATTATGAAGATACTGTAAGTGTTCGAATTGAAGCCCGCAGGGAGAGCGGAAGAAAAAATCTCGTGATTATTGTTGATGGAAGAGAGCAGGAGCAGGTAAAGGATATGATCTACAGAACTGATCAATATCTGAAAAAACCAGGGCCCATGGGTAAATATTCAGTTATAGAAGAACCTGAAGATGAAGACCCCTTCAAAGAACTTAATACCAGGATCAACCGGATTCACTCTGAACCAAAAGATGTTATTATTATTGATGAAAGAATGTCATCCTATCAGAATGTAGCACAAATACTACAGGGTAGGATTCCCGGTGTAAATGTTACAGGGAACAAAGTGGTGATAAGGGGAGTAAATACACTTTACGGATCAACTGATCCCCTTTTTCTTTTGGACGGCATCCCTGTTGATGGCCCTTATGCCCTCTCAATGAATCCTGTTGACATCGAGAGAATAGAAGTCCTTAAAGGACCTGATGCCGCAATATATGGAGTGAGGGGGGCGAACGGAGTCATCGCCATATATACCAAACGTGGAAAATTCATGATCAAAGGACAACTGGACTTTAAAATGCTTGGGTATGCCATACCCTCTGAGTTCTACTCCCCAAAATATACATCCCCGTCATTTGACCCTTTTGAAGATGATCGCAGAACACTATTGTGGGTACCCTCACTGAATACCGATTCAGAAGGGAAAGCTGAAATCAGTTTCTTTTCCTCAGATATACCCTCAAAATATGTTATAACCGCAGAAGGAATAAGTCAATCCGGCGAAGCCGGATCAGGATTGTTACAAATCGAAGTCAGGTAACATGAACTAATCCTTACTTTATTATTATTTAACGTACTATTGTCACATAAGTCATTATTTATATCGATTGTAAAACTTATATTTGCATATTATAATTTATTAAAATCAATACAACATGAAGAGATCTCTGATATTTTTTGCAGCATGGTTACTTTCTGCAAATATTATTCTCAGGGCAGATGAGGGGATGTGGATACTCACATTACTCGACGAACTTAATATGGGAAAAATGACGGAGATGGGTCTTGAACTCTCCGCTGATGAAATCTACAGTCTGAATAACTCCAGTCTTAAGGATGCTATCGGGGCTTTGGACTATGGATCCTGTACCGGCTCCCTTATTTCACCATACGGGCTTATTCTCACAAACCATCATTGTGCATACGGAGAGATACAGTATCACAGTTCACTGGAACATGATTACCTTAGTAACGGTTTTTGGGCAATGACCAACACGGAAGAACTGCCAAACCAGGGAAAAACTGTTTCCTTTATTATACGCATCGAAGATGTTACCGAAGAGGTTATGAGTAACATTGACTCCAGACAGAATGAAATTTTTCTTCATTCACAACTTGAAAAGGTTACAAAGCCCATGATTGAAAGAGCAACGGAAGGAACACACTACGAAGCATCTGTTAAATCTTACTATAATGGAAATAAATATTACCTTATAGTAATGGAAACATTCCTGGATGTGCGGCTGGTTGGTGCTCCCCCTGAATTTATCGGGAAATTCGGTGCTGACACAGATAACTGGATGTGGCCAAGACATACAGGAGATTTTACTCTATTACGCGTATATACCGGACCCGATGGTAAGCCGGCAGAATACTCACCTGACAATATCCCGCTGAAATCAAAACATTATCTTCCCGTATCTCTTAAAGGTTACGAAAAAAATGATTTTGCCATGGTGCTGGGTTTTCCCGGCTCAACCGACCGGTATATGACCTCTTTTGAAGTTAACGAATTATTGGAGATTGAACACCCCAACAGGATTGAAATAAGAGGCAAAAGGCAGGAGATACTCCTTTCCGATATGCAGACAGATGATAAAATCAGGATACAATATGCTTCCAAATACAGTAGCTCAAGTAATTACTGGAAATATTCCATAGGGCAAACCCAGGGACTCAGAAGACTAAACATTGTTGAAAGGAAGAAAGAACTGGAAGAACAATTTACCCGGTGGGTCAATGAAAATCCTGAAAGAATTGATAAATACGGAAATGCTCTTAGTCTGATCGAAGATGGCGTAACAAAACGTAAAAACTACACCCATGCAAGTCAATATATCATGGAAACTATGTACCTGGGAATGGAAACCCTGGCTATGGCGTTTCGCCTCCGGGACCTTCAGCTTGCCTTATTTGAAAAGCCACAGGATAAAGATAAAATCACAGGAATGGCTGAAGAACTGGCCGATGATTTGAACGACTTTTATAAAGATTATAACGCTTCCACCGATAAAAAAGTAACGGTTGAAATGCTGCGGCTCGTTAAAGATAATATAAGTCAGGAACTGCAGCCGGATATTTTTCAGGATATACAAAAATCTTATCATGGAGATCTGCAGAAATATACCGACTGGTATTTCAAAAAGTCTATTTTCCCATACAAAGATAAAGTTGAAGATTTTCTTAAAAAACCATCACACAAGGTACTTCAGAAAGACCCGGCCTTTCAGGCCGCACTCTCAATGTATAACGCATATTTTACATATTATACCCTTGGGATGGAGTTTGACACACAGGTAGAAGAAGGCAGAAGACTATGGATGGAGGGTATTATGGAAATGATGCCTGAGAAAACATTCTATCCTGACGCTAACTCAACCATCAGGCTTACTTATGGAAAAGTAAGTGACTATCGGGCACGTGACGCCATCTATTATTCACACAAAACCACATTAACCGGTGTCATGGAAAAAGAAAATCCCGATAGCCGTGAATTTTTTGTTTCCGATAATCTTAAGAAACTATACAACACCAGAAACTACGGTCCTTATGGGGAAGATAATGTTATGTATGTTTGTTTCACCACCGACAACGATATAACAGGCGGCAACTCAGGAAGCCCCGTTATGAACGGAAAAGGAGAACTTATCGGACTGGCTTTTGACGGGAACTGGGAAGGTATGAGTGGTGATATCGCTTATGAAGAAAACCTGCAGAAATGTATTAACGTGGATATCAGATATGTCCTTTTTGTTATCGATAAATATGCCGGAGCAAAACCACTTGTCGATGAAATGAAATTATTATTTTAAATCCGCAACTGCTTTAATTTGTGATACCCATACAGGAAAAAATTTGTGCTCACGGTTAATTTACCAGGTTCGTTCCGGGGATTTTTCTCATCCACGATGGTTGATTTCTTTAATTTATGGCATATTTATCACACCTGTTAACCTGAATCCTTTACCATGAACATTGATAATCTGTACTGACCTGTCTTCTTTCAGATATTTTCTAAGCTTGGTAATATATACATCCATGCTCCGGGCATTAAAATAATTATCATCATACCATATTGCCTTTAATGCATAATTCCGGTCGAGCACTCTGTTTGCATTCAGACATAACAGCTTGAGGAGATCTGTTTCTTTTGTGGTAAGATTCTGGACCTCATTATCAAGGGAAAGTGTTTGCTTTTGAGGATTAAACAGGTACCTGCCTATATGATAAATGATATCAGCATCACTACTGGTTTTTGTCCTCCGCAGAATAGCCTCAATTCTGAAAATCAGCTCTTCCATGTTAAAGGGTTTTGTAATATAATCATCTGCTCCTACAGAAAAGCCTTCCAAAACATCCTCTTTCATGGATTTTGCTGTGAGAAAAATTATTGGCACATCAGGATTCATTGTCCTGATATCAGTTGCAAGAGTAATGCCATCTTTCACCGGCATCATGATATCCAGTACACAAATATCATAAGCGGCTCTTCTAAACAACCGGAAGGCTTTCTCCCCGTCAACGGCCCAGTCAACTTCATAATTTTTTATCTGCAGATATTCACGTAACAACGATCCAAGATTATCGTCATCTTCAGCCAGTAAAATCTTTACTTTAGGTTTTGTGATCATTTTCTTAATTTTCAGTAAAAAGAGGAACAGATACCTCAAAGCGGGACCCCTTGTATAATTCACTTTTTAACCTGATAAACCCGTTATGTATCTCAGCAATCTTCTTAACATAACTCAACCCAAGACCAAATCCTTTTACATTATGAACATTTCCGGTAGATACCCTGTAGAATTTCTCAAAGATACGCTTCTGATCTTCCCTGCTTATGCCAATACCCTTGTCTTCTACAATAATTACAATATAATTATTATCATTCCTGGTTCCTACGGTAATGTGAGGCGCTTCCCTGCAATATTTCATTGCATTATCCAGCAAGTTTGAGATCAGATTTGTAAAATGCAGTTCATCAACCCTGACAATGGATCTCTCAGCATTTAATTCGCAATTAAGAGTCCCTCCTGTGCCTCTTAACTGTATCTCAAAGTTACTGCAAACTGATGTGATAAGTTCATGAATATCTAATCTTTTTTCCTTTAGTTTTATTTTACCCTTATCAAAAATTGCCATCTGCAATACTTTCTCCACCTGGTATCCCAGTCTTTTACTTTCCGTGTCAATTATACGTGAAATATTGGAAATGTTTTTATGCTCAACAGGAATAGAATTATCATTTAGCATCTGCGAGGCAAGGGATATGGTTGAAATGGGAGTCTTTAACTCGTGAGTCATATTATTGACAAAATCTGTTTTAATCTCGGAAAGCTTCTTCTGCCGGAAAATAATTAACAGGGTGAAAATAAAAAGAGCGATAATGATCAATGTTAAAGCAACAGAAGAACTGCCAATAAATCCCACTGAACGTAGTAAATAATTTTTTTGCCCCGGAAAATACAGCAGCAGGTAATTTGGAAGAGTAAAAATATCTTCCGGGAAAAGCCTGGCTGAAAATATCTCAATATCTTGCCCTGGACTATACCCCTGGGTATGATATGCTATTTCGTCGCTTTCTCTTACGATAGCAAATTCAAAATTGAGATGTATCTCCCGTTGTTTTAACTCGCTTTTCAGCTTTTTATTAAGGGCTTCAACATCAACTCTGCTCTCAATGGGAATATGAGGACTCATCATTCTTGACAGGATTTCATTAAAAAATCCATGCCTTGAATAAAGCTGTCTTTTCAATGCTTCAATAATATTCCTGTCATCCTTGTTTAACTCATTAATGTGAATTGCTTCCCTTGAACCGGCAGAATCGTTATGATAAATAATAACTGAATCGTTTCTAAGGTAGGTAGTATAACCGTCGCGGGATGATTCATTATAAAGAAAGATCTCTCCGTCGGCAATATGATTATCGTTGCTATCAGGGTTTAATAATGCAGATGCGTCAAGGCTTAAATCAAAACCCTGCCCGGCCTTCATCCCGGGCCAGAAAAAAGGATTTAGTTCATCTACAATTCTGGATGCTATTTCCTTTCTCTCCATCTCCTTTATAATATCGCTTAAAGCATTGTAGATGAAC
>CAYVTV010000015.1:0-29572 GCA_964454295.1 uncultured Bacteroidaceae bacterium
GTATATTGTCAGTTTTATGAGTTCGGACAGGATCCTGCATCAATCAGATGGAACCAGATAAATACAGGGAACTTTAAAGTGATTTTCCCCCGTGATTTTAATGAACAGGCGTTAAAAATTTCATACCTGCTAGAACAAAGTTATAATGAAAATGCATCGCAGTTACGTTTTAACCCGGGAAAAATTCCGGTAGTTATTCATAATCAAACTGTCATTTCCAATGGTTTTGTAGGAATAGCGCCCAGAAGGATGGAGATCTTCACCTATCCGGATCCCACAGGATACCCGGGGGAATGGCTTAAGCAACTGTCAGTACATGAGCAGCGTCATGTGACACAGGTGGACAAGTTAAACCAGGGGTTTACCCGATTTCTTTCTATTCTTACCGGTGAACAGGGACAGGGTTTCGGGGCGGCTCTCCTTCCTTTCTGGCTGCTGGAAGGGGATGCTGTTTTTGCCGAAACTTCACTTACATATACAGGGCGAGGAAGGCTTCCCTCATTCGAAAAAGAGTTGAAAGCAATACTGGCCGCCAATCCAAAAAGATTCTCCCATGAAAAAGCATTTCTCGGCTCCTATAAAGATTTTATTCCTGACTATTACCGTTATGGTTATCAACTGGTAAATTATGCAAGAACTGCTTATGGAGAGGATCTTTGGCCGGATGCGGTCAGCTTTACCGGAAGAAACTCATGGATGATCTCACCCCTTTCTTACTACCTGAAGAAAAAAACCGGTCTTAACAGAACCGGTTTACATAACGAATCCATGAAATTCATCAGGCAACACTGGGAAGAAACAGCAAAACAAAGAACAATTGAAGATTATGAGGTGTTGACTAATCCAGGGAAAGTGTATTCCAGTTACAGATATCCGCATTTCCTTAATGATTCTTCCTTTGTTGCACTTAAAACAGGCCTTGACATTATCCCTGTATTTATCAGCATACAACCGGATGGTACAGAAACCAGACTTTTTACACCAGGAATATTAAATTCAGGCAGAATATCAGTTTTTGAGAACAGGATCCTGTGGGATGAGGTGCGCCCGGATATACGATGGATAAATCGTAATTACGGGATCATCAGAGAGTATAATTTTAAAACCAATACTGTCCGCTCATTAACCGTAAATTCACGCTATTCATCTCCTTCTTATTCACCCGGCGGAGATGTTATTGTCGCTATTGAAAACACACCTCAGCAGGAAACCTTTATGGTATTGCTCTCTGCGCTTGACGGTGAAATAATCAGCAGAATCCCCGCCCCCGGAAATGTATATCTGCAATCTCCCGAATGGATAAAAGGAACCTCAATGATTGCAGCAATAGCCAATAACGAAATGGGTAAACGCATCCTTCTGTTTGACAGGGAGACGAACAGCTGGGAAACTATTTTCCACGCAGGGTTCTTCGATGTACAGGACCTGAAATCCATGGATGAATACTTATTTTTTCAAGGTAGTTTTAACGGCACTGACGATATTTATGCCCTGAATATTAAAAACAGGGAACTATCCCGCATCACCTTTTCAGCTTATGGAGCTTTCCACCCTGATGTTTCCGCAAATGGTAATGAACTCTGCTTCTCTATATACACAAAGGATGGTTATAAACCAGGCAAACTGAACCTTCACCCTTCTGTTCTGCAACCGGTAAATATGGAATCACTTACAACCGGAGAACAACCTTTTTTCAATACACAAATGAGCCGGGATACTGAAAATTTTTTAATCTCTGTTCCGGATAATTATACGCCTGAAATAAAAAAATATTCGAAATTATCCTCCTTATTCAGGTTCCATAGCTGGGTACCGCTATATATCGATTATGATAACCCTTCTCCCGAAAATGTCGAGGTAAACCCCGGATTTGCCATAACTTCACAAAACACGCTAAGCACTGCATTTACAAGCCTGGGCTATGAATATTCAGATAAAGAACATTTATTTCATGCATCATTTACCTATAAGGGTATTCTTCCGGTTATCAAAGTATCTTTCGATTACGGAGGCAATCCGGCAATTTATAAGAGAGATACAATCCCTGCACCTGTAAGGACATCCAAATACATGAATTTCAATGCTCTGACATATATTCCGGTAAATCTTTCTTCGGGAAATATGATCAGCGGTTTGCAGCCTATCATGAAATACACCTGGTCGGGTAATTATTTTTATTATGATTCGGATCAAATGTTCAGAAAAGGTATCCATTATATCGAACCCCGTCTTTACATTTATTCTTACCGCAGAATGGCTTACCGGGATCTTCAGCCCCGGTGGGGCATAATCCTGGATGGAAGGAGACTGTCGGCTCCGTTTGAAGAAGAACAGATTGGCTCACTCTCCTCATTCCGGTCTGTTTTATATTTACCGGGAGTTTTGAAAAATCAGGGAGTAAAACTTCAGTTTCATAGGCAAAACCAAAATACGGAAAAATATCTTCTGAATAACCAGGTTACCTTCCCCCGGGGTTATAATGAGCTTACTGCAATTAAATTATCGAAATATTCAGCCGATTATATTTCCCCTCTGCTGTATCCTGATTTCAGAATAGGCCCTTTGTTTTACCTGAAAAGAATATACGCCTCACTTTTTGGGGATTACTGTATAGGAAACGACATCTATGAAATCATTAACAATGAACGGGTTGTGTCTGATAAAAATATTCATTCCGCAGGTGTGGAATTACACTTTGAATATCATCTTTTTCGTTTTTTATTTCCCTTTACCCAGGGGTTACGGGTGAGTTATGTTTCAGAAAACCAAAAATTTGTTTTCGAGAATATTTTTAGTATTAATTTGTATAGCTTTTAATTACAATAGTTGAAACCATCTGATAAATTCATACATGAACTATTTGAAAAGCCGATAACCTTTAATGGCTTTATCAGGAAAAATATAACCGGGATATTAACGACCCTTATATTTCACCTTTTGGTACTTATAGTGCTGTTGGGTATAAAAATCAGGTCTTTTAATGAAATATCCGAACTGGGTATTATGCTTGATTTTGCCTACATAGAAGATGAGGAGGAGAAAATGTTGTTAAGTCCGGAAGAACTTGCCAGGCTCGAGCTTTTTGAAAGATTTCTGGAAAGATCACTGCAGACCAGTAATCAGGCAGTTAACATTTCATCTCAGCTTGATAATCAAATAAATACCCACAATTTCGTTGACCAGGTAATTCAGGAACTGGAGGAGCAGCGAAGTGAAGCAGAAAAAATTGAACTTAGAAAAATCGAAGAAAAACTTTCAGCTCATGATAAAATAAAGGAAGTTGATGAGTCTGATATTCAGTACGAGAAAGAATTTGAAGGACCGACCAGGATAAGGTATGAATTTTTCAGTCCGCCGTTTAACCGGTACACCGTATATTTACCGGTACCCATTTATAAATGCCAGGGTGATGGAATTGTGGAGGTTGAGATACAGGCAGATCGTTCCGGCAAAGTGATATCCGCAAAACCAACCATAATAGGATCACCTGCTGACGGACAGTGTCTGGCAGAAGCTGCTGTCAGGTATGCTTTGCTGGCCAGATTTTCGCGACACCCGGATGCTCCGTCTTCTCATAAAGGAAAAATAACATACTCTTTTGTAGCACAATAAATAGTAAATCTTTGCTTATTGTGGGGTTTAATATTAGGGCACCTCTAAAAACTCCAAATTCAAGGCTTGCGAAATTTGTAACGCCTGAGTCCCGACCATTTTTGTCGGGATGAGGACTTTACAAATTTTGTGTAACGCAGAAGTTGGAGTCTTTAGAGGTGCCCATTATTTATTCCCAACATCTTTCAACACTGCATTGATTATCTTCTCTATATCCTGGTCCATCATGCATCTGAAATGGGATCTGGGACATTTTTTAAACCCGATCTTAGTACAGGGTCTGCAGGAAAGTCCGCTGACTTCGGAAATAAATGAACCTTCACCGGGCCGGTAGGGATACATTCCAAATTCAGGAATAGTATTACCCCATATTGAAATTATCCTTTTTTTAAACGCTGCAGCAATATGCATTAACCCGGTGTCGTGCGTAATTACTGCTTTAGCGTCCCTGACAATGGCAGCTGAGGTATTCAGGTTTAGCTTACCTGCCAGATTTATCAAGCTTTTATTTTCCGACAGTAAGCATATTTCTTCAGCTTCAGTTATATCCTCCTTTCCTCCAAGTATAATTACGGGTATAGAAATTCTGTTGCAGATATCTGCTATTTTTTCCGGAGGCATTTTTTTTGTATAATGCTGTCCTCCAATGCATAATGCCAGGTAATCTTCAGGGATTGTTGAATTAATAAGTTCGGGGAATACCTCGTCTTTTTCTGAAATAAAATAATCCAATCCTTCCCCGTCATCCTTCACATCAAAAAGGCTTACTGTTTCAAGATATCTTTCAACAATATGTTTTTGAGGCAACCGATTGATTTTGAAATTGACCATCAGCCATTTGGCTACATTTATTTTGTTAACGGAAGAGGATAAGATTCTGAGGTAATTCTTTATACGAAATGTTCTGATATTATTATGCAGATCAATGACATAGTCAAAATCCTGTTTTTTGAGCACTTTTAACAGGGAAGAGAGAGCGTTGTCATAAAGCCAGATTTTATCAATATAGGGATTATTTGCTACAACCGGTTGATATTGTTTTTTTGTAAGAAAATGGATTTCGGCATCTTCAACCTGTTTCTTTAATATTCTGACTACGGGGGTTGTAAGGACAATATCACCTATGGAACTTAATCTGATTACCAGGAATTTTACCACGGGAAAATTATTGTAAGGATCTTAAAAAAATCAGCAGGGCAAGCCAGTATTCGTCATTACTGTCGTTTGAACTTAACAGGGCTTCGGCAGTTCTTTTACCGGCATTATATGAAGGGTAGAAAAGGCTTATTTTATTACTGGTTGAGAGGCTGAACATCTCTCTGACATAAGGAGCTTCTTCTTCAGAGAAGCCTGCAAAAATTGGTTTATTAAAATCCTGCAGTTCGTTTTTAATTTCAGTAACAGGAAGAAAAAATTCTCCGGGACTGAATGCAACAACGGCTTTGACTGCAGTATCCGCTTTAGCGGCAATTATTGCTAAAGAAGCAGAAAATGAACTGCCCAACAAGATAACAGGATGATCAGACATTTTTTTTACATATTCAACCGATGCCCTGACGTCTTTAATTGACTCCATCAGGGATGTGCTCAGGCTATTTTCCCTCGCCTCCAAAGCTGTTTCATTAACAGTGAAGCCATATCTGTCACCGGACCTGAGATCCACAGCCAGACAATTATAGTTCATTTTAATAAATCTGTCGGCTATACTATCAAATTCGCCCCTGCTGGCTCCTTCCTGGTGCAAAAGTATAATATAAGGATTTGATTTTTTGGAGTAATAATGATCTGCAGTAATTTTAATACCATCTTCAGAATAAAAACTTACTTTGGATTTTCTTATTACCTGGAAAGAAAAAAGTAACGGCAATACCATGCTTAATACTATCAATTTCTTTCTGCATTCAGAAAATAATCTCATGGGATCAGCTCTTTTCAGCAAGGATAATGATTTTATTATTTTTTACCTCCACAACACCTTTTGTGATCTGAAAAAAATCAACCCCCCCGCTTGATTTGATAATTTTAATGTTACCTGGAGTCAGTGTTGATATGACGGGGGCATGATTGTTAAGGATTTCGAAAGATCCTTTAGTTCCGGGAACCTGCACGAGTTCAACTTCACCTTCAAAGAGTTTTTTTTCAGGAGTTAATATTTCGATATACATAATAGTAAATTACTAATTAAACCTTTGAATCGGCCAGTAGTTTTTCACCCTTTTCTATTGCTTCTTCAACTGACCCAACCAGGTTAAATGCAGCCTCAGGATATTTATCCACATCACCATTCATGATCATATTGAATCCTTTTATTGTGTCCTCAATACTCACCAGTTTCCCCGGCATGCCGGTAAATTGTTCAGCAACGTGGAAAGGCTGACTGAGAAATCGCTGGACTCTTCTTGCCCTGTGGACGACGAGTTTATCTTCTTCCGAAAGTTCATCCATACCCAGGATAGCAATTATATCCTGAAGTCCCTTATAGCGTTGGAGGAGTTCTTTCACTTTTTGTGCTGTATTATAATGTTCTTTTCCGACTATCTCGGGGGTTAGTATCCTTGAGGTGGAATCCAGGGGATCAACAGCAGGATAAATTCCCAGGGATGCTATCTTTCTGCTCAATACCGTAGTAGCGTCAAGATGTGCGAAAGTCGTGGCAGGGGCAGGGTCGGTCAGGTCATCAGCAGGAACATAAATAGCCTGAACAGATGTAATGGAACCTCTTTTGGTCGATGTTATCCGCTCTTGTAATAACCCCATTTCGGTAGCAAGTGTAGGTTGATATCCTACTGCTGACGGCATCCTTCCAAGAAGAGCAGACACTTCAGATCCTGCCTGTGTAAACCTGAAAATATTGTCAACAAAAAACAAAATATCTCTGCCACCGGATACTTCATCACCATCACGAAATGCTTCTGCCACAGTTAATCCGGACAGTGCCACTGTGGCCCGGGCACCCGGGGGTTCATTCATCTGACCGAATACCAGGGTCGCCTGAGACTGACTTAGTTCTTTCATGTCTATCTTACTTAAATCCCATCCACCGGCTTCCATACTCTTTTTAAATTCTGCACCATACCTGATAACTCCCGACTCGATCATTTCCCTGAGCAAGTCATTACCCTCTCTTGTTCTTTCACCTACACCGGCAAAAACAGAAAGCCCCGAATACCTCTTGGCTATATTATTGATAAGCTCCATTATGATAACCGTCTTCCCAACACCCGCACCGCCGAATAATCCAATCTTACCCCCTTTTGCATAAGGCTCAAGCAAATCTATCACTTTAATTCCGGTAAAAAGTATTTCGGTATCAGTCGATAACTGATCAAATGCAGGAGGTGTGCTATGCACTTCATATCCGTCGGAATTATCAACTTTTCCGATACCATCTATCGCCTCACCGATAACATTTAACAGCCTACCCTTAACACTATCCCCAACCGGCATTTTAATAGACGCCCCTGTAGCACGTACTTTCATGCCACGCTGAAGCCCATCGGTAGAGTCCATTGCAATACACCGAACCGTATTTTCACCAATATGTTGCTGACATTCAGCTATAAGTAAAGCCCCATCCTGTCGTTTAATTTCCAGTGCATCATGAATATCAGGCATATCAGAACCTGATTTTTCAAAACTGATGTCGATCACAGGCCCGATTACCTGTATAATTTCTCCTGTGTTTTCTGCCATAATTAACAACTTTTAGTGCCTTATCAAAATTAGTCTTAAAAATCAAATTTACTGCTTTTCTTAAATAAAAAAAATATAGTGTAACATAAAAAATATTTTCAGTGTTTTAATTTGCGGGGATCAGCGAGAACTTTAAACTATTCATACATCCTGAATAGAAACCAGAATAAAAAATTAAAAAAAAATCTGATTTTTATTTGATTACAATTGAGCTTTATTACTTTTGTTCTGCTGCTAATAACCTGAACCTATGTCTTACAAAAAATTTCTCGCACTTATAATTATGCTGGCTTCCATAGAATGCCTGAGCTATTCCCAATTCACCATACTTTCAGGAGGATTGAAATTCTCTTCCGGAGTTGATTTCAATTATAATACCTCGGGAAATCCGGGACTCTTTTTTATACCTCAATATAAAATCAACGAGCGTTTTTATTTAAATCCCTCTCTCACTGTTTTTAATGGTTACTCAAAAAAGGAGTTTTACTTCAAACTGACAAATTATATGTTTCATATTGATCTTGATGGTCAGTATGGAGTATTAAAGGAAGATATGATCGTTCTTTATGTTTTGGGAGGATTTAACGGAACTGCCATATTATCCAGGTATAAACAACTGGAAAATGTGGGAATGGATCCGGTTGAAAGTGATGCAACCATAAAACCAGGAATTAATCTTGGAGCCGGCATTAAAATGTACGTAAATAAATCATATGATGCCGTTCTTTCTGCAAAATACACTGCAGGAGAATTCAGCCAGTTCATTATCTCACTGGGAATTATGTATCATCTTAATGGAAACAACAGGAAAAGCTGGTAAAAATCTTTATCGCACCTGACCTGATCCATATACAATGTATTTGCTTGTTGTCAGTTCCTTCAGTCCCATTGGGCCGCGGGCATGCAACTTCTGAGTGCTTATACCTATCTCTGCCCCAAAACCAAACATAAATCCGTCAGTAAAACGAGTACTTGCATTTACATATACAGCTGCCGCATCAATCTCTTCAAGGAACTTCTGTGAGTTGGAATAATTTTCCGTTATTATTGCTTCCGAATGCTTTGAACCGTATTTATTGATATGAGCTATTGCTTCCTCAACATTATCCACTATTTTTACTGAAATAATGAGGTCAAGAAATTCCGTATACCAGTCATCTTCACTTGCAGGAACGGCATAAGGCACAATTCTGCATACCTCCTCATCACCTCTGATCTCGACATTCTTATTTTTTAAGGCTGAGCATATCCCCGGGAGTAATTTTTCAGCAACTGCAGTATGAATAAGTAAACTTTCTGCCGCATTGCAAACTCCGGGTCTCTGTGTCTTTGCATTTATCACAATACTCTCCGCTGCTTCCGGATCTGCTGTTTCATCAATAAAAATATGGCAATTTCCCACACCTGTTTCAATGACAGGAACGGTGCTGTTCTCTACAACAGTTTTAATAAGCCCTGCCCCACCCCTGGGGATAAGTATGTCGAGGTACTGGTTAAGTTTCATCATGGCCAGGGCACTTTCACGGGTTGTGTTTTCGACAAGCTGCAGGGCATCAGGAGGTAATCCGCATGAATACAAGCTCTCCCTGAGGATCCGGACAATGATCTTGTTTGAACGGAAAGCCTCTTTTCCGCCTCTTAATACAGCAGCATTACCTGTTTTTATGCATAAGCCGAATACATCAGCCGTAACATTCGGCCTTGCCTCATAAATAATCCCTATTACACCTATGGGTACTCTTTTCTTACCAATAATTAACCCATTGGGCCTTTTCCACATGCTTTCAACCTCTCCCACAGGATCATCAAGCGATGCTATCTGCTCCAACCCTTCAGCAATCCCGTAAATACGTTCCTTTGTTAAAGTCAGCCTGTCAATCAATGCCCCTTTAATTCCTCCGGAAACGGCGGCATTAACATCCAGATTATTTTCATTTATAATTTCCTGATAGCTTTTTCTTAAATTCTCTGCTGAGGTTATCAGAACCTTATCTTTTAACTCAGAAGATGCTCTTAATAAATGGATACATACTTCCTTAGCTTTTTTCCCCTTTTCTGCCAGTTCCTGCATTTTTCTTGCTTATAAAATTTAACATTACTGTCCGTCTAAATAATATTTTGTATCATCCGTATTTAACAGCTTCTTCACCTGCGTGTTTTGAAACAAATAATGTCCCTACATTCTCTCCTTTCAAAACATTGAAAATTACAGAAGGATCTTCACCATTAGCTATAACCATTTCCACATCATGCTCCATGCAATGTTTTGCAGCAAGGATCTTTGAAGACATACCTCCGGTACCAAATACCGATCCCGTTCCTGTAACGCAGTACCCGATCATCTCATCAAATGCAAATACTTCATTAATCAGGGTGGCAGTATTGTTTTTTCTGGGATCAGCAGTGTACATTCCATCAATATCACTCAGAATAATTAAAAGATCTGCATTAACAAGGGTTGCAACTGCTGCTGAGAGAGTGTCATTATCCCCGAACTCGATCTCATGAGTAGAAACTGTATCATTCTCATTTATAACAGGAACAATGCCCATCATTAACAATTCATTTATAGTGTTCATAGCATTACGCCGTCTCACGGGATTGATAATCCCATCCTTGGTAAGCAGGATCTGTGCACATGTTTTATTATATTCCTCGAAAAACTTATCATAGATCCTGATCAGCTCTGCCTGACCTATGGCGGCAAGCGCCTGCTTTTTGATCTTATCTTCAGGCTTTCTGGTAATTCCCATTTTTGCCGCACCTGTAGCAATAGCGCCACTGGAAACCAGAATAACCTGTCTGCCGTCATTATTCAGATCTGCCATCACCCTGACAAGGCGTTCAATACGCATAAGATTCAACTTGCCGTTAGGATGCGTGAGAGTGCTTGTCCCTACTTTAATGACTATCTTCTTCTTTTCCTTCAGTTTAATTCGGTATTCCATGATCATTTATAATTTTATTAATAAATCTTTCTCTAAAATCCATAAACCTTATTATGTTGGTTCTCTCCTTAGTTTTTTGAAGTTTTGCCTTTATCCGGTCATTTGATAAATTGTCGATACTCCCGCAATGACTTTGCTTTACACGCTCACCGGGTGTGAAGCGTCCTTTTTCTATATCCAGGGCTGTTTGTAAATAAGCTTCACGAAAGGGAATACCTTCATTTACCTTTTTATTTATCTCGTCAACACTATTTAAATAACGGTATATATCACGATCAAGAACAGTATTATTCAGCTTTAACCCGGGAATTATTAATATCATCATATCAAGACATTCCATAATATCATTTAAAGCATTTATTACAGTTTGTTTCAACTCCTGGAAATCCCTGTGATATCCTGAACTCAGCCCTGTAGTAATAAACATGACTTCCGACATTTTACCCTGCAGGGCATTACAACGGGCACGTATGAGTTCAGGCACATCAGGATTTTTTTTATGGGGCATAATGCTGGAGCCTGTGGTTAATTCTTCATGTAAACTAAAAAAATCAAAATTCTGACACATAAAAAGAACCATATCATCAGCCATTTTAGCTAAGGAGTAGGCTATTGCGTTTAATGACATCATTACAAACCTTTCTGCTTTTCCCCGGCTCAGCTGTGCATTTATTGAATTAACATGCAGATCATCAAACTCCATGAGTCCGGATGTCAGATCCCTGTTAACCGGAAATACTGAACCATACCCGGCAGCAGAACCCAGTGGGGAAAGATTTATATACCGGAACGCTGATTCGAGAAAATACAAATCCTCAGCAAAACTTTCTGCATATGCACCAAACCATAAGCCAAATGAAGAAGTCATTGCAACTTGTGTATGCGTATAGCCGGGAATTAAAATATTCCGGGATTCCTCACTTTTTTGCAACAACAATTCCGTTAGCAGAGTCACTTTATGAAACACCAGGCTCAGTTTCTCGCGATAAAACATCTTTAAGCAGGTTATGACCTGGTCATTTCTAGATCTTGCCGTATGCACTTTTTTACCCGGATCACCCAGTCGTTCTGTCAATATTTTCTCAATCTGTGAATGAATATCCTCAACTCCATCCTCAATTTGTAAATGATCATTTTCTGTATCCTGATAAACTTTAAGTAGTTCTTTAATTAACACATATTTATCCTTATTTGTCAGTATTTTAACCGATTCCAACATTATTACATGAGCTATTGAACCAATGATATCGAAAGGAGCAAGCTGCAAATCAGTTGTCCGATCATTGCCTGATGTAAAAAGAATGATTTCATTCTTAACATTTATCCCTTTTTCCCACAATTTCATTTTACCATTGATTTATTTTTTCACTATTATCTGAAAAAAATAAGATCAGCATTGTTTTACTCACACTTATTTTCATTAATATCCCTGTTACCAGTGAAATATTTTTTATAAAATTGAACTATAGTGAATTACTTTAACTTATTTATCTCATTAAATGAAGTAACAATTCCTTTAATCAGGGCAGAACTCAATCCGTTATGTTCCATCTCATTCAGTCCTGCTATCGTACAACCCATCGGAGTAGTAACCTTATCTATTTCTGTTTCCGGATGGTGTCCTGATTCCATAAGAATTTTTGTTGCCCCTCTTGCTGTCTGGGCAGCTATTGCCAGCGCATCTGAGGCATGGAACCCTACCTGTATTCCTCCCTGGGATGCAGCACGTACATATCTCATGAAGAAAGCGATCCCACAGGCTCCCAATATTGTGGCTGCGCCCATTAACCGTTCGTTAATGATAATTGTATTGCCGGCTAAAGAAAATATACTGTTAACAACATCGAGGGCGTCTTTCTCTTCATCCTCTGCAGTAAGGCAGGTCATTGATTCTCCAACCGAAACAGCGATGTTTGGCATAGCGCGCACAACCCTGACGTTTTCGCCGGCTATGGCCTTTATTTCTTCAATTGAAACTGCAGTAACAACAGACACGAGTATATGTCGATCCGGATCAATTGATCCCGATAATTCTTTCACTACTGACTCAAACTGCTTTGGCAGGACGGCAATGATAATAATATCAGAATTTTTAACCGCTTCATTATTGTCTGAACCCGTTTTAATTCCCTGAACCATAAACTTTTCAAGCAACTTAAGGTTTCTTCGCGTGAGACTAATATTCCCGGGATTCACCTGCCCGGAACGCAGTAATCCGGTAACAATGGCAGTTCCAATATTACCGGCGCCAATAATTGATATTTTTAAATCACCTGTATTCATGCGTAAATACTTTAATTATGTTATTAAAAATCAATAAGTTCTATTTCTCAATGGACAAATGGGCATGGAACCCCCATGTTTGTTCATGTCCTTGTTGTGTGCGCCAGTGCATGGGGGTTTCATTGTTTTAATTTATTTAATTCGATCTCAATATTACTACAATTTAATTAATGGCATCAGAGAGAATTCCCGGCTTCAGTTTAATGTAATTCACCTTTGCTCATTTCTTCCACTGTGTTCACAACTGAAATTTTTTGCAGATAAATTATCTCATAAACAAGTTAAACTATTTTTTTAACCGATATTTCAGGGACATGTTCTGATAATTTTTCAATAAGCTCTTCTTTTGTTACCCCGTCGCGGGGAATTACAAGAATAGTATCATCACCTGCAATGGTGCCTGCGATTTCCCATATATTCCACGAATCAATAATGGAGGCGACACTGGGTGCAAAACCCGACCATGTTTTAATTAATCCCATCCCTCTGGCAAAGTCAACAGACACAAAACCTGTTAAGGGTACAGTTGGTTTAACATCACTATTATTATCGTGATCAGGTAACACATACACATACCCCTTTAAATTATCAGGCATCTTCCCAACACCAAGATATTTTAAATCTCTCGAAAGAGTTGCCTGAGTCATCCTTATTCCCTCTCCGGATAAAAGTTTCATAAGTTCATCCTGACTCGAGATTTTATCCCTGCTGATCAGTTTACGTATGGTGCGCAATCTGTGATTTTTTGTCTTCATGTATAAATATACAATTATTTTGCAAATTTATACATTTTTTAACATAAAAAACAAAAGAAATGGAAATTATTTGTATGTTTGCGGCAAGTTTTTTGTTAAAATTACTTTGGTACTTATGGTTACATATCTAAGTTAAACCATTGGATTTAAAATATAATTCCCGAATGGATAAAACAATCAAGAAGGTATTAATACTCGGTTCCGGTGCCTTAAAAATAGGTGAAGCCGGAGAATTTGACTATTCAGGCTCTCAGGCATTGAAAGCATTGAAAGAAGAAGGAATTCAGACGGTGCTGATCAATCCTAACATTGCCACTGTACAGACCAGTGAGGGTATTGCCAACAAGATATATTTTCTCCCTGTGACTCCATGGTTTGTTGAGAAGGTAATTGAAAAAGAAAAACCTGATGGCATACTGTTATCTTTCGGGGGTCAGACAGCGTTAAATTGCGGAATAGAGTTATTCAGAAGCAATGTGTTAACAAACAATAATGTACGTGTACTTGGCACCCCTGTACAGGCAATTATCGATACAGAAGACAGGGAGAATTTCATTAAAAAGCTTGATGAAGTAAATATTAAGACACCGAGGAGCGAAGCTGTAACCTCGGTAGCCGAGGCAAAAAAAGCCGCCGGATCACTTGGTTTCCCTGTAATCATTCGTGCCGCATATACTCTGGGAGGTCAGGGAAGCGGGTTCTGCACCAACATGGATGAGCTGGAACAACTTACTGATAAAGCATTTTCCTATTCAACCCAGATACTTGTGGAAGAGTCGCTTAAAGGCTGGAAAGAAATTGAATATGAGGTAGTACGGGACAGTTATGATAACTGCATAACTGTTTGCAACATGGAGAACTTTGACCCACTGGGTATACATACCGGCGAGAGTATTGTTGTGGCTCCTTCCCAGACACTCAATAATTCGGAATATCACAAACTGCGTAAGCTATCTATTGAACTTATCCGGCATATCGGGATTATTGGTGAGTGTAATGTGCAATATGCTCTCGATCCTGACTCAGAAGATTACCGTGTAATTGAAGTAAATGCAAGGCTTTCACGCTCCAGTGCTCTGGCTTCAAAAGCCACAGGATATCCGCTTGCATTCGTTGCCGCTAAACTTGCCCTGGGATATGGACTTCATGAACTCAAAAATTCAATAACAAAAACCACATCTGCATTTTTCGAACCGGCCCTCGATTACATTGTATGTAAAATCCCACGATGGGATCTGAATAAATTTATTGGGGTATCCAAAACCATTGACTCAAGTATGAAATCTGTAGGAGAGGTAATGGCTATAGGACGCACTTTCGAAGAGGTTATTCAAAAGGGAATTCGCATGATAGGACAGGGAATGCATGGGTTTGTCGGAAACCATGATATTCAGATTGAAGATATCGAAAAAGAACTTACAGAACCAACTGACATGAGAATACTTGTAATTGAAAAAGCATTCTCTGAAGGGTTTTCCATTGAAGAAATTCACAGTCTCACAAAAATTGACAACTGGTTTCTGTTAAAATTAAAAAACATTTTCAACCTGAAGAATGATCTGGAGAAGTACAACCGGATCAATGATATTCCCGCCGATCTGATTCTTAGTGCAAAAAAAGCAGGGTTTTCCGATTTTCAATTAGCACGTATAATATACAAAACCGGCAAAGCGGAGCTTAATCTCCTGAAAATAAGAAAGTACCGTAAAAGTATAGGCATAGTACCATTCACCAGGCAGATTGACACCCTTGCAGCTGAATATCCTGCACAGACCAATTATCTCTACCTTACGTACAGCGGTAGTGAACATGATATAAATTATGAGAATGACGGAAAATCAGTGATAGTACTGGGTTCAGGGGCATACCGTATAGGGAGCAGTGTGGAATTTGACTGGTGTAGTGTAAATGCATTAAATACTGTTAATGATTTGGGGTACAGATCCGTAATGATCAACTTCAATCCTGAGACTGTAAGTACGGATTATGATGTATGTGATCGTTTGTTCTTTGATGAACTTTCTTTTGAGAGGGTTATGGATATTATTGAACTCGAACAGCCTATGGGAGTTATCCTTTCCATGGGAGGGCAAATACCCAATAACCTGGCAATGAGGTTATATAATCAGAATGTGCCCATCCTCGGCACATCACCTGTGTCTGTTGATGGGGCTGAAAACCGTCATAAATTTTCAATGCTTCTTGACCGGTTGGGTATTGATCAGCCTAAATGGAAAGAACTGACAAGTTTAAGCGAAATAGAAAAATTTGTTGAAAAAACAGGTTTCCCGGTTCTCATCCGTCCGTCTTATGTCCTTTCCGGAGCAGCTATGAATGTTGTTTCCAATAAGGATGAAATGGAGCACTTTTTAAGGCTGGCGGCCAGAGTTTCAAAACAATACCCGGTAGTAGTTTCAGAATTTATAGAGCAGGCAAAGGAAATAGAGATTGATGCCGTGGCAAAAAACGGGGAGCTTTTTTCCTATACCATAAGTGAACATGTTGAATTTGCGGGAGTTCATTCAGGAGATGCCACCATTGTATTTCCTCCTCAGAAAATATATTTTGAAACTGTCCGCAGGATTAAAAGAATAACCCGTCAGATTGCGGATGCCCTGCAAATCACCGGTCCTTTTAATATTCAATTTCTGGCAAAAGATAATGAAATAAAAGTTATTGAGTGTAATTTAAGAGCCTCCCGCAGTATGCCCTTTGTTTCCAAAGTGCTTAAAGTAAATCTCATAGAACAGGCAACAAAATTAATGCTCAATGCTCCTGTTGAAAAGCCTCATACCTCAACCTTTGATCTTGATCATATTGGTATTAAAGCGCCCCAGTTTTCCTTTTCAAGGTTAAAACAGGCTGACCCTGTTCTTGGAGTCGATATGGCTTCTACCGGTGAAGTAGGATGCATAGGTGATAATTTTTATGAAGCCATTCTGAAGGCAATGTTATCAGTAGGTTACCGCATTCCGAAAAAAAATATTCTCTTATCCACAGGTCCGATGAGATCAAAAGTTGAGCTTATAAACAGTTGCCGGATGCTGGCAGAAAAGGGATACAATCTTTTTGCCACATTCGGTACACACGACTTTCTTAAGTTAAATGGAATTGAATCAACACCTCTTCACTGGCCTGATGAAAATAAAAAGCCCAATACACTTGATTATATTAAAAGTGGCATGATTGACCTTGTTGTTAATATTCCCAAAGATCTCTCCAAAACGGAATTATCTAATGATTATACCATAAGGAGAAGTGCTGTTGACTTTAACGTTCCGCTGATAACCAATGCAAGACTTGCGAGTGCTTTTATTATAGCATTCTGCAAAATAAATATGGAAGATATTTCAATTAAAAGCTGGGATGAATATTAAATGTCCTGATTTTAAGATTTAAGTGCTTCCGCACCTCCCACGATCTCCAGAATTTCCTTGGTGATAGCGGCCTGCCTGGCTTTATTGTACTCAAGCGAAAGTTCCTTTAACAGTTCTCCTGCATTATCAGTAGCCTTATGCATAGACGTCATCCTGGCTCCATGCTCGGAAGCATGACTGTCAAGGACAGCTTTATAAAAATGAACTCTCAGTAACTTCGGAATGACTTCATTTATTATAAGATTTTTTGATGGCTCAAAAATAAAATCAACATAAGTTTCATATTTTGCCTTATCAGGGTCAGCCTCCTCCTTTTCAATTACAATCTTTAACGGAAGATACTGCTCATCAGTTAACACCTGAACCCCTGCATTCTTAAACTGATTGTAAACAATATCGACCCTGTCATAATAACCATTTGCAAATTTGCTCATTATTTCTTCAGCTATGGCTGCAACATTTTCAAAACTCAGCTGGTTGAAAACATCATGCCGGGTTTTAACTATATTGAAATTCCTTCTTTTCAGCATATCTTCTGCCCGCTTTCCTAAAATATAAAAATCCACATTATTTCGTTGAAGCTGTGAACTGTATTTCTCACAGGTTAATTGAATTGCTTTCCGGATTACATTGGTATTAAAGGCTCCGCATAAACCTCTGTTTGAAGCAAGTAAAACTATAAGTACGCGTTCAGCCGGTCTTTCGAGGGAATAAATATTAGTTTTATCATTCTTAAGGGAATCGCTGATAGCGAATATTATTTCAAAAAGTTTTTCATCATAGGGCCGAAGCCTGAGAATGGCATCCTGCGCCTTTTTTAATTTCGACGCAGAAACCATTTTCATGGCACTGGTTATCTGTTGGGTTGAGTTAACAGAGGCAATCCTGTTCCTTATTTCTTTAAGATTTGACATTAACCATCCGTTAATATATTTTATACTTGGCTGTCAGCTCAAAAGCAGTAGCTTCCATAACTTTCATCATTTCATTATCCAATTCCCCTGCTTTTAGTCTTGTAAGCACGTCTTTATGTTCCAATTCCAGGGTAGTAAGGTAATCATCTTCGAATTCCCTGATCCTGCTGATTGGAATATCAACAAGAAGGCCTCTTGTACCACAGAATATTATGGCAATTTGTTTTTCAACCGGCAGCGGGGAATGCAGTCCCTGTTTGAGTATCTCAACATTTTTTGATCCTTTATCTAGTACAGCAAGAGTAGCTGCATCAAGATCAGAGCCGAATTTTGAAAAAGCTTCCAGTTCCCTGAACTGAGCCTGATCAAGTTTAAGTGTTCCGGCAATTTTCCGGTATGACTTGATTTGAGCATTTCCACCCACTCTCGACACGGATATTCCAACATTTATTGCGGGTCTCACTCCGGAATTAAATAAGTTTGATTCAAGAAAGATCTGACCATCGGTGATGGATATAACATTGGTCGGGATATATGCAGACACATCACCAGCCTGTGTTTCGATGATAGGGAGTGCTGTAAGCGATCCTCCTCCTTTTACCAGATGTTTAATACTCTCCGGCAGGTCATTCATTTGTTTTGCAATTTCATCCGATTCGATGATCTTTGCTGCTCTTTCAAGAAGCCGTGAGTGGAGGTAAAATACATCTCCCGGATAGGCTTCGCGTCCGGGAGGGCGACGCAGAAGCAGTGACACCTCACGGTAAGAAACAGCCTGTTTGGACAAGTCATCAAAAATTATCAAAGCAGGCCTGCCTGTGTCCCTGAAATACTCTCCTATAGCAGCACCTGCAAAAGGAGCAAAGAATTGAAGGGCAGCAGGATCGGAAGCTGTTGCTGCAATAATTACGGTATATGGCATTGCACCGGACTCTTCAAGCGTTTTTGCCAGGTTGGCAATAGTTGATCCCTTCTGACCTATGGCAACATAAATACAATAAACCGGTTCTCCTCTTTCATAAAACTCCTTCTGGTTAATAATCGTATCAATAGCTATGGATGTCTTACCTGTCTGGCGATCACCGATAATTAATTCACGCTGGCCGCGCCCTATCGGTATCATTGCATCGATTGCTTTTATTCCCGTCTGAAGAGGTTCTTTTACAGGCTGACGGAATATTACACCGGGGGCCTTTCTTTCCAGGGGCATCTCATAAAGTTCTCCTGCAACAGTCCCCTTACCATCAACAGGTTCTCCAAGGGTATTGATAACCCTGCCTAACAAACCTTCACCTACATTAATGGATGCAATACGTTTAGTACGCTTCACATTATCCCCCTCCTTCACCTTCTCGGAAGAGCCAAGTAACACTGCTCCCACGTTATCTTCTTCGAGATTCAGTACTATTCCCATTACTCCACTGTCAAAGTGAATCAACTCATTTGATTGAACCCTGGACAAACCATAGATGCGTGCTATGCCATCTCCTACCTGAAGAACCGTTCCTACTTCTTCCAGTTCTATCTTATTATCAAAGCCCTGAAGCTGTTTTTTCAATACTTCAGAAACTTCAGCGGGTTTTATTTCAGCCATTTTATTACTATTTGTGATCTGTTTTTTATAATGAGAGTGTTTCCTTCATCTTAGCAATGGAACTGCTGACACTTGCGTCATATTGCTCATCATCAATTTTTAGAATAAAGCCTCCTAATATTCCGGGTTTTACTTTCTCACTGAATTCAATTTCAGCTTTAAAAAAATCCCTGAGAATGTTATGAAATCTATTTATAATTTCTTTATCGACCTTAACCGGAACTATTAATTCAGCACTTATTATACCCTTATGGGCTCTGTATAATCCGTGATAGTTTCGTATAATTCTTTCCAGATAACTTTCTCTTTTATTTTGGATAACAAGAATTATAAATTTCAGGCTTAACTCCTCTATTTTCGCTGTAAATAATTTATTGATAATATTCTTCTTTTCTGATGTTTTAATTACCGGATTCTGCATTAAATATTTAAAATCATCTGTCCGGACAATTTCAGCAATACATGTAAGGTCCCTCATAACATTATCAGCTATGCCTGCCTCATTAGCGCAGGAAAAAAGCGCTTTGGTGTATCTTACTGAAATTTTGCTGTCGTTCATTCTTTTACGGAAATTATTATTTGCATTAAAATATTCTTTATTATATCGAACTCACGTTAATTTAATTTTATATCATCCATCATCCTGTCAATCAAATCTCTTTGCTCCATCTCGTTTGACAGTTTTGTTTTAAGGATTTTTTCTGCAATTTCAAATGACAGCAGGGTAATTTGTTCTTTCATTTCCTCCATTGCGGCTTGTTTTTGATTCTGGATTTTAATTCTTGCCGCCTCTATCATTTTTAAGGTTTCTTCGGATGTTTTCTCCTTTGCATCATTAATAATTGTTTCCCTGACCTCCCTGGCTTCCCTGATAATGGCCTCCCTTTCAGCCTTAGCTTCCTGAAGGATCTTTTCATTCCCTGCCTGCAGTTTCTGCATTTCATTTCTTGCTTTTTCAGCCGCATTAAGGGCTCCCTTAATACTGTCTTCACGGGCTTTAACTGCATTCAGTATAGGTTTCCAGGCAAAAGCCCTGAGAATGACAAGGACGACAATAAAAATCACGGTAGTCCAGAAAACCAAACCTATTCCCGGGGTTACTAGTTCCATACTATTTACTTTTAAAGTTAAAAAACTTTGCCTTCAACCAACCGTTAAAGGCAAAGTAATTGTCAGGCTGTAATAAGTACAACTACAATAGCAAATAATGTAGCGCCTTCGATAAGAGCGGCTGCAATGATCATTGAAGTCTGAATCATAGATGCAGCTTCAGGTTGCCTTGCAATAGCATCCATTGCTTTACCACCGATCCATCCAATACCCAAACCTGCTCCGATAACTGTCAGAGCTGCTCCAATTGCTGTTAATGATCCTTCCATAGTTAAAATATTAAATTAAACATTATTTAATGATGATGCTCCTTTGCTGCAAGACCAATAAACAAAGCGCTTAGTAACGTAAATACATAGGCCTGCAAAAAAGCAACAAGTAATTCAAGAAAATCCATAAATAATACCAGGAGTACTGTAATGGGAGCCACTGATAAAGATTTGAAAATAAAAATCAGACTCACCAGGCTGATAACAATGATGTGACCGGCAGTAATATTGGCAAAAAGACGAATCATTAATGCGAAGGGCCTTACAAACATCCCGGTAATTTCTATGGGCATAATTATCGGAGAAAGCCAGAGAGGAACTCCCGGGGCAGCAATCATATGTTTCCAGTAATCCTTAGTACCGCTAATACCGGTAATAATAAGAGTAAAAGAGGCTAATACCAGCGTAACAGCAATGTTTCCTGTCACATTGGCACCAAAAGGGAAAAATGGTATTAGTCCGAAAATGTTATTGATGAGAATAAAAAAGAATACCGTAAGTAAATAAGGCATAAATCTTGCATATTTCTCTTCCCCGATATTTGGAATGGCTACCTGATCCCTGATAAATATGATAAGAATTTCAATGAATCCAAATAATCCTTTGGGAATATGATTAGGATCTCCTCTGTACATATTTCCCATCCTGATAAATACTAAAAACATGACAATGACAACAACAAGCATGCCTGCAACATTCTTCGTTAGCGAAAAATCCAGCGGAATACCTCTTATTTCCCCGTGTCCGTCAACTTCTACAATTTTCCCGGCATAATCACCCGTGCTTTTTAATTCAAATCCTCTGTATTCATGACCATGAGCAAGTTTGGAAGACATGAAAACATGAAATCCCTTGTTTTTGCTGTACAATATCACAGGAAGGGGAACGCTGACATGATGTCCATGTGCATTGGTCCATAAATGCCATTCATGAGCGTCCCTGATATGGTCAAGAATAAAGTCGTTTGCCACGAATTCTTCTTCATGACCAGCCTCATTATGGGTATCGCTGTTTTGAGAATCCGCCCCCTCAGCCCTGACCGTAAATAAACTTACCAGAACAGCCAGGCAGAAACAAGAGATCTTTACTATTTTGTTAGTCGCAGAGAGCATCTATTCATTTGTCTGTTTTTGTTTCATTATTTGAATAAAAACCTTCAGCAGATAATAAGTAAAAGATAAATATATTACAAAAAAAGTTATAATGAACTTCACTCCCTGAATTTTTGATAAAAGATAATAAACCAGCAATAAGATAAGGTAAAGTGATAGTTTAACGCCCAGCGCGGCCAGGGCAGTAATTATTTTTCTCTGGTCATCCTTTTTAATGCCACGTGAAAATAACCATAGTGAAACCAGACTTATAATAAACGCAGAAGTAAGAATAGTAATAGTTTCCGTGAATGGCAACCCGATACCAAAAAGTTTATTAAAAAGAAAAGAGATGGTAAAAAGTAAGGAATAAATGATGAACAGGTGAAATAAATGTTTCCAGATATTCATTTTTTCTTGTTGGGTTTGATAAAATCCTTTAACGCAATATAAAGAGCAATAAAAACTCCTGATAAAGAGAACACTATCACAAACACTTTTTTCCCATCCATAAATTTCTCATCCAGTTTCATCCCTGCCCAAACGAAAATAAAAATTATTATCCCCATCTGAAAAGCCAGGGCAGAGTATTTTGCATACTTCTCAAACGCATTGATACTACCTTTTTCCTGATTCATCTTTTATTTCTTCTTGATTTTGACTGCCTGACATATCACATCTTCCTGTAAATACAGCTCCCGGTTCAATCGCCAGCTTATTGGTGGAAATATCTCCCAGTATTTTTGACCTGTTCCGAAGAGATAATAATTCATTTATAAACGCTTTCCCTTCAATACTGCCCTCTACATCCAGATTTTTGCACCTGATCTCACCGTTTAGTTTTCCGGTTTCTCCAATGATCACCTTCCCTTTTGTAGTCATATTACCTTTCAACGTTCCATCAATCCTTATATCACCGCTGGAAGTAACATTACCTTCAATTACCGTACCTGTTCCGATTAAATTAATAGTGTGATTTTCACCTTCATTATTTTTCGCCATAGCCTGAATATTGTTTTAATTCAATTCCTGATCAATAACTGACAAATGTAATAAATATTTATTTTTTCTGACTACAAGCATCCTTTTTATAAAAATCTTAGTCTATATTTATGATTCATCTCAGCGAAGGTACAAGCTACTCAGCGCCGCGTCTTCGGTGGCCGAAGGGAGGCGCTGTGTCCTTCGTATTGTCCTTGGGGTCTTTCGTGGTTGATAATATTTCAATTAATGAGACGGCCCCGGACGGGGGGCCATGGAACAAGCAACGTAAGGACTTTTTTATTTAGTGTTAATTTAATTACATGTCAGCACAATATTTCAGAAATTATTGTGTTATAAAAGATTATTGAGTTCAGTTTATAAAGTCTGAAAGTAGAAAGTTTATAAAGTTAATTTGTTGATTGATAGAATATTGTATAATTTTTAGTAAATTTATTATTGATATTCATATCAATAATATAAGGTTTTTCCTGAAAGAATATCTGACTTTTTAGACCAGACTCATTATTTAATATAATAAAATGAAGTTGATATTGTGATTGAATAAAAGGCAACAGGTTATGCATGAGTGAGGGAGGAAATGAGATGATTATCCTTAATAATTATGCCTTGGCATCTAAATGATTGAATCAGGATTATGCTCTGGCATCTAAATGATTAAACCAAAATTATGCCTTGGCATCTAAATGATTAAACCTATAAACTTTATACTATTCATGGCACTTCTCCCCGGAACAATATTATGTGCCCAGCCTGTTCATAACCAGATTAATCTGGAGGCCGGTTCATCAATACATTCGGGAACTTCTCTTCCATTCTGGCTTTTTTCAAATCAATATTCTCTCTTAGAACATAATGCCGCTAATTTTTATCTCCGCACGGGCTATAACAGATATTTCCGGGAAGATAAAAATATTGACTTCTCCTGGGGATTTAACCTGGTCAACCGTTATAGCAGTGATTATTCAGCATATTTTGAAGAAGGATACGGGAAAGCTAAAATATATTTTGTACAAATACAGGCTGGAAGGGTTAAGGAAGTTTTTGGAAATCAGGATAGTGTTTTGAGCTCAGGAGGTTTATTATGGTCGGGTAATTCGCTTCCGGTTCCTGCCGTTTCAATAAGTACACCGGAATATGTCCCCTTCCCATTTTCTTTTGGTTATATACATTTTAAAGCAGGTATATCTCATGGATGGTTTGAAAATAACCAATATGTTAAGAATGCTTTACTTCACCATAAATATATTTCCTTTAAAGCAGGGGGAGATCTTCCCGTGAATTTTTCAATCGCACTTCACCATTTTGCACAATGGGGAGGTACATCAACCGATCCCATTTACGGCAAACTTCCTTCAGACCTGCGTGCTTTCAGAAACATTTTTTTCGCAAAAAGCGGAGAGAGTGATTCCCCTGTTAATGATCAGGAAAATGCAGCAGGCAACCACCTGGGAAGCTATAACCTGGGAGCAGATTTTAAACTCAAGCCTGTACATATAAGCCTTTACTGGCAATCTGTTTTTGAAGATAACAGCGGAAGAACAAATCAGAATTTATGGGATGGCCTGTATGGAATTTCTGTTACAAATTATAAAGGAAATTTCCTTAAAAGGATAGTAATTGAATTCCTCTCCACGATAAATCAAAGCGGAGCTCCTCAGCCTCCCGATCCGGAAGATCCCAGGTATCCGACCTGGAATGATAACTACTTCAATAACTGGTTATACAAAATGGGATGGTCATATTATAACATGACTATGGGTACTCCTCTTATCACTTCCCCTGTACTATCAGGTGATAATAATGAACATGAACAATTCAATAATAATCGGATAAATTCCCTGCATACAGGAATTACAGGAAAAATTTCCGCCGTTGAGTATACATTTTTTTATACAAGATCAATAAATAAAGGCACCTACCGATATCCTTATTCACCTGCACGGTATCAGGCCTCAGTTATGTTGAAAATTCTGTATCCGGAATTGTTTCAGGATACGGATGCAGCAATTGCAATCGGGGGTGATAAAGGTGAGATGTATGGCAATAATTTCGGGGTAAGGCTGAGTATTATAAAAAAGGTAAAATTATAATTTACACGAAATTTTTTATTAATTGACTACTTTATGTAAATGAATATATTAAATTTGTTATATGAATATGTATTGATTTATTACCTTTGTGTCCCTTTTATGAATTCTAAATTAACGATCTACCCATAAATCTCCTATGAAAGATAAAAGACTACATAAATTTTTTGTTGACTTACTCTTATGGACAATCTCCCTTCCCGCTGCCTATATCTTGCGACTTGAAGGACAGTGGTTCCCATATATACAAGATATTGCCATTGTGCTTGTAATTTTAATTCCGGTTAAATCGTTACTTATTCTTTTATTCGGATTTCACAGGCAATCATGGCATAATTTCGGAATTCGCGATATTTACAAGCTTGCAAAAGGAATCGCAATTCCATTTTTCATATTACTTATTTGTTCAGTTACCATAAAACATATTGTTTTTATTCCTTTATCCGTTCCGTTTATTGCTGCTCTTATCTCCCTTATTTTATTGGGAGCAGCAAGGTTTTTAATCCGGTTAAAATATGAATATTCAGGGAATTTAGTTTCTGAAAGATCAAAAGGCCCAATTAAAAGGGTATTGATTGCAGGAGCCGGTGATGCAGGGAATATGCTGCTTCGAGAAATCTTCAAGAATCCAAAAGTTAAAATGAATCCTGTCGGGATGCTTGATGATGATAAAGGAAAACAGAAGGATATTTACATGGGTGTTCCGGTATTAGGCAGACTTGCTGACCTTCCCCGGACAGTTACAGAACAGGATATTGACCTGGTATTGATTGCCATGCCAACGGCTCCGGGTAAAGTTATACGGTATGTTGTTGAATTAGCAAAGGCAGCTGAAGTTGAATTTCAGATCATGCCCGGATTATATGAACTGATCAGCAATAAATTCAACCTGACCAAACTACGTGAAGTTGATGTACATGATCTTTTAAGGAGGGATCATATTGAGCTTGATCTTGACTCTGTTTCCGGTTATCTTAAAAACAAAACAGTTCTTGTTACCGGTGCCGGCGGATCAATAGGCAGTGAAATTGTCAGGCAGATAACCAAGTGTAATCCTGATAAGGTCCTACTCCTGGGAAGGGGAGAGAATAGTATTTTTAAAGTTGAAACTGAATGCAGGCAAATATTTCCGGAATTGATTTTTATTAGTCTGATCGCTGATGTAAAGGATATTGAATCGCTTGAAAAAGTTTTCACTAATTATCATCCCCAGGTGGTATTTCATGCTGCAGCCCATAAGCATGTTACCTTAATGGAAAATAACCCTGAACAGGCTATATTTAATAATATCGGAGGTACACGGAATATGGTGAATATGGCATTAAAATACAGGGTTGAACGTTTCGTCAATATCTCATCTGACAAGTCTGTTAATCCCACATCTGTTATGGGCGCATCCAAGCGTGTAGCCGAATTTGTTGTTGAGTGGGGTTCCTGCCGGGCTGAAAAAGGGCAGGAGTTTGTTTCTGTCCGTTTTGGCAATGTGCTGGGCAGCCGGGGAAGCGTGGTTCCGCTATTTAAACAACAGATTGAAAACGGAGGGCCCATTACCATTACCCATCCTGATATGACAAGATATTTTATGACAATTCCGGAGGCTTCGCAACTGGTTATTCAAGCCGGAGGACTGGGGGGTAACGGAGCAGTATATGTTCTGGATATGGGAGAACCGGTGAAGATCGTTGACCTTGCCAATGACCTTATCAGGCTGTCAGGGTTAACTCCCGGTGAAGACATTGAAATTAAATATACGGGGGTACGGCCGGGTGAGAAAATGTATGAAGAACTGCTTACCGATGAGGAAAATACCACAGCTACACATTATGCTAAAATATTCACAGCCAAGACTTCAGGTTTCCCCAAAGAAAAATTTGAATCCCTTCTTGACGAATTGTTTGAAATAGCTCATACTAAAAATGGAATGGCTATCAGAGAACATCTAAAAGTTCTTATTCCTGCTTTTGAATTTGAACCTCAACAGGTAAATACCTGACATTTTTTTATCCCATAGCTGCAGACAAGGAATTTATAATCAGTAAATTACACTCTCTTTATCCTGGTGAGGATCAACAAGCGGATAGTCAGATAGAATATTAACAGTATTGACAGGAAGCTGAAAAAAACGATTATATTCATTATTCCCCTTTCAACCAGCAATATCGTAAGAATATTTACAGATAACTGGGTTATGGCATATAAACCTGCAGTTTTGATATGCCCAAGACTTAGTTCATTGCTCATAAACTGATACAGATGTGTACGATGGGCTTCGAAAATATTTTCGCCACGTATAATCCTGAACAAAATGGAAACCGCACCATCAATACCGTATACAGAAAAGAACAGTAAATATTCGATCCTTCCGGTTTCTGATATAAGTCTAATCATCATAAACGCAAGCATATAAGCAAGCGGAATACTTCCCACATCGCCGGCGAATATTCTTGCATTTCTTCTTGCATTAAAAAATCCGAATATCAGCACGGTAATGATCATAACAATTGGAAGTTCATATCCGGTAAAGTCAGCTATAAATGAAAAAAACAGAAAAGTGACAAGACAAACCAGGCTGTAAAATGCTGTAATCCCGTTAATACCATCCATAAAGTTGAAAATGTTAATCCATCCAATAGTAACAATACAAACAGGAATCCATATCAAAGGGGTAAGGCTGAAAAGATTAGAGCCGGCAAAAAAGAAAGCAACTGCTATAATGTGGGTAGAAAAACGTATAAGCCAGGAGATATTCTTAAGGTCGTCAATAAAACTAACTATGGAAATTATCATAAGTCCGGTGACAAACCAAATATCTTTAAACCCAAAAAACAGAAACCAGAGAATAACTGCTAAGGGGAAAATTATTCCGCCTCCTCTGATAGTTGGTTTACTATGTGAGCTCCGTTTTAGGGGATAATCTACAATCCGATAATACTCAGCCAACTGGAAATATATAAACAAAGAGAGTATTAAAAAAAGAGCAATACTTAAATACTTCATAAACAAAAAAACATTATAACAAATCATGCTTAAGAAATTTTAGCAATTGATTATTCAATGAAAAAGTTTTCCATTACACTCATTGGAGACCAGTTAAATTCCTCAATAATTTTTTTATTTGAGAAGGTTAAAGTGCTGGTTATTTTATGAAATTTTAAGGAATTAATAGGAGCATTTTCACCAAATAAATCACCTAGTTTTGAAATAAAATGAACCATGCGATATGGTAAAACTAATGGAGGTTTTCTTTTTAATTGTCTGAAAATAAGTTCCTCCAGCTCTGAAAACAATGGATGATAGTTATCACAGATATTGTAAATTCCTCCTCTTTCTGCAAGTGCAGGAATGATTTTTGCGATATCATCAACCATTACTAAACTTTTCCTGGCGCCGCTTTTTCCGATACTAAAATACATGCCCTTCTTAATCATATTGATCATCACTCTAAGGTTTCCTGGTGGATTTTTACCAGCTACAAGTGGTGGTCTAAGAATTCCAAGTCTGATTTGATTCTTCAAACACCATTCCTGTAAATATTTTTCTGCCTGAATCTTGCTATCTGCATAAGGAGTTTTACCTGATAAGGGATAGTCTTCATTTATGTCCTCACCGGAATCTAATCCATATACTGCAACCGTACTTATAAAAATTATAGCTTCGGGCAATTTTTGAGATTTTTCTAATCCTTTTATTAAATTTATAGTTCCGCCCAGGTTGATTTGATAAAATTCGTTTGATTCCTTTTCACTTTTTGGATAAAAGTGTGCCTTGCCTGCAAGATGAATAACCCAATCATAATCTTTACTGATTTCAGGGACAGAATCTGCCAGATTGCAGTATATGGAATCATTTTGTGTAATTCCAAGAGTATCTATTTTAAAATTTAATGTTGTTAAATACTCTAAGCACACATGTCCAATAAATCCTGAGGCTCCACTTAGTAATATTTTTTTCATGCACAATACTTAATTATATCTTTAAAAATACTTTTCCAACTGTCTTTGAAAAAGTGTTAAAACGGCTTTTTCTTCATATTGATTTTCAGCAAGTAACCGGCTTTTTAATCCCATATTTTGATAATTTTGTTTATACTCTACTTTTAAATTGTTAAAAAAAACAATCAGCTCTTGCTTCTTGTCAATATCAAAAGACCATCCATTATTATTTTCCTTAACCATTAATGAAATTTCAGAATCCGGATCTCCGACAAACAAAATAGGTTTTCCTGCAGAAAGGATATTATACGCTTTTGAAGGTACCCCCAGACCGTACATTCCTCTTGCTAATGAAACAATTGAAATATCGCAATCCATTAATATATCCATTTCCTCATTTCTGGAGTATGCACCTGTAAGTGTTACATTTTTAAGATCTTTTGATTTTACAATATTGTGAATAACTGAAAAATGAGCTCCTGTGCCTCTTATCAATAAATGGATATCAGGATTAACCGTTTGTGCAAAAGCATCTATAATTACCTCAATGCCCTGAACACGACCAATATTTCCTGAATATTGCAGAATAATTTTATCACCAAACTCTTTTCTTATTAAAGAATTTGTTTTGTTGTCATTTTGTATATTCTTGCAGGGGACAGACCAATTTGGCACTAAAGAAATATTATCACAATTACTTAATCTCCCTGTTTTATATAAAAGCACTTCTCTCATGTCTCTGCCTATTACAATTAGATGGTCAGCTTGGGAATAGGCTTTGTCAAAAATTAATTTTAAAATTTTGTATATGAATGATTTATTGTTTTTAAATATTTTAGCAGGAATCGTGTTTTCAGGAAATACATCATGAACCAGGATATGGAGTTGAATCTTTTTCCAAT
>CAYVTV010000016.1:0-28153 GCA_964454295.1 uncultured Bacteroidaceae bacterium
CGAAGCTGTTCATTAACAAACTTAATACCTTTCCCTTTAAACGGTTCAGGTGGCCTGAGAGATCTTATCTTGGCGGCAACCTGGCCCAGCAACTGTTTATCATGAGAAGTAAGTGTGATAACAGGGTTACTTCTTCTGTCAGTTTTTGCCTCTACTTTCACTTCCGGTGGTATTTCAATAAAAATATCATGAGAATATCCCAGCACCAGTTCGAGCAGCTGACCTTTTGTTTCAGCCCGGTAACCCACTCCCACCAATTCCTGCTGAATGGTAAAACCTGTGGAAACCCCCGTAACCATGTTGTTGATTAATGACCTGTACAGACCATGAAGAGCTTTATGCCTCTTTTGTTCAGTCGGTCTGGATACCTGTACGGTACTATCTTCAACAGAAATTTTAATATCCTTGTCTGCCTTTTGATTCAATTCACCTAATGGCCCTTTCACAGTAACAACATTATCATCACTTACTGTTACAGAAACTCCATCTGGAATAGTTATGGGCAGAACACCAATTCTTGACATGAATAATTCCTCCTAGTTAATATACATAACATAAAACTTCACCGCCGATATTAAGGTTGCGAGCCTCTTTATCAGTCATAACACCCTGTGAAGTGCTTATTATGGCAACACCCAGACCATTTAGTACTCTTGGAAGCTCTTCCTTCCCTGAATATTTTCTTAGACCGGGCCGGCTGATTCTCTTTATTCCTTTAATAGCCGGAGTTTTAGTTTCCGGATTATACTTAAGGGCGATCTTGATTTTACCCTGGGGTTTTTCTTCTTCAAATTTATAATTAAGAATATAACCCTTATCGAAAAGAATTTTTGTAATATCCTTCTTAATACTGGAAGCCGACACCTCTACCACCCGGTGCCTGGCCTTAACTGCATTCCTTATTCGTGTAAGAAAATCTGCAATCGGATCTGTCATTTCTATATATTTTTATTTCTTCCGTACTTTGTTAACATATTACCAGCTGGCTTTTTTTACGCCAGGGATTAATCCCGCAGAAGCCATTTCCCTGAATGTAATCCTGCTGATACCAAACTGTCTGATATATCCTTTAGGCCTTCCTGTGATCTTACAACGATTGTGCAGTCTGATAGGATTTGAATTCCTTGGCAGCATGCTCAGTGCGGCGAAATCACCTTCAGCTTTCAGTTTAGCTCTCTTTTCAGCGTATTTGTCAACCAGCATTTTACGCTTCACTTCCCGGGCTTTCATTGATTCTTTTGCCATATTATCTTATTATGTATTAAATTTAACGTTTAAAGGGTAAGCCGAACTCCTTCAGCAGCGCAAAAGCTTCTTCATCAGTTCGTGCATTGGTTACAAAAGTAATTTCAAGACCCATTATTTTGTTGATCTTGTCAATATCAATTTCCGGGAATATTATCTGTTCAGAGATTCCCAGTGTATAATTTCCTCTTCCGTCAAATTTACTGTTAATACCATTAAAATCTCGTATTCTCGGAAGTGCAACATGCACAAGCCTTTCCAAAAACTCATACATTCTGTCTTTTCGGAGTGTAACTTTTACACCTATAGGCATTCCCCTACGGAGTTTAAAGTTGGAGATATCTTTTGTTGAATATGTTTGCACAGCTTTCTGTCCGGCTATAAGAGATAATTCTTCCTGGACTGTTTCAATCAGTTTTTTATCTGCAATGGCATCGCCAACACCTGCATTAATGACAATCTTCATTAATCTGGGTGCCTGCATTACAGACCTGTAACTGAATTTATCCTTAAGAGCAGGAATAATTGCTTCCCTGTATTGCTTCTTTAAAGTTGGTATATATTCCATTATTTAATCTCCTCCCCTGATTTTTTGGCATAACGCACCAGTTTCCCGTCAGCATTAAGTTTTCTTCCAATCCGTGTAGCTTTCCCTGAAGAAGGGTCAACAACGTTCAAATTGGATATATGCACCGGACTTTCTTTTTTAAGAATACCGCCCTGTGGAGCTTTAGCATTTGGTTTTGTGTGTTTTGAAACCAAATTAATTCCTTCCACAATGGCCTTTCTTTTATCGCGGATCACTTCAAGAACTCGACCCTGCTGACCTTTGTATTCGCCGGTGATAACTATAACCTGGTCTCCTTTCCTTATATGTAATTTTCCTGGCATGTATTTAATCTTTAATTAATTATAAAACTTCAGGAGCTAACGATACAATTTTCATGTATTTATCCCTCAACTCACGGGCAACAGGCCCAAAAATACGGGTACCTCTGATTTCATCAGCGTTATTAAGCAAAACAACGGCATTGTCATCAAACCTGATATAAGAGCCATCCTGACGCCTTACCTCTTTCTTTGTGCGCACGACAATGGCTTTTGATACCGTTCCCTTTTTCATTTCCCCGGAAGGAATTGCACTTTTTACGGTAACAACGATCTTATCACCGATACTTGCATACCGTTTCCTGGTACCACCGAGAACGCGGATACATAATACTTCTTTTGCCCCGCTGTTATCGGCTACAATAAGTCTGCTTTCCTGTTGTATCATAACTATTTAGCTCTTTCAATAATTTCAACTAATCTCCAGCGTTTGTTCTTGCTTAACGGCCTGGTTTCCGCAATTTTAATCGTGTCGCCAATGTTACACTCATTTTTTTCATCGTGCGCCATAAACTTCGATGTTCTGTTCACGAACTTGTGATATATCGGGTGCTTCATCTTTGTCTTAACAGCAATGGTAACAGACTTGTCCATTTTATTGCTGACAACAACACCAACACGTTCTCTTCTAAAATTTCTGCTATTATTCTCCATTTAAGTAAATTAACTTTTAGAATTTTCAGATAATTGCCGTTTCTTAAGTTCAGTTAGAAGCCGTGCGATATTCCTTCTCGAATACCTCAGTTTAAGTGGGTTATCGAGAGGGGACACAGCATGATTGAATCTTAGTTTTGTATAATCATCCTTTTCAGTATCCAGACGTTCAATCAGTTCTTTTGTACTTAATTCCTTTATTTCTGAAGGTTTCATTTGTTCCGTTTTTTATGTGCATCCCCGGGCTGCTGTTGACTCCCTGAGAACACGATTATATATGTATTATAAGCGTACATGACTATTCTGTTTCCTAATGCTATTTTTCCAGATTTTCCACATAATCATGTCTCACAACAAATTTCGTTTGTATCGGAAATTTCTGTGATGCGAGTCTCAACGCTTCTTTTGCAATATCAAAAGAAACGCCTTCAGCTTCAATGAGTATCCGACCCGGGGTTACAGGGCACACAAATCCTTCCGGAGCTCCTTTCCCCTTTCCCATTCTCACCTCGGCAGGTTTTTTGGTTATGGGTTTATCAGGGAAAACGCGAATCCATATTTGTCCTTCTCTTTTCATATAACGGGTAACCGCCTGGCGTGCTGCTTCAATCTGACGACCGGTAATCCATGCTTTATCCAGAGCCTTTATTCCGAAAGATCCGAATGCAAGTTCCGTCCCGCGCTGCGAATTACCCTTCATACGCCCCTTTTGCTGTCTCCTGTATTTTGTTTTTTTTGGTTGTAACATGGTCTGAAAATTTCGGATATTGATTTATTGTTTTCTTTTCTTTTTTGCAGAAGGATTAAAAGCACCCTGTTTGGGTTTGACATTTTTAGCTCCTATATTTGGTGAAAGGTCTCTTTTACCGAAAATCTCTCCATTACAAATCCAAACCTTAATACCAATAACTCCTACTTTGGTATGAGCTTCACTTAATGCATAATCAATATCTGCACGCAGGGTATGAAGAGGGATCCTGCCTTCCTTGTATGTCTCTGTCCTTGCCATTTCAGCGCCTCCAAGCCGTCCGGAGATAAGTACTTTAATTCCTTCTGCCCCCATACGCATTGTTGAAGCAATAGACATTTTTATCGCCCTGCGATAAGATATCTTGCCTTCAATCTGCCTGGCTATATTACTTCCCACGATTACCGCATCGAGTTCAGGCCTTTTTACCTCAAAAATATTTATCTGTACCTCTTTCCTGGTAATTTTCTTTAGTTCTTCCTTCAACTTGTCTACTTCCTGACCTCCCTTTCCGATTATAATACCCGGACGTGCAGTGTTAACCGTAACTGTAATAAGTTTTAAGGTACGCTCAATAACAATTTTTGAGATACTTGCCTTTGCCAGCCGCGCATTAAGATATTCCCGTATTTTTGTATCCTCAATAAGCTTGGAAGAATAGTCCCTGCCTCCATACCAATTGGAATCCCATCCTTTAATTATACCTAAACGGTTTGCTATCGGGTTTACTTTTTGTCCCATCTTTTAATTGTTAAGTTCATCCTGGTTAATATTTCTGCTATCTAAAACAACAGTAACATGATTTGATCTTTTTCTGATCCTGTAACCTCGCCCCTGCATACTCGGACGGAGTCTCTTAAGCATCCTGGCTGAATCAACGTAAATTTCCTTCACGTACAGGTTACTGTCTTCAATACGAACTCCTTCATTTTTACCTTGCCAGTTAGCAATTGCCGACAGGATAAGCTTTTCAAGCTTTCTTGCTCCAATATTCGGAGTGAATTTCAAAATATCCAGTGCTCTGTTAACTTCAACACCACGTATAAGGTTGGTCACAAGTCTCATCTTTCGGGGAGAAGTCGGGCAATTCCGAAGTACAGCATAAGTTTTTTTCTTTTTCTCCTCTTTTAGCTGAATCGCACTATTTCTTTTTCTAGAACCCATTTTTTATAATAAGTTTTCTTTATAATCAATTATTTCTGCTTACCTCCATGTCCCCTGAAAATCCGCGTAGGAGCAAATTCACCCAATTTATGTCCAACCATATTTTCAGTAATATAGACAGGGATAAACTTATTTCCATTATGGACGGCAATAGTATTCCCGACAAAGTCGGGTGAAATAAGGCTTCTTCTTGACCATGTTTTAACAACCTGCTTTTTCCCGGCAGAATTCATTTCGAGAATTCTTTTTTCGAGTTTACTGTCAATAAATGGTCCTTTTTTCAACGAGCGGCTCATACCTTATGAATTATTTAGATTTTCTTTGTTCTACAATAAATTTATCAGAAGCTTTCTTTTTTGGGCGGGTCTTATAACCCTTTGCAATCAACCCCTTCCTTGATCTCGGATGACCTCCGGAGGCTCTTCCTTCACCTCCGCCCATTGGATGGTCAACAGGATTCATAGCCACACCTCTGGTTCTTGGACGCCGGCCCAGCCATCTATTTCTCCCGGCTTTTCCCGACTTTACCAGGCTGTGATCTGAATTTGATATAGACCCCACTGTAGCCTTACAGGTAACAAGTATCAATCTGGATTCCCCGGAAGGAAGTTTAACGATTGCATGCTTACCATCTCTCGATGTAAGCTGGGCTGAAGTTCCTGCACTTTTTGCCAGCGCTCCGCCCTTTCCCGGATATAATTCTATGTTATGAATAATTGTTCCCAGAGGAATATTGGCAAGAGGAAGGCTGTTCCCTACATCCGGTGATGCATTTTCCCCTGATATGATTTTCTGCCCGACAGTCAGTCCGGAAGGAGCAAGGATATACCTTTTCTCCCCGTCAGAATAAACAACCAATGCTATCCTGGCCGACCGATTGGGATCATACTCAATAGTCTTTACCACCGCCGGTACATTATCCTTATTTCTCTTAAAATCAATTACCCTGTACTGACGCTTGTGTCCGCCTCCAAGATATCTCATTGTCATCTTACCCGTATTATTCCTTCCCCCGCTCTTCTTTAAAGGTTTTATAAGACTTTTCTCCGGGGAAGAAGCAGTAATATCATCATTTAATGATAATATCCTGAATCTCTGTCCTGCCGTTACAGGTTTAAGTTTTTTTACTGCCATTTTATCATTAAATATTGCTATAAAAATCTATTGTGTCACCATCCTTTAATGTAACCACAGCATGTTTCTCAGAGGCTGTTTTCCCGGTCTGAATTCCGCTTTTTGTATACCGGCTCTTGACTTTACCACCATAACGCATGGTATTAACCTGAATAACAGTAACATTGTAAAGCGACTCCACTGCTTTTTTTATCTGTAGCTTGTTGGCTCCCTTATCAACAATGAAACCGTAACGGTTCATTTTTTCAGCCTGAGCGGTAAGTTTCTCAGTTACAATGGGTTTTCTAATAATCTCCATGATATAAATCACTTAATTGTCCTGTTCTTTAGTCTGCAAAGCGTCAAGTGAACTCTCTACAAACAGCAAAGCTGATGCATTCATAATGTCGTAAGTATTTAAATCTGAGAGAGTTATGACCTTAGAGTTTTGCAAATTTCGCGAGGACAAATATATATTAATATTTTTGTCTTTAAAAACAATAAGCGACTTTTTGTCGTTTATTTTCAGATTTTTCTGAATAGCTGATAAATCTTTGGTTTTAGGAGCTTCCAGATTAAAATCTTCAATCACCAGAATCTGGTTATGTAATGCTTTATATGACAGGGCTGATTTCCTGGCAAGCAGTTTAACTTTTTTATTTAATTTAGAATCATAATCCCGTGGTTTGGGACCAAATGTTCTGCCACCACCTCTGAATATAGGGTTTTTAATATCACCAAAGCGGGCACTGCCGGTACCTTTCTGTCTTTTTATTTTCCGTGTGCTGCCGGCCACTTCACTTCTTTCTTTTGTTTTATGTGTACCCTGGCGGCGGTTTGCCATAATTTGTTTAACATCAAGGTAGATAGCATGATCATTTGGCTTAAGGCCGAAAATGTCATCATTAAGTTTTGCCATTCTGCCGGCTTCTTCCCCGGTAGTTTTATATACAGGTATTTCCATTATTTTTCAATAATTAAATATGAACCAATAGATCCGGGAACAGATCCTTTTAATAAAAGGAGGTTGTTCTCGGGAATAATCTTCATCACTTTTAAATTCAGAATTTTTGTTCTGTTACCACCCATTCTTCCTGCCATTCTCATCCCTTTAAAGACTCTTGACGGGTAGGAGGAAGCACCAAGTGATCCGGGTGCCCTGTCCCTGTTATGCTGACCATGGGTGGCATCATTAACGCCTCTGAACCCATGTCTTCTTACTACACCCTGGAATCCTTTGCCCTTGGAAATGCCGACTACATCAAGCCAGACATCATCCTTAAAGTAATCCACGGTAATTATATCTCCAAGTTTCCAGTCCCTGATGAAGCCTTTTAATTCCACCACTTTTCTTTTCGGGCTGGTATTTGCTTTTTTAAAATGCCCCAGCAACGGCCGTGTTGTGGTTTTCTCTTTCTTTTCATCAAATGAAAGTTGTATTGCAGCATAACCGTCGTTTTCTATAGTTTTAACCTGCGTTACCACACATGGCCCGGCTTGTATCACCGTACAGGGAACTTGTCTTCCTTCTTCATCAAAGATGGAAGTCATTCCAATTTTTTTACCAATTAATCCCGGCATGATATAATAAATTTAAATATTAACAACTCTGCAAATGTGCAATTACACTTTAATTTCAACCTCAACCCCGCTGGGCAGCTCAAGTTTCATCAGAGCGTCAATGGTTTTGGGTGTTGAACTATAAATATCCAGCAGTCTTTTATAAGAACTGAGCTGAAATTGTTCCCTTGATTTCTTATTTACAAAAGGTGACCTTAAAACAGTGAAAATCTTTTTGTGCGTTGGTAAGGGTATTGGGCCGCTGACAACTGCACCTGTTGATTTCACAGTCTTAACGATTTTTTCGGCAGATTTATCCACCAGGTTATGATCGTATGACTTAAGTTTAATTCTAATCTTCTGACTCATTATTTTATATTATTATACAAACGTTTTTCCTGTAATTTTTTCAAGCAGACGACTTGAGAGATCTGCAGGCACCTCAGCATAATGAGAAAACTCCATGGTAGAAACTGCCCTCCCTGAAGTAATGGTTCTCAATACGGTTACATAACCGAACTGTTCTGCAAGAGGAACTTTTGCTTTAACCACTTTTGCCCCTGCTTTGGTTTCCATTCCCTCAATCTGTCCTCTTCTTTTGTTTAAATCTCCGACCACATCACCGATATACTCTTCAGGAGTAACCACTTCGGCCGACATAACCGGTTCCAGAAGCACAGGTCTGGCTTTTCTGGAGGCTGCTCTGAATGCATGAATAGCAGCAATTTCAAAAGAGAGAGAGTCAGAGTCAACCGGATGAAATGAGCCGTCGACAAGTACCACCTTCAGACTTTCAACGGGAAAACCTGCAATAGGTCCGTTTTTGATCGCTGCGAGAAAACCTTTTTCAACAAAGGGTATATATTCTTTTGGGATATTACCTCCTTTTACATCATTAACAAATTGCAATCCTGTTATTCCCGGGTCAGCAGGTCCGATGCGGACAACTATATCTGCAAACTTACCTCTTCCCCCAGTTTGTTTTTTGAATACTTCACGGTGATCGACAGGAACAGTTAATGCTTCCTTATAATTAACCATTGGGTTCCCCTGGTTGCATTCTATTTTAAACTCTCTGCGCAGCCTGTCTATCAATATTTCAAGGTGCAACTCTCCCATTCCGCTAATTATTGTTTGTCCGGAATCAGGGTCAGACTTAACCTGGAATGTAGGATCTTCTTCAGCGAGTTTTGCCAGGGAAAGCCCGAGCTTATCAATATCAGGCTGAGTTTTAGGTTCAATGGCAACACTTATCACAGGTTCCGGGAAATCCATAGATTCAAGCACAATAGGCTTGTTAACAGTGCAAACTGTGTCTCCCGTACGAAGGTCCCTGAATCCTATAGCCGCACATATATCTCCGGCTTCAATAAACTCTTTTGGTATCTGCTTATTGGCATGCATCTGATAAATCCTGTTCACCCTGTCCTTCTTGCCGGTTCTGGGATTCAGCACCATAATGCCTTGCCGGAGGACACCTGAATATACTCTCAGGTAAACGAGCCTTCCGACAAAAGGATCGGTGGCTATCTTAAACGCCAGGGCTGCAAGCGGCTCTTCTGCATCAGCTTTTCTTTCAATTTCTTTTTCCGTATCAGGATCAATTCCCTTAATGGCTTCTTTATCAAGAGGGCTGGGCAACAAAGCACAAATTCCGTCAAGCAGACGCTGAATACCTTTATTTTTAAAGGAAGCGCCGCAAAAAACAGGTATAATTTCCTGACGGATAGTTGCCTTACGTGTTGCTTCCATAAATTCCTCAACAGAGATAGCTGACCTGTCTTCCAGAAAACGATCAAGTAAAGCGTCGTCTGAAACACACACAGCCTCAATCAGTTTTTCTCTCCACTCTTCAGTTAATTCAATATATTCATCAGGTATATCCTGCAATTCATAATTAATTCCAAGAGTTTCATCGTAACGCCATACTACAGCCTTTCTTTCTATCAGGTCAATAACTCCGTTAAAATCTTCTTCAGAGCCTATAGGTATTTGTAAAGGAACAGGATTGCATGATAATTTATCCTTAATTTCGTTTACAACCCGGAAGAAATCGGAACCAACCCTGTCCAGTTTATTTATGAATGCAATCCTTGGTACATTATATTTATCTGCCTGTCTCCACACTGTTTCAGACTGTGGCTCAACACCACCCACACCGCAGAATATGGCAATAGCTCCATCGAGAACCCTGAGAGATCTTTCTACCTCAACAGTAAAATCAACATGTCCGGGGGTGTCAATCAGGTTTATTTTATATTTCTTATTATTGTAGTTCCAGAATGTTGTTGTGGCAGCAGAAGTAATAGTAATACCTCTTTCCTGTTCCTGTACCATCCAGTCCATTGTTGCTGCCCCGTCATGAACCTCCCCCATCCTGTGAGTAATACCGGTATAAAAAAGTATACGCTCGGTAGTAGTTGTTTTACCGGCATCAATATGGGCCATTATACCAATATTCCTCGTATATTTTAAATCCTGCTTCATTTACGAACCAAACAACTATTCTTTAAAATCTGAAATGCGCAAAAGCTTTATTTGCCTCAGCCATCCGGTGAGTATCCTCTTTTTTCTTTACAGCGGCACCTTCATTATTATAGGCAGCCAGTATCTCAGCAGCCAGTTTTTCACTCATGGATTTGCCTGAACGTTTTCTTGAGAACAAAATAAGGTTCTTCATGCTGATCGATACCTTTCTGTCAGGTCTGATCTCCATGGGCACCTGGAAAGTGGCACCTCCTACCCTGCGGCTCTTTACCTCAACCTGAGGAGTAATATTATCGAGTGCCTGTTTCCATATTTCGAGAGCACTCTTCTCTTCATTTTTCAACTTCTGGCCAACAATATCCATCGCATCATAAAAAACACCGTAGGCAATGCTTTTCCCTCCCTGCTTCATAAGATTATTGACAAACCTTGTTACCAAAGGATCTCCGTATTTAGGATCGGGTAACAATATTCTTTTTTTAGGTCTTCCTTTTCTCATGTTTTATGTAATGATTATTTTTTCTTAGGTCTTTTTGTTCCATATTTTGATCTCCGCTGAGATCTGCCATCAACACCCGATGCATCCAAAGCACCGCGGATGAGATGATACCTTACACCCGGAAGGTCCTTGACCCTGCCGCCACGGATAAGTACAATGGAGTGCTCCTGAAGATTATGCCCTTCACCCGGAATGTAGGCATTTACTTCTTTACTGTTTGTTAACCTCACTCTGGCAACTTTCCGCATTGCGGAGTTAGGTTTCTTAGGAGTAGTAGTGTATACACGAACACACACACCCCGTCTCTGTGGACATGAATCCAATGCAGGAGATTTGCTCTTATCAATGATGATTCTCCTGCCTTTTCTCACTAACTGTTGTATTGTTGGCATAAAGACTTATTGCTTATGTTTTTAATAAATTTTCCCGAAATGGGTTGCAAAGGTATTCTTTTTTTTTAAAAAACAATAATTTTAATGACATATTATAAAAAATTAAACGACTGAAAACACCACCCCCAAAGCTTAAAGCGGCACACTGAAGCCTACTGCAATAGAGGCAGACAAAACAGCAGGGTTTTTATAAAATGTTGCGTGTATCTGATTTCAGATTATACATAATTGTAAAATCAACTTATAGCCAGTTTTTGTTTTTGATTACCTTATAGCCTAACTTGTAACTATTTAAAATTTTATTACTTTTGCATCTCGTTTTTTATTTGCTGTTTTTAACATCAATAGTTCGTTAAACTTTTATACTGCGTTGATAATGAATATTTTAACGATTCTTTCTTAAATTACTAATGTTATTAATATTCAATATATTGCGCCTTTGCGCCTTTGCGTTTTATTTTAATTTAACAAACTATTCTAACATTAATTTTAAAATATAATGTATCGTGAAAGCTTTTACAACCAAACAGATTCGCAATATTGTATTATTGGGTAACGCAGGTTCAGGCAAGACCACTCTTGCCGAGTCATTACTTTTTGAAGGAGGAATTATTGATCGCCGCGGGGATGTCGACAATAAGAATACCGTATCGGATTACAATCTTATTGAGCAGGAAAATGGCAGCTCAGTTTTTTTAAGTGTCCTGTATTCCGAATATAATAATCATAAAATTAATATTTTGGATACTCCGGGAGCTGATGATTTTGTTGGTGGTGCGGTAGCAGGATTGAATGTGGCTGATGTAGCCGTTCTTCTGGTAAACTGTCAACATGGTGTTGAAGTGGGAACCGAGATTCATAACCGCTGGGTTGAAAAATCTGAAAAGCCTTTGTGTGTCGTAATCAATCATTGCGATCACGATAAAGCACATTATGAAAGGACTATTGAAATGATAAAGGAGAGGTTCGGTCCAAAAACGGTACTCCTTCAGTATCCTGTTAATGCCGGACCGGATTTTGATTCCATAGTGGATCTCATAAGCATGAAACTTTACAAGTATCCGGAGAACGGGGGGAAACCCGAAATCATGGAAATTCCTGCGTCTGAAAAAGACAGGGCTGAAGAACTGAGAAACGAACTTATTGAAAAAGCTGCAGAAAGTGAGGAGTCACTTATGGAGATATTCTTCGAAAAAGAGACTTTAGATGATGAAGAGGTAAAAAAAGGTATGATGGCCGGTATCATTTCACGTGAATTAAACCCTGTGCTTTGTGTATCCGCAAAAAAGAATATGGGAACAGGACGTCTCCTTGAATTATTCGTTGACCTGCTGCCTTCGCCTGATCTTTTACCTGCTCCTTCAGATAAAAGCGGAACTCCAAAAAAAATAGAAGCCTCCGGAGCACCTGCACTTTTTGTGTTCAAAACATCGGTTGAATCTCATATTGGAGAAGTCAATTTCTTTAAAGTTATGTCGGGTGAAATCACTGAGGCACTGGATGTTTTAAATAACCGTTCATCCAATAAGGAAAGAATTTCGCAGATATTCATGAGTGCAGGTAAAAACAGAACCAAAGTTCCGAAAATTACTGCAGGGGATATCGGTGCAACTGTAAAATTGAAAGCAACAAAAACAGGAGATACATTATCTACAGATTATAAAATAGTGTATCCTTCCATCGCCTTTCCTGAGCCTAAATTCCGCACGGCAATACGCCCGTTAAGTGAAGGGGATGAGGAGAAAATGGGAGAAGTGCTTAACCGCATGCATGAAGAGGACCCTACAGTTCTTGTTGAATATTCCAAGGAGTTGAAGCAGATTATTCTTTCCGGCCAGGGCGAACATCATCTGAAAATCGTTAAATGGCATCTTGACAATGTTTTCAAAGTAGACACTGAATTCATCGCACCAAAGATCCCGTATCGTGAAACGATAACTAAAGCCTCACAGGCCGATTACCGCCATAAAAAACAATCGGGCGGTGCAGGTCAGTTCGGCGAAGTACATTTAATCATTGAACCCCACAATGAAGGAGCCCCTGATCCTAACATGTTTAAAATCAATGGAAAAGACATAAAATTATCTATAAGAGGGAAAGAAGAACACGAACTTACATGGGGAGGCAAACTGGTTTATTACAACTGTATAGTTGGGGGTTCTATTGATGCCAGATTTATGCCCGCTATATTAAAAGGCATAATGGAAAAACTGGAAGAAGGGCCTCTCACAGGTTCATATGCAAGGGATATAAGAGTTTATGTTTACGACGGGAAAATGCACCCGGTTGACTCAAACGAGATATCCTTCAGGCTTGCCGGCAGAAATGCATTCAGCAAAGCTTTCAGGGAAGCTTCTCCAAAAATAATGGAACCCATATATATTGTTGAAGTACTGGTGCCCTCCGACAGAATGGGGGATGTTATGAGTGACCTGCAAGGCCGCAGAGCTATTGTACTTGGCATGTCAAGTGAAAAAGGATTTGAAAAGATTACAGCCAAGGTGCCCCTCGCTGAAATGAATAAATATTCCACTGCTCTCAGCTCCATTACAAACGGAAGGGCAATGTATTCAATGAAGTTTTCGGAATATGCGCAAGTTCCCGGCGAAATCCAGGAGGCCCTGCTGAAAGCATACCAGGAAGAATCGGAAGACGAATAGAAAGGAAATTCAAGATTCCAGATTCAAGATTCAAGATTGCTCAATGTAAAGTAGAGAGATTATCTCATTTAAAGTGCAATCTGGAATTTTGAATCTGGAATCTGAAATCTTCTTCTTACTCCCCCCTGAACAGATACACCGTACCCCTGTACTGACCTCTTACATATTTCTCATTGTCCCAGCCTCTGGCTTCAATTACATAAAAATACGGTCCCGGGGAAGCCGGATTGTTTGTATTTAGTACGTTACCATCCCATCCTTCCCACTCATACATATCCTTTACATCCGCACGGTAAACAACCTTCCCCCAGCGATTCATAATGATTATACTGAATTCTTTGATTGACCGGTGTTCCACCTTGAAATAACGGTTAAGATCGTCGCCGTCAGGCGTGAAGACATTTGGCACATTAACCAGGGAGGGCAAAACCGTTATCCTGTCTGATATACGGAAAGTGTCAACACATCCTTTAGGACTTCCTGGAATGAAGCTTTCTGCCACCAGCGCAGGATAATAATCATTAGGAACAAGATAGGTGAATTCAGGTTCGTAATTAACATCAGAGGAATATTCATTGCTGAAAAACCCCGACCTCGCTGAATCAGCAAAAATCCACTCAAACTGGTAACCATTAAGACTCTTGTTTGTAAACTTAATGGTTAAAGGTGATCCGTCCTCGAATGGGAGATTAATATCCTCAAAAATCTTTGATTCTTCCTTGTTAAATGCCTGTAAGGAAAAATCAGATTTGACATGGATGGTTTCATACAGCACCTCATCTTTTACCTCCATGCCAAAGCTGTCAATGGCTGTAAGAAAATAACGGGTATCAATATACGGCGGCCGGTAAGTAATATTCGGATCAAGTATCTTATCGGCATTCGGAATAATCAGATCAGGATTGTCCGATGTCCATAAAAACCTGTAGTCATTCAGCAGACATATCTCTTCATTGCTGTTCAGATCATAATAACAGAAGGTATCCGGAATTACCTCCCCGTTAATGATCAGGAAGTCACAAGTATATTTACCAGGCTTGATCTTCCCCTGGTCGTCTTTTTCTATTTCAACCCTTAACTCATTTAAAAATATCCACGCTACAAAGGAAGTGTCAAAACCTGAGGTATTGGTGATCCGCACCTTATATCCTCCTTCATTAAGGTCTTCCAGTACAGATTGAATGGCATCATTTTGAGAATAAAAGGGGGTGTCAAATCCGCCGGATACTGAATTGTACTTCGACCACTCAAAAGTATACACTCCTGCAACCGGAGGCAATGCAGTAAGACTTCCCTTTTTGGGCAGGCCGTCATAATTATGGAAAACAAACACACTGTCGGAACCTGTATAGGTCTTGTATGATATCTTTTTTGCAAAATCAGCACCGGGGGAATATAGTTGTGCATTTACACCGGTAATAACAACCATAAAAGAAAAGATCAGAAAAAAAACAGATTTTCTCACTTTCCTGTAAATGAAATGCATTTCGAACAGATACGTCATAAGGATATTAATGATTTTCAAATCAGATTGACCTCCGGGTCATTTTTTCGCAATTATAATTAAACTCGTTGAATTTATGAAATATTGCCTGATTTTATAGATTTTTGTATCAAATCAGGATATATCAAACTTAGGTTTACACCTTAATATATAAAAAGTTAATATTTTCTTTTGTTTATATTCTTTGAATAAAATTTCAAATAGTATTTTGGCGCTTTAAAAGCGGAGGGATTATTGTGAATGATATTTTAAGTGAACTAAATGAATCTCAGAGAGATGCCGTTCTGCATTATACCGGACCCACGCTGGTCATTGCGGGAGCCGGATCGGGGAAAACAAGGGTTTTAACTTACCGGATCGCTTATATGCTTCAGCAGGGCATTCAGCCTTTCACTGTGCTGGCATTGACCTTTACAAATAAAGCAGCCAGGGAAATGAAAGATAGAATATCAGGGCTGGTAGATTTTCACACTGCCCGAAGATTATGGATGGGCACCTTTCATTCTGTTTTCTCGAAAATATTACGATATGAGAGTGCGGCACTGGGATATCCTTCCGATTACACCATATATGACAGTGCTGACTCAAAGAGCCTTATAAGAACGATCATTCATGAACTGAACCTGGATGATAAAATTTATAAGCCATCGGAAGTGCAGTCAAGAATATCGCTGGCAAAGAATAACCTGGTTACTGCAGAGGCTTATGCGGCCAATAATGAAATTCAGGCAATTGATAACAGTACCCGTCGGCCCCGCATCAGCGACATTTACCTTCGTTATTCCATAAGATGTAAAAGGGCCGGAGCGATGGATTTTGACGACCTGCTCCTGAATACCAATCTGTTATTCAGGGACCATCCAGCCGTGCTGGATAAATACAGAACCGCTTTCCGGTACTTACTCATTGACGAATACCAGGACACTAATTACGCACAGTATCTTATCCTGCACAGACTTGCCGGAGATCATAAAAATATATGCGTTGTAGGTGATGATGCCCAGAGTATTTACTCATTCAGAGGTGCAAGAATAGAAAACATCCTGAAATTTAAAACGGATTACCCTGAGGCAAGGTTGATAAAACTGGAAAGAAATTACAGATCAACCCGGAATATAGTGAATGCAGCCAACAGTATTATCTTAAATAACAAGGAGCAAATTTCAAAGAAAATATTTAGCGAGAAAGAGGAAGGCAACAAGGTGAAAATTCTGGAGGCACGAACAGACAATGAAGAGGGATACAATATAGCCGGAATCATTAAAGATATGATGTATGCCAAGCAGTTGCATTACCGGGACTTTGCCGTTTTATACAGAACCAACGCACAATCAAGGATATTTGAAGAAGCCCTGAGAAAGATGAATATCCCCTATAAGGTTTACGGGGGAATGTCATTCTTTCAAAGAAAGGAAGTGAAAGATGCCCTGGCATATTTCCGCTTTGTCATGAACCCTTCTGATGATGAATCCTTAAAACGTATTATAAATTATCCTTTGCGGGGTATAGGAAAAACTACCCTGACCCGGATCGAAATGATCGCACAACTCGCACAGAAAAGTATGTGGGAAACTTTACATGATCATTCATCTTTACAAAAGGAATTTAATAAAGGAACCATACAGAAATTACAGTCATTTGCAGAGCTGATCAGCGGTTACAGGAAAAAAGCAGAAGAGATGGAGGCTTTCGATCTTGCCTATACCATCGCAAGCAGTGCGGGATTGATAAAAGAGCTGAGTCAGGATAAAACTCCGGAGGGAATCAGCAGGGTACAGAACCTCGAAGAATTATTGAACGGAATAAGGGAGTTTACTGAAAATGAAGAAAATGCGGAAGACACCAGCCTTTCTGCATACCTTCAGACTGTAACACTCTATACCGATGCCGACGCAGATACAGATGAGGATAAAGACAAGGTGTTGATAATGACTGTACATTCCGCAAAAGGTCTTGAATTTAAATGTGTTTTTATCGCTGGTATGGAGGAAGAACTTTTCCCTTCCTTTATGTCAGTGAATACCACCAGGGAACTTGAGGAAGAAAGAAGACTTTTTTATGTGGCTGTTACCAGAGCAATGGAATATGTTTTTATTTCCTACGCTGCCACCCGCTTTAAATGGGGTTTGTTAAACCATTGCATTCCCAGCCGGTTCATCAGCGAAATTAATGAGGAATTTGTTGAGCCGGAGTATTCTGACCAACACCCGGCCGGAGTCAGTATTCTGCCAAAAATGAAAGTGAAAGCAGGCACGTCCGCACCCGGGGAAATTCCTTTTAACAGGCACAGAAAGCTGGTTAAAGTTAAAACTTCAGAAAACCAGGTGCCTGATAACAAGGATAATGATAATATATTGTCAGGAATGGATGTAGAGCATGAGCGTTTCGGCCGGGGAAAAGTCATCAGCAGAGAGGGCACTGCACCCAATGCTAAAGTCACCGTTTTTTTCAAAGACCACGGACAGAAACAACTTTTGTTAAAATTTGCCAGATTAAAGATCATTTCCTAAATCTAAATAGAAATAGTATCTTTGACGGGAAAAAAAGTGACAAATAAACACCTCAATAAAATGGACTATGATTATAATACCTCCAGAAAAAAACTGATTCTCCCTGAATATGGCAGGAATGTTCAGAAAATGGTTGAACACGTATTACAGATTGAAGAACGGGAAGAGCGGAATAAGGCGGCAAGAACACTGATAAGTATAATGGGAAATCTCAATCCGCACCTGCGTGATCAGGGTGATTACAAACATAAATTATGGGATCATCTTGCCATAATGTCTGACTTTAAACTTGATATTGATTCTCCGTATGACAAGCCGGAACCCTCAAAGTTAGCTGAGAAACCAAAATCCATACCCTATCAGCAGGAACGCATAAGATACAAACATTATGGAAAATATATCGAGATGATGGTAAAAAAGGCAGTGGAAATGGAAGAGGGTGAGGAAAGAGAATTCCTGGTACGCCTGCTGGCAAACCATATGAAGAAATCATATCTCACATGGAACCGTGAGAATGTAAGTGATGAACAGATATTTTCAGATCTGAAGGAATTGTCGGGAGGAAAGATATTGCTTCAATCCGAAGAATACAAACTTAATGAGACCAGGGATATCCTATATAAAAGCAGGAGCAAGAAACGTAATCCCCGGAAAAAATAACAGAATAAGAAATGGGTAGCTTCAGAATTGAAGGCGGCCACAAACTCCAGGGGGAGATAATACCTCAGGGTGCAAAAAACGAAGCACTCCAGGTAATATGCGCAAGCCTGCTTACTTCTGAAACGGTTACTATTTCAAATATTCCTGATATCAGTGACATTAACAGGCTTATTGAGCTTCTGGCAGATATGGGTGTGGAAGTTAAAAAAAATGCCCCGGGAACCTTTTCATTTAAAGCCTCTGATATAAATTCCGACTATTTTCATTCCGTCAAATTCCTTGAAAAAAGTGCCGCTCTGCGAGGTTCTGTTATGGTTGTGGGACCCTTACTCGCACGTTTTGGAAAAGCCTTTATTCCCAAACCAGGCGGTGATAAAATTGGCAGACGCCGCCTCGATACTCACTTTATTGGATTCCGGAAACTCGGTGCCCGGTTTGAGTACGATAGCCAGGGAGCATTATATAAGGTAAGTGCACCTAAACTTAAAGCCTGCCATATGCTGCTTGATGAGGCCTCTGTAACCGGAACCGCAAACATTGTCATGGCCGCAGTCCTTGCCAACGGTATAACCACAATTTATAACGCAGCCTGCGAACCCTATATCCAGCAACTTTGCCGTATGCTTAACCGAATGGGTGCAAAAATCACCGGTATCGGATCAAACCTGCTGACCATCAAAGGTGTCCTTAAACTGGGGGGCACAGATCATACCCTGCTTCCCGACATGATTGAAATAGGAAGTTTTATCGGCATGGCTGCAATGACCCGCTCAGAAATCCACATAAAAAATGTTTGCCTTGATCACCTGGGGATAATCCCTGAATCCTTCCGCCGGCTGGGTATAGAAATTGTCTCCAAAGATGACGATCTACTCATCCCTGCTCAGGAATCATATGAAATTGAAACCTTCATTGACGGAGCAATAATGACTATCGCCGATGCACCCTGGCCAGGACTTACTCCCGACCTGCTCAGTATTATTCTGGTCACGGCCACACAGGCAAAAGGATGTGTCCTCATTCATCAGAAAATGTTTGAAAGCCGCTTATTCTTCGTGGATAAGCTCATCGATATGGGAGCACAGATCATACTTTGCGACCCGCACAGAGCAACGGTGATAGGACAGGATCATAAAATTAAACTCAGGGCAACCAATATGTCCTCACCCGATATCCGCGCCGGAGTGGCCTTGTTAATAGCCGCACTGGCAGCAGAGGGAATAAGTACTATTAGTAATATTGAACAGATCGATAGAGGATATGAACAGATCGACACGCGGCTTAGTTCCCTGGGTGCCGTAATTGAACGTTTTTAGTTTTTTTTTGTTAAAAATGAAGCTATTTATTTATATAGATATATATTTGCGGGAAAAGGGACGGGGAGGTAAGTGGTTATGTGGTTGAGTGGTTGAGTAAAAAGTTGGTTAAGGGATCACGCTATCACGGGATCACGGGATCAAGTGGAGGGATCGGGTTAATAAGGGATTACGGGATCGGACAAAATTGAATGGTTACGTGAATACGTGGTTACGTGGTTAAGTGGATACGTGATTACGTGGATACGTGGTTAAGTGGATACGTGGTTACGTGGATACGTGGTTACGTGGTTACGTGGATAATAGGGGCATAGCCGCATTAACCCGGGGTAGAAATTGAATAGGGGGCTGTCTCATAAGTGTTTTTAACCACGAAGGACTCTAAGTACGCACGAAGGACACGAAGTATATATTTCTGATTTGTAACACTTTGTGTCCTTTGTGTTATCCTTTGTGTTCTTTGTGGTTGAACATATTTTGACTTATGAGACAGCCCCAAAAATGACGAGATAAAAATCCGCCGTACAGACACAACATTTTGTGTCTCAATATTTAGTGTCTCAACAACGAAATTATATCATTCGGCTGATTGAGGCGGAAAAAAGAAAGTTAATTTAAGAGATAGTAATTAATAACACATACATGACAACAAAATTTAAATTTTACATCCTTGTCAGCATAATGATCATTATCATGACATCATGTACCTCTGGTACCGGTGAAAAGGAAAAAAAGGAAAGTGACTCCGGTGTTAAAAAGACCGAAAATGTTGCTGTTGGTTTAAACATAGGAAACAGAGCACCGGAACTGGAATATAATTCCCCGGATGGCACACCGATTAAGCTTTCCAGTTTAAAGGGCAAAATAGTGCTTATTGATTTCTGGGCAGCATGGTGCCCTCCGTGCAGGATTGAAAATCCCAATATTGTAACCACCTACCATAAATACAAAAACCAGAAGTTCAGAAATGGAGAAGGATTCGCAGTTTACAGTGTTTCCCTGGATCAAAACAGGGAACAATGGCTGGATGCCATTGATAAGGACGGATTGGAATGGGAGTATCATGTGAGCGATCTGAGAGGCTGGCAGTCAGTTCCTGCGGCAATGTACCAGGTACGCAGCATTCCCTCCAGCTGGCTTATTGATGGTAACGGAATAATTATTGCCAGAAACCTGAGGGGTGAAGAACTCGGTATGGCTCTGGAAAGTCTGAAATAAAGGCAACAGTAGCTATTCCCTTACTTGTATTTTCTAACTATTCCAACTAACTGTTTTTTACCAGATGTTATCGTAAAAGTCACTGTGTTTCTCAGTGTCTTCTCTGTGCTTCTCTGTGTAAAAATAATTTATTATAACACAGAATTACACAGAGATGTCACAGAAGGACACAGAGAAAGAATGTAAAATAGCAGAGATTCTGAATAATACAATGCTATATAAATGAAATTTACATTACCAGGAAAAATACTTCCGGCACTTATTCTGGGTATTACGGGAGCATCCGCAGACGGTTCAGACTGGCCCATGTGGAGGAATGACGCCGGAAGACGTGCATCAGTGAAAATGACCATGCCTGACAAACCGGAACTGATCTGGACCCGTCAGTTGGAGGAGCCGGCAAGATGCTGGCCATTTCAGTATGAAGATTATTATACGGGAGGCAATCCTGATAAAATAGGAAAATTATCTTTCGACATATCTTATGAACCTGTTATCGGTGAGGGTAAATTGTTTGTGCCTTCAATGGTTTCCGACAGGCTTTCTGCTTATTCAACCGAAACCGGAGAAGAACTCTGGCGCTTCTATGCCGGAGGACCGGTCAGATTCGCTCCTGTTTATAACTCCGGCAGGGTTTATTTTGTTTCCGATGACGGATATTTGTATTGCATTGACGCCACTACGGGAAATCTGATCTGGCAATTCAAAGGAAGTTATTCTGACCGTATGGTGCTGGGAAATGAAAGGATTATAAGTATGTGGCCGGCACGCGGTGGCCCTGTCCTGAAAAACGGAGTCATATATTTTGCTGCAGGGGTTATCCCCTTTGAAGGAGTATTTATCCATGCAGTGGATGCCATCAGCGGAGAAAAAATATGGACCAACAGCACCAGCGGATCCCTGTGGGAACTGCACCAGCATGGCGGCGCATATTCCTTCGGCGGACCTTCCCCACAGGGATACCTGGCCATTTCGGGTGATAAGCTTATAGTTCCAGGGGGAAGAACCCCTCCTGCCGTTTTTGACATCAAAACAGGAAAATTTTTATATTTCAACTTGTCCTCCAGAATTGTCGGGAAAGGAGCAGGCGGATACAGGATATTCGCTTCGGATGACTGGTTTTTTAACCATGGTATGTTATACGCCGCGGAAGACGGAGCACAATTCGGAGCCGTTCCCGGCGACGTAATTACCCAAAATGCATTTATCGGTATTTCTGAAAATCATCTTATTGCTCATAATTCACACATCAGAAAAAAAGAGGTTGAAATTATCGACCGACTGCAAAGAGAAGCAATTAAAAAAACCTATGAAATTGACGAATTATGGAAAGTAAAGGTAGATCATGCTGACCGCCTTTACTTTAAAACAGATTCGCACTTTGTTATCAGCCGTTATGGAGGAGAAACAGTCTCACTGGTTACCATATCCACCGATGGTTCACCCGGTGATATCAGCTGGGAATATAAAACAGAGGGTATAATATGGACTATGCTTGCCGGAAATAACAAGTTGTTCGTGGTAACCACCGACGGGAAAGTTTATTGTTTCGGGAGTAAAAAAAGTGCTTCACCAAGGTATTATTCTTACAGTCCACTGGCTAAAAAACCGGGAAAAAAGTCATCCGCACTTGCAAATTCCATGCTTCAACATGCAGGAGCCGCTGGGGGCTATGGATTGATTTACGGAGAATCAAATACTGATCTTATAAAAGCATTGACTCAAAACAGTTCCATGCATCTTATCATATCCGGTTCTGATCCCGAGAAAACCAGGCAACTCAGGAACGAGCTGGATAATGCAGGCCTTTATGGAAAAAGGGTCTCCGTAGTAGATGCCAGGCATTTGGAAAGTGCCCTTCTTCCCTATATTTACGATATTATCGTTGTGAATCAACCGGATTATCTGCCGGACCAGATCAGAAAAGTATTCAATTCCCTGCGACCTTATGGAGGATCAGCGTTCATTCTAAGTGCAGGTAAATCTTTTCCCTTGATGATCAATGAGCTGGCATTAGAAAATGCAGTAATTACCAGGGAAAAAACTTATACTATACTTACCCGTAAGGATGCTTTACTAGGCTCAGCACAATGGACACACCAATATGCAAGCGCCTCCAACCGGACCTACTCGGATGACAGTCTTGTAAAACCTCCCCTCGGAACACTCTGGTTTGGAGGTCCCTCAAATGTTAATGTTCTTCCCCGTCATCATCTTGGTCCTGTACCACAGGCTGCGGGAGGCCGGTTGTTGATTATGGGAGTGGAAACCTTAAATGCCCGATGTGTTTATACAGGCAGAGAATTATGGGTGAAAGAATTACCCGGTATAGGCCATAGATTTACTAACCTTGAACTTGAAGAACAATTCAGGGCCGGTAAAGAGGTTTATATGTCCTGTCATCCCGGTGCAAATGTTATGGGAAGCCCTTATGTCACACTCGAAGACGGTATATATATAATCTATAATGATAAGATTCTGTATCTTGATCCTTCTACCGGGAAAACCATCTCTGAATTCCATCTCCCTGTAAATGTGAAACTTAACCGTAAAGAATGGGGGCATATCATGGTATGGGGTGAATATTTAATCGCCACAGCAGATCCCATTATATTTCAGGAAGGTGGAGTCTACGATCAGGAGACATGGTGGAATGATGCAACCAGCCGATATGTGGCAGTAATGAACCGCTATGATGGAAAACTCCTGTGGACCAGGGAGGCAGCCAAAACGGGATTCCGGCATAACACAATCGTAGCCGGTAACAATAAAATATTTGCTGTTGACGGCTTGTCGGAAGGCATTGTTAAACTATTACAGAGGAGAGGAATTGAAGATAACAGACAATCTGTATTACTCGCTCTTGATATTAAAACCGGTGAAATACTTTGGGAAGACGAGAACGCTTTTGGTACATGGCTGGGCTATTATGAAGATAAGGACATTCTGATTGAAGGCGGCAGATACGGGGGAAAAAGAAATCTCTCCGACGAACCCCGGAATCAGTTAATTGCACGGACAGGAATTAACGGCAAAACGATCTGGACAAGTTCCGAAAGATATTCGGGATCCCTGGGACTGCATCCTGAAATGATAATCTCAGGCAGACCAGGTGAACCGGTATTCAACCCTTATACCGGGGAAGCAAAACGGATGAGCCATCCGGTTACCGGTGAGGAATATAACTGGGACTGGCATAAATATTATGGGTGTGGCACGATTAACACAAGCAGGTATCTCATGGCTTTCCGGTCAGGCAGTGCAGGATACAATGATTTGTGTAATTTTGGAGGCACAACAAATATAAGTGGCTGGAAAGCCGGATGTACAAATAATCTGATTATCGCTGAGGGAATGCTTAACGGACCCGATTATACCAGGACCTGTACATGCTCCTACCCTTTGCAATCCAGTTTCGGACTTACATATATGCCTGATGCCGGTATTGAAATGTGGTCTCTTAACAAGATCGAAATCGACGATGAAATCGTACGATCACTGGGTATTAATTTTGGAGCATCAGGCAACAGAAAAGAAAATGAGGTACTCTGGTTTGAATATCCGAAATTATACACGGAAGGACCCGACCTCCCGATAAAAGTGGAAACAACATCCTCTGAGGAATATTTCAGGAATCATGCCACATGGATTAAAAATCCCGCGGAAAAATATAACTGGGTGGCTTCCTATGGTATCAAGGGGATTAAATCTGTTGAAGTAAAACTGAATCCCAACCCATCCGGGAATGAAAATTTTTATAATGTAACACTATTCTTTGCCGAACCGGAAGAAATCACCATCGGACAACGTATCTTTAATGTGTCGTTGCAGGGCAATATTGTACTTGAAAATTTTGATATTGTTCAGCAGGCAGGAGGACCACGGATGATGGTGAAAAAAGAGTTCCGAAATATAAGTGTTAATAATACGCTTCTTATTGAATTCTCTGATAACATCTCAACAGCCATTATCTGCGGTGTTGAGATAGTACAAAATGAAAATATCATTTCTGATCAGGCTGATTTTAAAAGATAATGAAAAGAACTGCCAGATTTATACTATTTATTGGAATATGCCTTTACTCACCACTGAGGGTATATTCATGCGCAATACCAGTGTTCAGATATGCACTTGAATACTGGGAAGCAGACAACTACAGTCTGGAAATATTTTATAAAAAAGCACTCAGAACAGATGAGCAGGATCTGTTGAATTTATTAATATCCGCTCAAAACAGTCAAACAGGTGCAAACCTTGAAATAAATCTTATAAATATTGAGGAAAACTTAACTGATGCGGAACTTAGTAATATAACCAGGCTCTCATCAGACACTTACCCCTGGATGGTGTTGCGTTATCCACGGGTAACAGGAATGAAGGATATTTTATGGTCAGGTCCCCTGACCCTTCCGAATATTGGTCAGATCATAACCTCTCCGGTTCGTGAAAGCATTGCCCGCATGCTCGTTCAGGAAACAACAGCGGTATGGGTCCTTTTGGAATGTGGTGACAGGAGAAAGGATCAGGCTGCATACGATATGCTCACCAGAGAACTTAACCGCCTTGAACAAACATTAAAATTACCGGATCCGGAATTATGGCGGGACATGTCAAAGGGTATTCCCCTGGAAGAAGTCCCCGCTATAAAATTTGAAATAATAAGAGTTTCCCGAAAGGATCCGGGAGAAACACACCTGATTAACATGTTGATCAATAGCGAACGTGACCTTGATGAGTTTGCATCTGAACCCATGGTGTTCCCTGTTTTTGGAAGAGGCATCGCCCTCTATGCTATTGTAGGCAAGGGAATTAACGAATGGAACATAAGAGAAGCTGCAGAATTCATTACAGGTCCCTGCTCCTGTCAGGCAAAATTGCTTAACCCCGGAATGGATTTGTTAATTTCCATGACATGGGACAAGGTAATTGAAAATATTACTGATATTAGTATTACAAATCCCCTGAGCGGTATCGGCGATTTCATTAAAAGGGAAGAAAAAGCAAAACTTTTGCTTGAAGAAGTAACCAGAAAACATATTGCCACTGTCAGGGAAAAGGAACCTTTAAAAGAGAAAACAGGGATAGCCGCTCCGGATTATCCCTCAACACAGCCGGGAACAGATAATATCAGGGAAAATAACAAGGAAAGTCTTAATATTGCCGAAGAAAGAGAAGAATGGACAAGAAAGGAGGGAAATAACCACAGCCCCGTTTTCTTTGATACTGCAGAAAGTGTTCCCGGCAAAAAAACACTACCAGAGAACACTGAAAAGCAAAACTTCCTGAAAAAGCTGGCACTTTATATTGCCGGACTGGTTTTGATAGTACTGGTTATTGGTATTGTTTTATATAATAAATCATTCAGATAAGAATTCAATGGTCATGAATATTCGAAAAATCATAAAGAGGGAATTAAGCTATAAAAAATATGGATTTATTACCGGTGTTCTTTCCCTTGTTATAGCTACAGCAGGATTTGTCGGGTCGATCATTCTTCTTAAGGGAGATGAACTGGCCACAGAAATGATGTTCATTGAAAAAGAAAATGAGTTAAGGGAAGAGATGCTCCGTCTGGAAGATGACTACAGGATCATTATGCGCAACATGGGTTATAATGTTTTGATCCTTAACAAAGAACAGAGCCTGACAGAGCTCGAAAGAAATGGGTATGCCACTACCTACCTGGATTATGAAGATGTATGGAAGATCGCTGAAAGCGGGATTAAAACACTTAACCATCTGTTGCCGGTATTACAGGAGAAGATATACTGGAAGGAAAAGAAGACAGAGATATTTCTCACCGGAATTCGCGGTCAGGTTCCCGTTTACAGCAAACCAGGGCATTTAACGGCCGACTTCGAATACCGTTCTCCCATTATGGAAAGAGTACCGGAGGGGAAAGCAGACCTGGGAGAAGACATTGCGGCATCTTTGAACCTCAGTCCCGGAGACAAATTATCTATCAAAGGAGAAACATTTGAAGTTAACCGGGTATATTCCAGGCGTGGCACTAAAGATGATATGAGCGTATGGATCCCCCTGGATAAAGCCCAGAAGATACTCGGCAGACCAGGTAAAATAAATGGCATCCTGGCACTTGAATGTATATGCGCGATAGAAATGCTGGGCCAGGTCAAGGAGGAAGTGGCTGCCATACTTCCCCATACGAAAGTTTTTGAATTCAGCTCACTTATTGCTGCCAGGGCTGACGTAAGGAAAAGAGCTGAAGCATTACATAAGGAGATACTGGAAGCTGAAATCGCCCATCAGTCACTGTTGAGAAATGAAAAAGAGAAACTCGCTTCCCTCCTGGTAATTATACTGATTGCCGGCGCTTCTATATGGATATTCGTGCTGATTCTCAATAATGTAAGGGAGAGAAGGTACGAGACCGGTATTCTGAGGGCGGTAGGGTTCAGCAGAAAAAAGGTGCTTCAGATCTTTCTTGGCAAAGCATTACTTATGGGAATAGCCGGAGGCCTTATCGGAACCCTCGCAGGTGTGCTGCTGGGAATATTCTGGAGCGATATGGCAATCACCGGATTTCAGAACCTGATAAGCTTCTCCCTGATCCTGTTTGGATTGATACTTGCACCGCTGATCTCATTTACAGCAGGACTGATCCCTTCCATTATGGCAGCTAACCAGGATCCGGCTATGATGCTCAGTGAACAATAGATAAATTCGGAAACAGGGAATAACTGATTTCGTAATTACCCACATATAATATAAAGGAAAGATCCAATAACAATATTTAATCTCAACTATTCATAATGGTATTACATGTGTCAGGACTTACAAAAACTTACCGTACAGGCAGGAATAAGGAGGTAAGAGCATTAAATGATGTTTCACTTGAAGTTAATAGAGGAGAACTCGTTGCAGTGAACGGTCCTAGTGGTTGCGGTAAAACAACACTGCTGCTGATTGCCGGAGGATTACTATATCCCGACAGCGGGGAAGTGTTCCTGGGAGATATCAACCTGTATAATATCACACCGGGCAGAAGAGATAAGGAAAGGGCCCGGAGGATTGGATTTGTGTTTCAACAGTTTTTCCTTGTCCCCTACCTGGATGTTCTCGAGAATGTTCTGGTCCCTTCCATAGTTTCAGATTCGTACACTATTTCCGTTGAACAAAGGGCAAGAGAATTGCTTCACCATCTCAATCTTTCCGAACGGATCCGTCACAAACCCGGAGAACTGAGTACGGGTGAACGCCAACGGGTAGCGCTTGCACGGGCACTGATCAATGATCCCGAATTACTGTTTGCCGATGAACCTACAGGAAATCTCGACGATGAGAATACGGAAATTGTACTAAAATATATTTCAGAATTTGCAGGGAAAGGAGGCGGAGTGCTGCTTGTCACACACGACAGGAGAATAAGCGCTAAAGCCGTTCGAAGATACAGGATGAATGAGGGAAGGTTTGTATCGTCCTGAAAAAAGCTTACAAATTTTTGGTTAATACTATATCGTTTTGTTCATAATAATTATTTCTAAATCAGCTTTATCTGTTCCGCCTCAATCAAC